>CAZENT010000003.1:0-136816 GCA_964513845.1 uncultured Pseudomonadales bacterium | reverse complement strand
ATCCCTTTCGCTCCCCTAGCTTTCGTTCATCAGCGTCTGGAATGTCCTAGTTACCTGCCTTCGCTTTTGGTATTCTTCTTGATATCAACAGATTTCACTCTTCCACCAAGAATTCTAGTAACCCCGAACATCCACAAGTCTGCTAGTTTAGCGGACATCTCCGGGGTTGAGCCCCGGGCTTTAACCCGCTACTTAACAGACCGCCTACGATACTCTTTACGCCCAATAAATCCGGATAATGCTTGTACTCTACGTATTACCGAGGCTTCTGGCACGTAGTTAGCAAGTACTTTCTAATAGGGTACCATCAAAATTTTTTCCCCTATCACAGTAGTTTACGACCCGAGGGCCTTCATCCTACACGCAGTGTCACTGCATCAGGCTTTCGCCCATTGTGCAAAATTCCCAGTTGCTGCCACCCGTAGGTGTATGTTCCGTGTCTAAGTAACATTGTGGGGGGTCGTGCTCTCACACCCCCTAGCCGTCATAGCCTTGGTGAGCCATTACCTCACCAACTAGCTGATAGCGAACAGGCCCATCTATCGTCGGCCGGTTAAGGCCTTTCATCTTACGATCTTATGCGGTATTATCTCGCCTTTCGGCGAGCTATTCCCCAACAAAAGGTAGGTTCCTGTCGATCCTCACCCGTCTGCCACTGATTCAACCTTGCGGTCTCCTCCGTTCGACTTGCATGCTTAAGGTACACTGCCAGCATTCATCCTGAACCAGGATCAAATTCTCAATTAAAATTGAATTTTAAACGTCACTCTCTGCCACTTCAAAAATGACAAAAAAATAGTATCAAATATACGCCCAGCGTATATTTGGCTGCTTCACTTGTTAAAGAGCTTCGCTATTGTAACAACCAAACTTACGTTTGGCAAGTACAAATTACAACTCCCCAAAGAGGAATATATTTACCCTCGCGAACATGAATATTTTACCACATACTCTCCTTATTTTTTCAACATTCCTCTAGCCGCCATAATTCCTGTGGCCGCGGCCCCAGTAATTGATCCCGATATACCCGCCGCATCTCCAGCCGAATACACGTTTTTGACAGTTGTTTCCATGTTTTTGGTCAAAGCTACCTTTGAAGAGCGCAGTTTCACTTCTGGCGCATAAAGCAAAGTTGATCCTGAGTTAATCCCAGGCATTACAGCATCCAGTTTCTCCAATCCCTCCAAGATATTCACCACAATTCGGTGTGGCAAGGCCATCGAAATGTCGCCTGGAGTTACATCACGAAGTGATGGATGAACCATCGACTTGGCCAGGCGACTCCAAGTACTTCTTCGACCTCTCTGCAAATCCTTCAATCTTTGCAGTATTGGCTTTCCCCCTCCAATTGTTGTGGCTAGTTTGGCGATAGACTCGGCATAATCGATCGAGTTTTCCACTGGCTCAGTTAGATGCACTTCACACACAAAAGCAAAGTTTGAATTCAAAGATTTGTGATCCGATAAAGAATGCCCATTCACACAAACATACTCAGGATATATTTCTGTTGCCACCAATCCATTCGGGCAAGAACAAAATGTTCTCATTACATCATCAAAAGTGTTCGTTCGCACTTTTAATACAATTTCATACAAAGCATCTGCATATCGTTTCATCACCGATCTTGGAAACTCTACTCGAACTCCAATTTCCACCATGTCATATTGATACTTAATTCCATATTTCGTGCCTAATTTTTGCAGCCAAGCCGCATTCACCCTCCCTGGAACCAATAGTATTTTATTTCCAAAATACTTCTTTTTCTTTGAATCAATCACCCCAATTACTTCTTCCTTTTTTATTATCAAATCTTCAATTTTCGTTTTATCAAAGATTGTCACCCCTTTATCCAGTAAAAACTGCTGGAACTTACCCACCACTTCTTTCAGTTTGTCCGTGCCCACATGTTGCGCTCTGCGTACTACCAGTTCCACATCATTTCTCTCAGCTTCAGCCACCATTACCTCCACTTCTTGTACATTTTTTGGGTAATACTCCGAGTCCACCCCAAAGTCTTTAAAAATCTTTTCCACCTGATCAAGAATTTTTTGATAGTCATCAGGATCAATCAAATGAAACGTTCTTTCGTGTGATAATTTCGGTGTGTAATGTAGTTTTCCATCTGAATACGTTCCCGCTCCACCAAACCCAGTCATCACTTCACTTTTCTTCCGGTCTTCCAACCTAGATCCCATATCAAATAGGGCAATTTTCGACCCATCTACTTTTTTTCTCAAAAGCTCAAAACAGGCAAACATTCCCGCCGGTCCTGCACCCACAATTAAATATTTAAACTGTTTATCTTTCACATCTCAATATAGCAAACATTAGCTATCAATACTCCTCATTCCATGAAAAAGGCTCCGGTTTCCCGGAGCCAATTTATTAAACGACAGCATCTTGACGAGCTGCCTGTCGCTCTGCCACCTTATCTTGCTCGCTATCCGAGCGGCGACAAAGATGGCAGTTGGGACGACGACAAGAACAATTACCCTTATGGCCGTGAGAACGACGACCCTTATGGTTACCGCGAGCATACTGTTCAGCCGCCCACTCTTTATACTTATCACCTTCGTCCACTTTTAATTCCTTTCAAAAATTTAATCGATTTCGAGCACGCCACCGCGGCGAAAAACCTTGCGGTTAGCGAACCCTTCAATGTCACCATGGCTATTGTAGAAACGACTTTCGTCGTGCCAGCGCTGTTTACCATGACGAGTATTCGCCCACTCACCATGATCCTGGCGGCGAGTTCCGCCACCGCGGACGAACTGCTCTGTCGCCCAGAGCTTGTAGAAATCTTCCATTTTGTGCCTCCATGACTACATGACTAAAGGATACTAACTCAAGTCATTTAGCACCTCATTTTTTTGAAGAAAGAAAAAAGAAAAATTGATGTTTTTAAATTACCCGCCTATTATACACAACCCATAGCATTTTTTCAACTACGCAATCACTCCTCCACCCAAACACTCTCCATCCTCACCGTAAAACACCGCACTCTGCCCACTCGCAATGCCTCTCATTTCTTTATCCAGTATTACCAGCATTCCTTCTTTAGTTGCCATACCCCTAGCTCCAATCAGCTCTCCCCCGTGCCTAATACGCACAATCAGATGGTCCAATTTCCATTTTGTTTTTGATATTTTGTTTATCTCGCCTACTTCAAATTGATCTCCTCCAGCTTCATTTTCTTCAGCCACGGTCAAAATATTTATCTTCGCATCCTTAGACACCACATAAAACACCGGTGTTACACCGTTTCCGGCAAATTTTCTCTGCGCATCAGGCGTTATTTCCCAGCCTCCGCGTTGTCCTATGGTATAAAACCAAACCCCATCGTGTTTTCCAATTTCCTTCCCATGAATATCGAGAACTTTACCTGGATTTTCCTTAAGTCTTCTGGCCAGAAACTCTCTCGCCTCCACATTTCCCACAAAACAAATTCCCTGCGAATCCTTACGCTTAGCCACCGAAAGATTAGCTTTTTCAGCTTTTTCTCTCACTTCATTTTTAACCAACTCACCCAAAGGGAAAAGTGTGTGTTCCAACTCCTTCTGCGTCAATTTCCATAAAAAATACGTCTGGTCCTTATGCTTGTCCGCAGGAATAATCAAGTGATAAGAAGGTCGGAGACCATCTTCTGTTTTAGAAAGATTGCGCAAGGCAAAAAAGCTTGGTTCCTGTGTATTCACAGGATTTTTTGACGCGCAACAGGTCGCGTTTTGCGCTGGCAAAACGACGTTGCCGTTTTCTAAAAGAGATGTGGTCGACAGACTTGAATTATCACAGATTAGTCGTGCATAATGCCCCGTCGCAATATAGTCAAATCCATTTTCCAAAGCCCAATCCAAAAACATCCCAAATTTTATTTCCGAGTTACATATCACATCAGGGTTCGGCGTTCGTCCAGCCTCATACTCGTCATAAAAATACTTAATTACTTTTTGGTTATACTCCTCCGAAAAATCCAAAACCTTAAAGGGTATTCCTAGCTCCAGGGCTGTTTTCAGAGCATAAGTCCTATCCTCATCAGCTCGACAGCCGTTCTTTTTTATCCACTCCTCACGAGAAATTCCATCTTTTTCTATCTCACTTTTTGGTGGCCAGCAATACAAGTGAACCGCTGTCACATCATAACCCTGTTCTTTCAAGAGCAATGCCGCAACGGCGGAATCCACCCCACCTGATATTCCCACAGCTACTTTTTTGCGATTCACGAGCATTATTTTACCTTAGTTATAATGAACAGTCACATTTATCACCTCAATTACTTCATTTTTCTCACGAAAAATAAATATTGCTCTATATTTTCTATCAATTCTGAAGCTATAAATACCCATTTTCTTTGGTTCCAAAAGCTCAACATTCAAACTGGGATGATAAACATTACCTTCCAACAACCTCACCTGTTTGATATATTTTCCAACCAAACCATATTTTTTTAACTTTTTTAAAACAGCTTCGTTTGGTGGAAAAACCACCACCTACTTTGAAAAATACTCACTGTTCTCCAGTCCCTCTTTAAGATCGGCCAAAAATTCTGGAGAATATTTATCAGTCTTTTTAAATGCACTTACAATCTTTTTTGCAGATTTCTCAGAAGGGATTTCAAAGGGGAACGCCACACTTTTTCTAATTAATGCCTCATCAGTCAAAGTCGCTCTTAACAAGGCCCGCACAAACTCGCTTCTGTTTTCAAAGCCAAAAACACCAGATAATCTATCAATTTCGGATACCTGATGGTCGGTTAAAGACAAACTCACTGTACTCATACGAAAATCATAACACACATTAATAAACTTTGTCAATCTTTGTTAATCTTCACCAACATAAGATTACTTTCACAGAAAGAAAATCTTGGGTTTACCCTCAAACACTCTTCAAATTTTTCTCTAGCCTTGTCGTATTCCTCTAAATGTAAGTAATACGCTCCTCGATTATTTATCAGCATCGGATAATTCGGATAGATCTTTTCTGCTTTCTCAAGTGCCAGATTCCCTCCTTCAAAATCATTATTAATCAGTAGCATCGCTGCTTTATTTGTCTGCGCCATCACACTTCCCGTTACATAATTTGCATCATGAATAAACAATCTTTCCTGCGACAACCAATCCAAATTCCGCACAAAGCTTCTCCCAGCCAGCATCATGATAATGATTACCAAGAATTGTTCCTTGAAGTTCTTGTTCTTTGTGCCACGCTTCGCAGACTTGAATTGCTTGGTTCCACGAAGTGGAAATTCAAGTCGAGAATCGAGATGATTGTCGCTCGCAGGAAGCGACAAATTATCGGTGGCCAACAAAGAATTAGAACGAAAGGGAAACAGTGAGGTAATCATCAAAACCATTCCTAAACTCGTCCAAAACCAAAGCCTTTCCCCAAAAATAGTCCCCACAGCAAACAAAAAATTTCCCGTTACCATCAGCGACCCCCAAAACAATGCTTGCCCCATGATCCACAGCTTATTTTTTCTCAGTTTTGTCAACAAACTTCCAATAGACAAAAGTGACATAGAAATCCCCAACAATACTCGAATATCAAACCAGCTGGTCGCCAACTTTATTTGACTAAAGGAATAATCGTAACTAAGATGCCATGGAAATATCATTTTCCCAACTCCAAACGGAACCAGCGAAAAGGCATTCATTACTCGCTGGTTTGTTGGTAAAAACTTTAATGGGTTTTCCACTATCGTTGCTTCATTCCCCATTGATTCATTGCCCAACACCATCGTTCGTAAAATCAGATAACATCCTGTGACCAAAATATAAAAGAAAACAACTCCCCTTTTTGTATCTTTATTTTCCCTTCCCCAAATCAAAATACAAATTAAAATCGGCAAGCCCACAATTGCGATTTCTTTTGTCAGTAACGCCAACAAAAATAGTATAGCCGACAGCTCCCACCTGCTTCTCATCTGTGCCAAAACAGCCAACAAAAACAATCCCAGTGATAGTATTTCCGCCCTCCCCACAATATTATTTACCGCTTCTGTATGTATTGGCAATACTGTAAATACGATTGTTCCCCAAAAAGCCATCTTTGTTGTGGTGTATTTTTTCAACAGCTCAAACACCAAAACACACACTCCAGCATAAAGCAATATATTTACCAGTCTAAATCCCCAAGGTTCTTTGCCGGTCAACAAAGTATTCAAGTAAAAACTAAGGCTCGTTATCGGTCGATACGCTCCAGATCCCCCACCCTCATTCATAAAATAATATGGTCGTGTAAATACTGCACCCAAAGCACTCACACTTCCCATATCTGGAGCAGTTTTAATCACGACAAAATCGTCCTGCACAAACTCTCCAAAAACACTCACTCCATAAATCGCCAAAGCAACAAAAAAAATCACCCATCCTTTCATCCCTCAATTGTATAGCCATACTCGTAAAATCTGTATAAAAAAATATTGATAAATTCCGCAGTACTTTATTCTTATGAGGAAGTTATATCGTTTCCCGAAAACAATCTAGACCGGAGCCTTAATACTTTTTCAAAAATATTGCGCAAAGCCAAAAAGCCTGGTTTCTTGAGTAGTCTCAAGAATTTTTGGCTGCAAGTAATGGATGGCTTTCGCGCAGGGCGAAAGAGCATCCGGTTTTTGAAAAGGTATAAGGCGACAGGTCAAGTAATGAGGGAAATATTAAGGTTTGGCTGTGAAATGGACTAAACTAAGTGACAAAAGAGGAAAGAAAGAAATAGAAAATTATTTTTTTACAATTTTACCCACCCGAAACTTACTCAACCCCTGCCTCTCACCCCTTTTTGCTTTCTCCGCTTTTTCCCATTTACTCATTTTTATTTCATCGGAAGATTGAGCATACTGCTGATGGTAATCTTGACCCTCAACAATATCAGTCGATTTCTGTCTCATAAAGAAATCGTATCATATTTTACAAAACCATCGCCTGTGCCACGTTTATTTCCGGATAAGCTTTCTCAAACCATCGGAACTGAGCTGTTCTGTTTACTTCGAAAATTCTCCACCCTTTTGAGTTTTCATCCCATGCGATGTCTAGTCCGGCAAAATCAGCCTTAAGCACTTTCGCCGCTCTAATGGCCAAAATTTTCAACTCCTCCATTTGTTCTTTGGTAAATTTTGGTTTCAGTAAAGCTGTTTCTGTCTGAATTGCCTCAGTCTGAAACTTATTTTTCTGTCTATGTTTCATCATTCCCAAAACCTCTCCATTAAGTACCAGAACTCGATACCATCTGCGAACCACAATCACGGGTTGAATCAATACATCTCCCTCACTATATCTTTGCGATAGTTTTATCAATCTTTCAATGTTTTCGGCCAGTTTTACGTTCTTTCCATGACTGCCAAAACGAGCCTTTACCATCACTGGAACAAAGGCATTTTTTCTTTTTGCCAGAATTTCCAGATATCTTTTCCATCCCCGATGACCATTAAATGAAGCAAAAGGAATCACCGACAATCCCTCCTGAGCCAAAAGAATTCCCTGTTCCAGTTTTCCCATCAAAGGATAAAATCGAAAACTTTCACCATTGATTACTGTTGGCTTGTTATCTACCAGTTTTTCGATATACTCCAAAATTACCGATTTCACTCCCAACATCGATTCACCGCCTCGTTTTGTTGCTGCCCTAGGAATTACCAAGTCGTACTCTTCCAGCTTCTTCCCGGTCATTAGATCAATTACCGGTTTACCCAAAGGGCTTACTCCCAATCGTACATGTTCATAATTCACTCTATCCACTTCATATCCAAAAGCAGCAGCTTCCTCAGCCAATCGCCTTGGTTCATACTCCCCTCTAAATCTGGTCAGTATTAATACTTTTTTCATATATTAATTATGAATATTTTCCAACTATTTCATACGCACGAATATCATAAAGGACGTGAACCATTGTTCTTTGTGCCACGCTTCGCAGACTTGAATTGCTTGGTTCCACGAAGTGGAAATTCAAGTCGAGAATCGAGATGATTGTCGCTCGCAGGAAGCGACAAATTATCGGTGGCCAACAAAGAACTAGGGTGATAAGCCCTGTTAGTGAGTGCGGCAGGAATACGGAAATATTCATTTTCATAATTTTCGAAATTTTTCTATACAGTACTCCAAGATTTTTCTTGGCGCATTAATCTTAGTTCTCTTTTCAAACACCTTAAACTGCGGTGCTTCGTTCACTTCAATTATGTAAACTTCTCCGGTTTTCTTACTGATAACCAAATCCGTCCCGGCCACTTCCACTTCCAATGCCCTTGCCGCAGCCTCTGCGGTTCTCACCACAGCTTCAGGCACTTCTTTTAATCCAATTGAATTGCCCTGACTCTTGTTCAAAATCAATTTTTCCTCTTTTACCTGTCTTTTAAATCCTCCAATACATTTATATCCAACCGTCACCACTCGGAAATCTCCATCATTCTCAATATATTCTTGAACCAAAAATCCCCTAATCATCGGCACTTTTTCACCCTTCTTTTTGGCTTTTTCTTTTCTCTCTTCCAAAATTACTTTTAGTTTGTTCAAATCTTCAAACTCTCTAATCCAAAAAGTTCCCATTCCATGTCTTCCACCCTGAGAAAGTTTCACAATCAAAGGAAAACTTGCCTCTCTCAAAAACTTCTCTAAGTCATTCCAAGTCTCGATATACTGAGATTTTGGATACTTCACTCCTGCCTCAACCAGTTGCCAAGTCATCACGCTTTTAAAACGGCGCAAAGGTCCTTCGGTTTTCAAATACTCGTCAACGACAGGAATATTGTGTTTCTTGGCATAAAGCTGTAAGAGCTTACTCCACTCCAGTTCAGACCCCACAGAGCGGAAAAACCAGCCATCGAAGTCTTTCATATCAGTGTCTTCAAAAAGAATTTTTCCATCAACCATTCTTAGCTGTCTGTATTTGATCAACACCAGCTCAATCCCTAGATTTTTGGCTTCTTCCAAAAATCTCTGTTCACTCTCGTCGAAAGTAATTCTGTGCAGGTATGCTATTTTCATATACTTAATTTAACACTAATCTGCTTGATAAATTATTCAATAATATATTATGTTTTGAAGTGCACTCCCAATTAAGAAAATATTTTACATTTCGTAATTTTCGTCCGATACAAAAAATATCGCGCAAAGCGAAATTGCCCGGTTTCTTTGTATTCAAAGAAAATTTCGCTGATAGTAAGGACGGATTTTGCGCAGGCAAAATAGCGTCCGGTTTTTTGTATGGAAGAAAATTTAAGAAATATCCAAAAATATTTTTTCCTATCATTTTTTCTTTCTAATTCTAATCAACCCCGGATTAACCACAAAATCTTTCAAATCTCGTCTACCAATCAAAAACTGGCGTCTTAGCTCTGCCCTATTGGTAAGGCTAGCTCGTGTCCTTATCGTCTTTCCCTTTATTTTCATCGTAATCCCGATGATTGTTCTCTCCTCAAAACCCAGAGAATTTTTAACTTTCTTTGTCCAAAGCACATTTTCGGGGCGGAGCAAGCCCAATTCCAAAGCCAAACTTTGATCAATTGAAGTGCTTCTAGCACCGGTATCGATCTTGCATCGCACCTCAGTCCACTTCTTTTTTCCCGTCTTAATCTGAGCTGTTTCAAATATTCCCAATACTGGTTTGTCTTCTCCCAAAAACTGTACCCTATTGGCAAATTTACTGGCAAACAATGCTTTTCCAATCTTTACCCCCTTTTCCACATTGTCAACTTCCAACCCTTCAACTCTTTGAAGTCTTCTGCGGAGTCCGGCCATATTCGCAAGCTGGATAGAAAGTCCTGGTTGATCGTTTAACTCCAAAACCACAGGTCCTTTTTTCTCATCTATAAGCATGTCCACCGACAAATATGGCAAGTGCGACACTTTTTGTGTTTTTACTGCCATCAGAAGAATTTTGTTCCAGTAAGGAATAGCAATCCCGTTTACCTTTTTATTTGTATCCGGAAAATACTTTATCTGGCCATTTTTATATACTCCATAGGTTGTAATCCCTGTTGCCATATCAATTCCCAGGCCAATAGCACCCTGATGAAGATTGGCCTTTCCGGCACTTTCTTCAGTTGGTAAGCGTAACATCGCCATCACAGGAATATTGTTAAAAACAATTACTCTCACATCAGGAGCGCCACCTACAGCTAATTTTTTAAACTTAGGATGAATGGTAATTCTCTCTTCGATCATCGCTTTGTCAGGTAAATTATTGTGTGAATATTTCCCCTCGACAATATCTACAGTGTGCAGCACGAGATCTTCTATACTTATTTTCTTTCCGTCTACAGTCCAAAATTTTCCCTCTTCTTTAGCCTGGCGCTTCACGAGCACTATTCCCTGTCCGCCAAAACCCTGAACTGGTTTTACGGCAAATCCTCCGGTTAGTTTGCTCCAGTCAAAATCTCTCACTTCATGAGCATCTTTCAGCACCCCCAACAGCCTAGGGTGAGCTACATGGGCGCGTTTCAGCATTCTCTTTGTCAAGAGTTTGTCGTCTGCTCTTTTTCGGGCGGACTTTTTGTTTAAAAGCAAATAGTCAGCCGATCGAGCATTAAGCCCTAGTATGTCGTTCAGTCTAATCATAAAAATCTCAATATTATTTTCTCAATAATTTACGAAATCTCCAAATCTCCATTAATCTCAATCCCTTATAAGTACCGATCAAATAGTCCAGACCCAAAATTCCGACTACGGTAATTTCCGGATGAAGCAATACCTGAGACTGAATCCAAGGAGCGCTCATCAATTTATAAGCAATCAAAGCCAAAATCACTGTTTCGATTGTCATCCACATTGAAGTGGCCAAACTTCTGGTAATCTGAGCTTCGATAAAAGTTTCAGCCAAAAGCACAAACAGCATAATGGGAAAAATTCCCACGCTCATTAGTCTTTCAAGGCCAATCATCGGCGACATCAAAAGCAAAACCAAAACAGCCATTGAAACCACCCAGATCAGAATAGCTAGTTTTGGAAAATATGGCACTTTGACTTTCTTGATTAACAATCTTCCCAATGTTGCCACGCCAAGAATAAAGAACAGAAGCACTAAGCCCACCAAGCCTCCGGTAGACAAAAAGGCCACCGAAAGTAAGGCAGGTGTAATCATGCCAAATCCAGACACACCGACCACTTGGCGAGAAAAAGCCACCAAAGCTGCCACTAGAGGAAATAAGAAAAGCAGTACCAGGGTATTGGGAGACACTCCTTCAGACACAGCTTTACGCATAGCCAGTTTCAAAACATCCTTGCCCCACCATCCTGATAATTTTTGTCCATTCATCAGTTTAGTCAAACGATCACCCTCTTGTTTAGGCACAGTTAAGTCAATTTCCTTTACAGGAGCTGTCTCTGCCGACACTGTTGCTGTTTCAGTAGGTACTATTTTAGGTAAAGCAGTTTCAGAAATAGCCCATGATTTTGGTGTCCCAAAAAATGCCCCGACAACCATCAAAAAAATAAGTCCCATCAATGCTTTTTTCATAGCCTGTATTATATCAATCCTATAATGGTAAAGCAATTATAGGAGCAGATATAAGAGGAAGCACAGGATGATATTTCCATAATAATTATTATGGAAAAGAAGACGAGCAAGCTCTTATACTAGGTATCGAGCAAAGCATTTCTCTCCCCCAAAATAATTGACTATTATCACAATTTTCTCTATATTGATACTAGGCTATGAACTCAGGAAAAATATCTCCCGTTCTCTACGTAATTTTAGGAGTCTCTTTTGGTCTTTTAGGTTTTTTCCTTCTTCTTGCCAATCCTTTTGGTTGGAAATTACCCACCCCGACTCTTACAAAAACCACTCCAATTACAAATAAAAAGCTACCCCCTGGCACTGTCGCCGCTCCCACTCCCTACCTTATCCTTCCTCACGGCAAACAAACTTACAATGTTCAAGGATCTTGGGGAGATTCGACCGTCACTTCCATCACCTATGACCCTCTTGATCCAGCCAAAGACACCAAACAAACCGTTTCCGCTACCATTCAAAGCAAAGAGCCTATCAACACTGTCAGCCTCACTCTCAACACTGATGCCCAAACCACCTCTCACCCCATGAAGCTAATCTCAGGTTCCACCACCAATGGTATATGGTCCACCACATATCAATTCTCGGACACCTACGAAAAAATATACAATGTCTCTTTTGAAATTACTACCGAGTTGGGCAACAAAACCTCCCAGCCTATGTTAATCAAATAACTATGAAAAAAATATTCTTTTTTCTTTCCCTTTCCCTAATTTTCATTTTCCCCAAACACATTTCTGCCTACGACTACTGTAATTTTACTTCAGGAGGAAATATTACTTTTAACAATAGTTGTGTAGTTTATGAAGATGTTAACGGAGTAGCTGATGGAGATTTGATTATTACACCTGGCACCGCTATCACTCTACACAAAACTCTTGTTTTTCCACCCTCTCCATACAAGATAGTAATTCAGGATACTGAAACTGAGCGAGGCATAATCTATATCAACACAAGCGGAAAAATAGCTCAAGGCAAACTATGCGTCAAGGATGCTGACCTAGACGGAGTTCCCGACCCAATAAATATCACCACAGACCCCTATGGAAATACTCTCAAACTCGATTCTCCAATCACCCAGATTCAAATGGTTTTGGCAGATCAAACCACCAATCTTTGCCCAGACGCAACATGGACATATCGCGAAAACATTAGTGACATGACGATAGCCGATGCCGATGTAAATACCCCAACTGGAACTTATGCCACCTCTGATCGCGAACTTCTTCGAATGGGATTCGCCATTTCTGGCGTCACAGATACTCTTGCCGCCGCTGGAGATATTCAAACAGTAAACAGGAATCTACTGATTTGTGCTGGTGCCATTTGTCCAGAAAACGGTTTAGCAGGTCTCTCTCCCGCAACAGGCAACCTTTACACAGGTGGAAAAATCGGCATTGGTACAACCAGCCCAAACACTCCACTTACTATTTTTGCACCCAGTGCTAATTCATCAGCCATTCAACTCATAAATGGTGACTCTGGATCGACAGGAAGTGATGGCTTGTGGATTGATTATCACTATTCGGGAGGCGCTGAATTTTGGAACACAGAAAATACACCTATGTGGTTTGCTACCGGCGGTAACGAACGCTTACGAATAACTGCTAATGGCAATGTCGGCATTGGTACCGCATCTCCAGAAGCAATACTAGACGTTGTCGGCTCATTTAATGCTTCGTATGGAAATATAAATTTAAATTCTTCATCAATTTACGCAACCAATATCAACACTGGTACTTCAACCGGAGCGATTAGTATTGGCGGGGGGTCAAACACTGTCGCGGTAAACTCATCAAACTGGGATGTATCATCCGCAGGGGCTGCCACAGGCTTAACAGGCTTAACATCATCAGGAACTATAACCTTCTCTGGAATAACTGCAAACAGACTCGTTAGTACTACCACAGGAGGCAAATTAACCACTACTATTACTTCAGCCAACGTGCGCTATTCCATCAGCGATGAAACAGGAACTGGAGTCATCGTTACCAACAACGGACCCACATTTACAACTGGATCAGTAGTTTTTTCAGGAATTTCTTCAGATATCATTACTGGCACAAACCAGCACTTTGCCATAATGCCAAACGGTACCGGCAACGTCGGCATTGGTACAACAGCTCCGACTTACAAAATTCATGTGGTCGGCAGTTTGTATGCAGGAGGATCATCCAAATATTACAAAGAAAACATTGTTCCAATGGTTTTAGATTCAAGTAGAATTTATGAACTTGAACCCAAAACATATGACTACAAAGAAAAATACAAACAGCTAGGAAAATCTCTTTCCGGTGGACGCCAGTTCGGACTCATTGCAGAAGAAGTGTTCAAGGTGTATCCAGAACTAACACTGAGCGATGGCACTAGAAATGTTGCCAATGTCGATTACGAAAAACTTGGAGTCTTGCTTCTAGCTGAGATGAAAAATCACAAGAAAGAAATCGACTCACTAAAAATTGAAAACCAACAACTAAAAAACAGACTCAACAACCTCGAACTTCGACTTCAAGAATTAGAGAATTCAACTAATTAAATGACGATTCGCATACTAGCAATCATCATCACAGTAGGAGCATTTCTTAGCAATACGACCTCAATAAGTGCCGAAATTTGCGGAGGAGCTTGTGGAGGTTGTGGTCAAGACATTGTTTGTTGTTGTGGATCAAATTATGTTCAATGTGGCAGTTGTTATATGTGTGGTTCAGATTGTCCGGAAACTTGTTCAAATAGCTCAACTTGCACGGGAAGCTTCTTAGATTGCACCACTTTTACATCAGGAGGTGCCTGCAGTTCAGATTATGGCAACGCCAATCTTCCATCTACAGTCAGTAGTAAAAGAGTTGGAATTGCCGGTGTTAATCCAGTAGGTACATGTAGCCCTCGTTGGCCTACATGGACCACACATGCAGGACAAGATGACCTCGTTTGGCATTACTCTGGTTATTTTAGTTATACAACTAACCTTTTCTGCGACGTTCCTCTTTCTGGGCACCCCGTTCACTGGTCTGATAGTACCATACAAACCGACACTTACGTAAACTCCAATGGAAGATCTTGTGGAGGTGTAGTCATGTACAAATGTTACGGAGCTCACAACATCTCTTCTGGAACCTACGGCAAGTCAGTTGGTGCTGCTCGCTATAGTACTCTTTCGGTTACAGGAACAGCTGTTTATTACACTACAGGGGGAGATCTTATCGTTGGCAACTGTAATTAAATCTGAATTAAGAAGAACATAAAAATGGACCAAAATTACTTAATTCAACAGCCATCCACCCACGAGCCAGTAACCTCAAACAAGGAAAATGATATTTTTGACCTCATCATAAAAATATCCATTCCTTTAATCATTATTTTAGTAATTACAGTTGTTCTATTATTCCTCAAGTATCGAAACAATCTGACTCTCACCACTCGCATACATTCGAACACAGAGAATCTATCTGAAGCTAACAACAGTAAATATCTAGAAATATCAAACCCTGTTTACTCACTTACAGGTGTCATTTCAGAAATCGAAAAAAAACAACTTGTTATTGAAGTCCCCTCTTCAATTGGAACCACCAAGATAACCTTAATCATAAACGAAGATACTACAATTACTCATGTTCCCCCATCAAGTCCAGTTTTTTCTGGAAAGACGGAAACAGGAATTTTTAAAAAACTTTCCCCCAGCGATCTAAAAATTAAAAATAATGTTGTCATTACCACAGTAGAAGATATCCGCAAATATGATGGCAGCCCTCTCAACGCATCCATCATTACAGTTTTAAACACTGCTACAAACGATGCAACCTACACAATCAATGAAAACGAAAATTAAAAAACACTCACCCGTATCATGCATTTTGTTTTTTGGGTTAGTGGTTTCTTTAGCAGTCTATTCATTAAATTTTGAACAGATAAACAGCAAACTACAAAACATATCTTTTGGCCAACCATATACTGGAGAACAAAAATTCCAAGAAGACAACTACAAAAGACATGATGACACTAAATCATGGACCACATATCAAAACAATCTTTTAGGGTACGAAATTCGTTATCCTTCGAATTGGAATATTTCTGAAGAAAGTTTTGATTCTAAAAATAACAAAGCAACCGATCAATCAAATTTAATCGACATTTACCCAGGAGGCATAGAAAAAGATTTCTTAATGAAAATAACCATCGAGGGTTTTATTGATGTATTATCTCTTGACGAGAATATTAGCCCAGATGATGTTTGGAAAAAAGTCCTTAATAATTTTAAATCTTGGAGTTTAGAAGAAAAAACAATTACCGAAACAAATCTCAATGGTACAAACTACACACTAATCACAGGCATCTCCACCGATTCAGGCGTCTTCCGCTCAAAAGCTTACGTCACCAGAATAAATGATGGAAAGGGCACGCTCGCTATTATAATAAGAGATAAGAATCCGCTCAAAACAGATTTGTTCGATCAAATAGTCGAAACTTTCAAACTTCAATAAATATCGTTTCGGTTTTAACTTTTCTTTTTCAACAATCTATGACAGATACTCTCTATCGTTTTCCCAAGTTTATTTCTCCAAACCACCAAAAAGAGGGGTCTCCCCCTCTTTTTCATTCATCTAATATCTACTTTCTTATTTCTGAGCCATCACGGTAAACATCTTGTCGTGTAACTCCCAGAACTTTCCTTGCTCACCTGCACAAAGCGCAGCTTCTGCGGCTTTCTGTGCGTCAGCATGGAAACCTAAAGGGAAACTGCGATACTCCAAACTAATCTGATTGCCATACTTAGTCAAGAGAGCTTCGATTGTGGGGAAAGCTCGGTTACAATATGGACACTCAAAATCGGTGTACTCCATGATTTTGATTTTGGCATCTTTACTTCCTTTGATATATCCAACACCATAAGGGATTTTAGCTACTCGCTTCAAAGCTTCTCCACCCGAAGAAAGTACCACCTTGTCTCCCGTGCCATTTTTCAGCTCAGCATCGATCACTTTTTCGAAATCAGCTTGTGGCAAAGAACCAACTACTAATATTCCATTGATTAGGAATGAAGGTGTTCCGGAAATTCCAAAACCTTTTCCTTCTGAAGCCTCAGCACTCACCTTACTGGCCATTGTGCCATCATCCAAACACTTGTCAAAAGATTTTGCATCAACTCCCAAATCCTTAGCCATTTTTTTCAATTCAGCTACAGCGATTTTGGAACCGGTTGCGGCCGCTGGAGTTACCTCAGCTTTTGCATTTGTTCCGGTCGGAGTTCCACCTTTAAGAGCAGAAACCTGGGCTGATAATCGGCCCACGAAGAACGAGGCCACCACCAAAAGCACCACCAAAAGCGGTGCGTAAAGAGAATTTTTATTTTTAAACATAAACTATATTATCACACCCCACACTCCCTTCATTTCAAGTATTCCACCTGCAAGGAGTCTCCTTGCAGGTAGGCACAAACAGACAAATTCCCCTCTAATAAATCAAATTCTAGCCTCACCAGTCCTGCGAGGAGTCTCCTCGCAGGCAATCAATCTCAAACAACCACATAATTAATCGTTTTTCCTTTTATATAAATTACTTTAACTACCTTGCCTTGAGATAAGTATTTCTGTACTTTTTCCCGAGCCTCCGCTATCGTCTTCACTTCTGCTTCTTCAGCCTCAGGAGACACCTCCACAGTTCCTCTTAGTTTGCCATTAATCTGTACCGACAAAATAATTGTTTCACTCACCAGATACTTTTCGTCAAACTTTGGCCACTCGTTAGTGTGCACACTAAACTCTCCCCCAAGGATGCTCCACATTTCTTCAGCTACAAAAGGTGCAAAGGGAGCCAATACTCGAACCAAAATGGATAGTTCCGTGTTCGCAATCTCTGTATTATTTTTCGTCAAATCATTCACTGCCTCCATCATTTTGGCAATGGCTGTGTTGTACTTAAACTCTGTAATATCCTCACCCACTCCCCTTACCAAACGATGAATAGTTCTCAAAGCCTCGATGTTTGTGGCCGAATATTTACCGGCACTTTCTACAACCAGTGAATATAGTCTTTCCATAAAACGCCTCACTCCCACCAAAGATCTCTCGTTCCACGCCATGGTCGAGTCAAAAGGCCCCATAAACATCATGTAAGCGCGCAGTACATCCGTGCCATATATATCAGCCACCGCATCCGGAACAATTACATTTCCGTGACTTTTACTCATTCGGTTTCCATCAGGGCCAAGAATTACCCCATGCGACATTCTTTTTATATACGGCTCGGGAATTTCTTTTGGCACAACTCCCAGATCCCAAAGGAACTGATAAATAAATCTTGAGTAAAGCAGATGAAGTGTGTTGTGCTCATCCCCACCCATATATACATCTACCGGCATCCAGTACTTCATCTTTTCCATATCCGCCAAAGCCTTGTCATTTTTTGGGTCACAGTATCGAAGAAAATACCAGTCACTTCCTGCCCAGTTTGGCATGGTATCGGTTTCTCGCTTAGCCTCTCCACCGCATTTGGGGCATGTTGTGTTTACCCAATCGGTCATTGCCGCCAAAGGTGACTCTCCCGTATCGGTCGGTAGGTACTTCTCTACTTCAGGCAAGCGTATCGGCAGTTGTTCTTCAGGAACGGCTACCCAACCACATACAGGGCAGTTTACCATTGGGATCGGTTCACCCCAGTAATGTTGACGGCTAAATATCCAGTCACGCAGATGATAGTTCTCCGCTTTTTCTCCAACTCCTTTTTCCACAATCACGTCAACCATCTTCATATCAGGCACATACTCTCTATTTATAGGCAAAGAATATTTATTAGCAAAAGCTTCATCTCGCTCATCGTGGCTTGGAACAGCCATAATCGCTCCTGTCCCATATGAAATCAAAACATAATCGGCAATCCATACCGGAATTTCTTGACCAGTTACGGGATTAATCGCCATCAGCCCAGAAAATACACCTGTTTTTTCTTTAGACAACTCGGTTCTTTCCATCTCACTCTTTTTTTTCGTTTCACTCACGTATTTTCTGACTTCTTCATTTTCCATCAAACCGCTCACCAATTTATGCTCCGGTGCAATCACCATAAATGTCACGCCCTCAAGAGTGTCTGGTCTTGTGGTAAACACTTCAATATAATCGTCATTGCGAGGAGTACTCGACGTGGCAATCTCCGCCAATCGAAATTTAATCTTTGCACCAATACGTTTATCTATCCAATTCGTCTGTGCCGCTTTAACTTTATCGATAAAATTTGTATTTTTAAGTCCTTCCAAAAGCTTATCGGCATAAGCTGTTATCTTCACCACCCATTGGGATATTGTTCTTCTCTCAGTTTCCGTTCCGCATCGCTCGCATTTCCCATCGACCACTTCTTCATTGGCCAAGCCAATTTTATCTTTAGGGCACCAGTTAATCGCCATTTCTTCTTTGTGGGCCAAACCCTTTTCAAATAGTTTCGTAAAAATCCATTGTGTCCATTTATAGTAATCAGCGTCAGTCGTGTCCACTTCTCGGCTCCAGTCAAAGGAAAATCCCAGCCTTCGCATTTGAGCTTTGTACTTCGCCGTATTTTCTTTTGTAATTACCTGAGGCTTCACTCCCATTTTGATGGCGTAATTTTCCGTTGGTAGCCCAAAAGCATCCCAGCCCATGGGAAACATCACATTAAATCCGTTCATGCGCATAAATCGCGCATAAACATCTGCCCCGGTCATCGAAAAAGCGTGTCCTACATGAAGCCCGCTTCCGGATGGATAAGGAAACTCTTGTAGTACATATTTTTTAGGTTTGCTTTCAAAATCCTTTGCTTTGTAACCATCAAAACCGTCATACTTCTCCACCCACTTTTTTTCTACCTCTTTAAAGTCATAAGCCATGGCACTATTTTATATCAAGCCGATAATAAGCGATAGCGATTATGGGCGCATGATATAAGAGGAAGCGCAGGCCGACATTTCCTTAATAATATTATGGAAAGGAGAACGAGCAAGCTCTTACATCACCGAATAATTAGTTTGAAAATATTTTGTTTCCCGAAACAATATAGACCGAAGCCTTACTACTTTTTCAAAAATATTGCGCAAAGCCGAAAAGCCTGGTTTCTTAAGTAGTCTTAAGAATTTTCGGCTGCAAGTAATGGATGGCTTTCGCGCAGGGCGAAAGAGCATCCGGTTTTTGAAAAGGTATAAGGCGACAGGTCCGGTTAAGGGAAACGAAATATATTTCAAACAACCATTCTAGTCATCCACCCTCTCAATCAACGCTCCCAAACTCGTATACGTTTCAAAAACATTTGGATATCTTCTGCGCAGAATATCGACTCCATGAATTTCAGTTGTCACCGGGTCACACAAAGCCGAGATAAAAATGGCTTTACACGCCTGAATTACCGAGGGAGACACTACCACACCTCCCTTGAAACTCACTGGTCCATTGATGATAATTCGTTCAGGATCTGAAACAAAGATATCTGCCCCCATCGCGTTTAGTTCTCTCACAAAATCAAAACCCGACTCATACATCCAGTTTTTCAAGAGCAAACGCCCCTTGGTTTTGCTGGCGAGAACAGCCATCACCGGAATTGCGTCCACCGGGAAACCAGGCCAAGGACGAGGGTAAAGTTTAGGCAATCCAGGTGCGGCCACAGGTACTCCGGAGTTTTCTACATCAATTTTTAGCTCTCCATTTCGGCTAACCAACAAGTCCTTTCCATCTCGCTCAATTTTGATATTAAAAATTTCAAACCAATTAATCATTCCATTTACCACCTCGGGAATATTAGCTCCTTTAATACGAATATTTCCATCCGTCACAGCCGCCGCCACGATTAATCCGGCAATATCAATAAAGTCAGGACCTGGAACATACTCCGTTCCACCCAATTTTTTGTTTCCAGAAATTGTCAGTTTATTCGAACCAACCCCTTCGATTTTCGCTCCCATTTTTACCAACAACTCCAACAAATCACTCACGTGAGGTTCACAAGCTGCATCGGTTAATATATATGTTGCTTCAGAACCAGCAGCCAGCATCACCAGGTTTTCTGTTCCAGTCACACTCGCCTCAATCTGCCAAATATCATATTTTTTCTCCTGTTTTTTGGTTTTTTTAAATCTCACAAAACCATCAATATATTCATAAGCTACTCCGGCTTTTTTAAACACATCCAAATGGGCTGCAATCGATCTCATTCCCAAAACACAACCACCAGGCAAAGGAATCTCTGCCACCCCAAATCGCGCCAACAAAGGACCTGCAAACATCAAAGATGCTCTAAACTGCCCACCCAAAGCCGCGTCCACTTGATAAGACTTAACTCCCGAACAATTAATTTTTATTTCACCTTCCACACTCTGATCCACTTCAGCTCCCAAAAGTTTCAAAATCTGTACAATTTTTCCCACATCGCTCGTATTGGGCACATTTTTGTACACCATTGTTTCGTTAGTCAAAATTGCTGCCGGCAAAACTGCAAGAATACTGTTTTTATTAGGAATGGGTGTCACCACCCCTTCAAGTTTTCGACCTCCGGTAATTTTTAAAACTCCATTCATAGTCAGTGATTAATTATTAATCAAACTCACCTATTCGAATTATCTCATCTTCCAGCTCAATTCCCACACTTTCCCTAGCTCGCCTCACAATTTCATCTCGAACCGCTAAATAATCTTTTGCTGTCGCCTTCCCTGTATTGATGATGAAATTATGATGATCAGCAATCGCTGCTCCGCCTACTTTGTACCCAGTCATATTTAAAATATGTTCCACAATATACCCGACTGAGGTTGTTGGATAACCCAAAGTTTCCCTATCCTCTTCACTAATATTTTTAAAAACACATCCATTTGAGTTCATGGGTTGTACCATTTTCCGTTTTTTCCACTCATCAGCTACTTTTCTGGCTCGCTCCACATCTCCCAGTTTCAACATCAAAGTTACTTCCAAAATTATCTCCCCCGAATCATGAAATCGAGATTTATCATAGTCAGACTTCAAATTTTTTCCGGAAATTGTTTTCACTCCGCCATGTTCATCCAGCACCACCACTTTTTTCACTATCTCGGCAAAGGTATGTGATCCTCCATGAATATTATTAAAAACCGCTCCCCCAATCGTTCCTGGAATACGGCTATACCATTGTAATCCCGTGACTCCCTGATCAAACAGTTGTGCCATCGCCACCTGCAAATTCACTCCGCTATCCAAAACTACTTCCACATCGGGCTTATCATTTTCCTCATAATCCAAATCGGCAAAATCATATTTCTTTGTACCCTTATCGGAAGCTATCCATCGAGCATTTATCACTCCTCTCAAGATTGCGTGAAATTTACCCTCCTTGTGAACTGTAATTTTTTTGCTTCTGTTCTTAATCACCAACCCTCGCACACCATCATCACTAACCAGAATATTGCTACCTCCCCCAATTATGGTCACCGGCACTTTAAAAGACCGTGCCAAACGCACAGCTTTTACCAAATCTCCTGAAGACTCTGTTAGATAAAACAAATCCGCCTCCCCACCAATATTAAGTGTGGTGTGCTTAGCCAAAGGTTCATTCTTTTTTACCCTCTCCGGCTCCAAACATTTAGTTAGGCTTTCTATATTACTCAAACACTATTAATATACTATATTTCCACTTAATAATTTCAGAACATATTTCACATTATCTTGAAACAGAAAATATATTGTCTTCAGGGTTCTTTTTCAATGTTAGGGTGTACAATATCAAAAACAAGCACACTAATAATCAGGAGGTCACATGTTACAAGTATCTATTCCTCAGTCTGGAAACTTTGGTTCAATTGAAACTGCCATATATCACCACAAAAAAATACTTTCCTGTCTAGAAAATACCAATATCAGAGAAATATTGGAGATTTTCTATAACCAAAACCTGCTTAATAATCCACTGTATCCTCAAGCAAGAATTAGCCAAGCAGCTTTCATATTTTCTGAAGTTGTCGATGATGAAAATATTCACAACAACTTTCTCACTGGTCTAGCTCTTGAAAAGTTGAGGAAAAATCTTTATCCTGACACTCTTTTAAATCTTTCCTCACTTATCAATAACAACAAACATCGTTTTCTCAAACAAATTTGTTTCGGAATTGTAACCAAAACGACACAAGAAATAATTCCTTTTGCCTGGGACGGGCCATACTCTTTTGCGGTTAACAACGAAGGGTTAATTCTTACAATCAACGCAAACGGTTTCTTTGTATCAGGAACAGGATTGAAACCAAAATTCATCAAAGATTCCACTTTCAATTCGCTTGTTGATGAATTAAATTTCACACTTTCAAAAATTTCAACAGCTTAGTATACACAAACGCAGACAATTGTCTGCGTTTTTTATTGCTTTTTCGCTGCCTATCGCTATAATAACCGCGAGATCGAACATCCTTTTCAGAACATTAACAGGAGGAACCATGAAAACAGTCTTTGTTTCTGATGTCCAAAATTCAAGTTATATTGGCAAAGAAGTCTCAATTCCAGGATGGGTTAAGTCAGTTAGGCGTCACAAAAAAACAGTTTTTGTTGATTTGTCCGACTCAAGTGGTTTTATTCAAGTTGTTTTTGACAAATCAATACACACCACTGAAACCCTTAATACACTTGAAATACTCACCGAAGAATCTGCTATTGAAATTTTTGGAATAATCACTCTGAACCAAGATCATTTCGAAATTCAAGCCACAAAATTTAGACTTGTTAATCTCGCCACCAAAATTCTTACTCCCTCAGTACGCAGTGACAACATTGACATTTTCGACGAAGCTCTTGCCAACCATCTTCTGACCAATCGCTACATATATATCCGAAATCCTAAAATAATGGAGATTCTTAAGTTTCGAAGTCAAATCATGAACTCGATTCGTCTTTGGTTTGACAATAATAATTTTACTGAACTCACCGCTCCAATCATCACCAATCTTCCACTTTATGACGATAAATCTGCAGTCAACTTCGAACTGCACAATGAGAATCTTTTCCTTACTCAATGTGTAGGATTTTATTTGGAAAGCAGTGTCATGGGTCTAGAAAGAATTTACAATATTGGGCCAAGTTTTAGGCGCGAAGAAAGCCGAAGCAAACGACATCTTATCGAATATTGGCACATCAAAGCAGAATTCGCCTGGGGAAATTTTGAAGATGTTATTTTACTTGTCGAATCTCTATTACACGATAACGCAATTTATATTCGAGAAAATTGTTCTCAAATCGCCAATGTACTTAACTCCAAACTTTGTCTTGATGGTATGAATACGCCTTTTCCCAGAATTACATATCGTGAAGCCATCAAAGAGCTCGAAAGGGGTGGTTTTGATCATCCTTTCGGTAAAAGCCTTGGTTCAGAGGAGGAAAAATTTTTATCCAAAAATTTCTTGACTCCGTTTTGGATCGCCGGTATTCCACGCTCAATAGAACCATTTCCTTATGTCATTAATCCCGATGATCACGAAGTAACCCTAACGGCTGATTTAATCGCTAATAATGGTTACGGAGAACTTTTGGGTGTTGCCGAAAAGATATCTGATCCAATAATGCTGGATGAACGAATGGAAGAAAAAAACAGATTAACGGACCCACGATATGAGTGGCTTCGAGATCTTCGTCGGTTTGGCGCCGCTCCTCATTTTGGCTTCGGAATGGGTGTTGAAAGATACCTTCGTTGGGTTCTTGGAATTCCCAACGTTAGAGATTGTATCCCATTTCCAAGATCCTTCGGTAGAAGAATCTTTCCTTAAATCTTTTCCTGCTCTCTGTAATCGCAAATAAAGCCAGTCTATATGACTGGCTTTTTCTTTTTTACTAGCCTTATGAGCTGTATAATAAGTTCAAATGGAAAGAACATATATCAAAGACGTTAAAAACCATCTTGGAGAACAAATTACTCTATTTGGATTTGCCCAAACCATTAGAAAACAAGGAGGAATTATTTTTCTCATTCTTCGAGATATTTCTGGTACTGTCCAAACAGTAGTAATCAAATCAAATACTTCTGCATTTACTACTCTTCAAGAACTATCAACTGAATCAGTATTAACTATCACTGGTGAGGCCAAAGAAAACACTCAAGCTCCTTCAGGAATTGAGGTTTTTATCAATTCAGTGGAAATATTGTCCCAAGCAGAACCAGAACTTCCAATTCCTGTAGACGAAAAGGGAGAATCCGAAACAAATCTTGATACTCGCCTAGACTGGCGCTATCTTGATCTTCGCAAAGAAAAAAGTGCCTTAATTTTTAAAGTTTGGACCACTCTAGAACAAGCATTTAGAAATTACTGTATTACGAACGATTATATCGAAATCCATTCACCGAAAACCGTTGTTACTTCTACAGAATCAGGATCAGAGCTTTTCCAAATTGATTATTTTGGTCAAAAGGCCTATCTCGCCCAGTCTCCTCAGTTCTACAAACAAATGGCCATGTCTGCGGGTTTTGAAAAAGTTTTTGAAGTTGGACCAGTTTTCAGAGCCAACCCCTCATCCACTTCTCGTCACGACACTGAATTCACAATGTACGATATTGAAAAGTCATTTATTTCTTCTCACCATGACCTTATGGACGAAGAAGAAAAAATAATGGTAGCTATTCTTACGGCCATCAAGGAAAAATACGGCAAAGAAATCAAAGAAACTTACAAACAAGATATCAAGGTTCCTTCTCAACCATTCCCAAGAGTAACCTTTAGGGAGGTCAAAGAAATTCTTGCCAAACAAGGAGTTCCCAACGAAAAGAAAGATGACCTAAGTCCAGAAGAAGAAAGAGCTATCTGTGAATATTTCAAAAACAAAGAAGATAATGATTTTGTTTTCGTTCACGAGTTTCCTACTGCTTCCAGAGCTTTTTATAGTATGCGCGACGAAAAAGACCCCACAATCACAAAAAGTTTTGACTTGCTCTATTGTGGACTTGAAATCACTAGCGGTGCCCAACGTGAACATCGTTACGAGGTTCTCAAAAATCAAATTGCCGAAAAAGGTTTCAAACTTGAACCTTTCGAAAGTTATCTAAACTTTTTTAAGTACGGTTGTCCTCCACACGGCGGTTTTGCTCCAGGCCCATCCAGACTACTAATGAAGATTCTTGGTCTAAACAATGTTCGAGAAGTCACCTATATCTATCGCGGAATTAAAAGATTAACTCCTTAATATGGAAAAACCCACCAAGGATAACACTCTCGAAAAGATCATCTCTCTTTCCAAACGTCGTGGTTTTATATTTCCCGGTTCTGAAATTTATGGCGGTTTGGCCAACACCTACGACTTTGGTCCTCTAGGAACTGAGCTAAAAAGAAATCTCATCAACCTTTGGTGGACCACTTTTGTCACCAACCGTACAGACATGTTTGGCTTGGACACTTCTGTTCTAATGAGCCCCAAGGTTTGGGATGCATCCGGACATACCGCCAACTTCACCAATGTCTTAATTGACTGTCTTACTTGCCATTTCCGCACCCGCGCAGACCATTTGATCGAAGATGCTGTTAAGGATATTGAAAATGTTGAAGGTAAACCACTTGAAGAGCTTGATACTATTATTCAAGAAAAAGGTATCAAATGCCCCAAGTGTGGCAACAAAACCTGGACCAAGGTCAGAAATTTCAATCAACTTTTTGAAACTCAGATCGGTATTATTACCGAAGGAAAATCTACGGCATATCTCAGAGGTGAGCTTGCTCAAGGCATGTTTGTCGACTTCAAACAAGTTATCGACTCCATTCATCCCAAGCTACCATTTGGACTTGCTCAATCAGGCAAGGTTTTCCGCAACGAGATTACCATGGGCAAGTTTACTTTCCGTACTCTTGAGTTCGACCTCGCCGAGTTTGAGTATTTTGTTAAGCCAGATGAATGGGAAAAACATTTCGAGTACTGGAAAAAGGAAATGTTTGATTTCGCTGTTTCACTTGGACTACCTGCCGAAAAACTTCGCTGGAGAGCCCATACCAAAGAAGAGCTGGCTCATTACAGTAAACGCACTGAGGATCTTGAATACGAGTTCCCCTGGGGTTTCAAGGAGATGTGGGGTTTGGCATATCGCACTGACTTTGATCTCAAAAATCACATGGAGAAATCCGGTGTCGATCTTCGATACACAGATCCATTTACTCAGGAAAAATATCTTCCTCATGTTATTGAACCCACCTTTGGCCTTTCTCGTCTTCTTACCATTATTTTGATGAACGCTTATTACGAAGACACCGAAAAACAAAGAGTAATTATGAAGCTACCGGCCGTCCTAGCTCCATACAAAGTTGCCGTCTTCCCCTTAGTTGGCAACAAAGAAGAGCTCAGTACCAAAGCCAAGGAGATCTTCAATGATTTAAAGAAAAGCATGCGCGTAGTACTAGATGAAAGAGGCAATATTGGCAAACGTTACTTCACCCAAGATGAAATCGGTACTCCTTACTGCATTACAGTCGATTACACCACCCTTGAAGACAACACCGTGACTGTCAGAGAACGCGACTCAGCCGAACAGAAGCGAGTTAAGATAGCCGATCTTCTCTCAGCTCTTATTTAAGTCACAAAAAAGGCCCCGCCGAAGCGAAGCCTAATTTGTTTTTCTAAATCAAAAATTACTCAGCAATTTTTACGTTCTTTGCAGCTGGTCCTTTTGGTCCTTGTTCAATATCAAAAGAGACGACTGCTCCTGTTTGAAGTTGATCAAATGAAATACCAACTAAATCGTTGGAATGAAAAAAGAGGTCTTTTGTTTCTCCTTCGCGGGAGATAAATCCGAACCCTTTATCTGTTTTTGTTTTAACCGTTCCTGTCATAATATTTTTGCTTGAAGGTATAGTTTAATGTCTAATTCGTCTCCTCGCCTGATGATTTTATCACCTCCGAAGAAAATTAATACGGTTTTTGTTTTCCACTTGCATTCTCACACCTATTTTTAGGATCGTCACATTTATTTTTACAGGTCGAGTCGTCATAAAATAACAGAGGACATAGACTTATCTCAGTATCCTGATACAGCTCACACGACCCTAATCGACCCCCTCCTGGAGCGCAAACATATGAACACTTAACTAAGCCAATATTAGAGCTCGACACTCCATAGTTATAAAAACAATCTGGTCCACAACCACCACCACAACCTACATCGGCTATTGAAATATCATTATCTCTTGCCAAATTTGTATAAATTCGAAACGATTGCAGATCTCCTCTTCTTATTTGATAAAAATAAGATTCTTTCGAAGTTGGATCGCACGGTATTGAGTTCATTATTTCCCGAGTTCCAAACACAAACGCTTTTCCACACTCAGGAAGTTCTTCGGGATACTGTCCAGCCATATCGTAATACTCTTCCAGATTTATTTTTATTTCATGAAGATCTGCTTTTCGACGAGAGTCATACGCTTTCGCTAGCTGAGTAGGAATCACAATCATCGATATCATCGTCAAAATTGACAATATAGCCATCGCAATCAAAACTTCCAACAAAGTAAAACTCTTGTTTATTAAATTTACCCTCATTCAATTTTATTATAGTTTATTTGTCACCAAGACCAGTCTATAAACTTAAAATCTTCATTGCCGCAGACTTCACATCCATCATTTCCTGTTCTCCTGTCGTCATGTTTTTCAGAGCAATTTTCTTTTTGGCCACTTCATCTTCTCCAATAATCGCTACATACGGCACACCAATTCTATTGGCATACATCAATTTTTTCTTGAATTTATCATCTTCGGTGTACAACTCTGTTGGCACTCCCAGTTTCCTCAAATTAGCCGCCACCTCCATAGCAAAAGGCATATCTGCTTCCATAGGCACAACTAATAATTTTGCCGGGGTTGCCGCACCCGCTTTAATCATTCCAGAGCTTAATAATTGAGAAAATAATCTAGTTAATCCAATCGACACTCCTACTCCAGGAAATTTTTGATCAGTATAGCTTTCTGCCAAGTTGTCATATCTTCCACCACCACAAACACTTCCCATTACTCTATCATCTAAAAGTTTTGTTTCGTAAACAGTTCCAGTGTAATACGACAAACCGCGAACTACCGATAAATCAATTTTAATATTCTTTTCTGGGACTCCAAACTCCAAAGATTTTTTAACTACTTCCGCTAGTTCTTCTACCCCGGTTTTAAACAACTCATTTTCCACTTCCATTTTTCGCAAACTTTCCAACATCTGTTGGTTGTTTCCAGCCAAACAAACAAAATCCATTATCTTAATCACGTCCGACATGTTAATTCCCAAATCTACCAGCATTTGTTTAACGGAATCAGCTCCAATTTTTTCAAGTTTGTCAATAATTCTCAGAGCATCATCTCGTTTTTCACTAATATTCCAATTTTCCAACAATCCGCTTAAAATTCTTCGATTACTTATCCGAATTAAAAACTCTCCCAACTGTAATTTTTCAAAAACTCGATTAATTACTGCCGGCATCTCTGCATCGTTCACCACAGCCAAAGAACCATTTCCAATGATGTCGATGTCTGCTTGATAAAACTCGCGGAAACGTCCCTTTTGAGGTCGCTCTCCTCGATATGCCTTACCTATTTGATATCTACGGAAGGGAAATGTCAGATTATTGCTTCTCATCGCCACATATCTAGCAAATGGTACCGTCAGGTCAAAGCGCAGTCCCAGCTCGTCATCTCCTTTGGAAAAACGATAAACTTCCTTTTGGGTATCTTCACCTATCTGAGCAAAAAGTACTTCGGCGTTTTCCACCAAAGGCGTATCCAAGGGTGCATATCCAAACTCTTCAAAAGTTTCCGATATCGTCCTCATCATTTTATTAAACAGAATTTGTTCTGCCGGAAGCAGCTCCATAAAACCTGCTTGAATTCTTGGTGTTACTTTTGTCATTTGATATCAGATTATCTACTAATTTTTATATATTTTCTCTTTCCTACCCTGACAATCCCCTTACCTACAGGCAGATCCACCGATTTTTTCTCCACTCTCACTTCATTTAAGTAAACTCCTCCTTGTTCAATTAGTCTTTTTGCTTCTCCGTTACTCGATGACATTGACAGCTCTACCATCATTCTAATTATGTCTTCAACAGTAATTGTTTCTTTATCCCATCTCACTTCTGGAGCGTTTTCATCAACTTTCTTTTCCACCACGGTTTTTTGAAAAAACTCTTCAGCTGCCTCTACCTCATCTTTTCCGCAAAGCTCGCGAACAATTACCCTTCCCAGTTCTCGCTTGATATTCATTGGATTTTCACCACTTTCCAAGCGTTTTTTTGCTTCATCAATTTCGCTTTGAGGAGCATTAGTTCCCATGGTGTAGTAAGTGATGATCATATCGTCGGATACTGACATTACTTTTCCAAAGACTTCTTCAGGTGAGTCCTCAAGCCAAATAGCATTCCCCCAGGTTTTACTCATTTTACGGCCATCAGTACCAGGTAAAAAGCCATTCGCCACAATAAAGGAATCTTTCTCTTTTAAATCCTTAATTAAGGTTCTCCCCGCTTGCATATTGAAAATCTGATCTGTACCACCAATCTGAATATCGGTATCCAAAACCATACTGTCATAACCTTGCATGATTGGATAAAGCACTTCGGGCAAACTAATACTTTTCCCTTCTTGTAGTCTTTTTTTGATTAGTTCTCGACCAATAAAGTCATTAAGTGAAAAATGTCTGGTTAATTTCAAAACAGCGGCAAAGTCGAGTTTGCTGAGCCACTCGCTATTAAAATGCGTCTCGATTTTGGAAAGATCAATTATTTTTTTCGCTTGTCTTTTGTAAGTCTGAAAATTTTCTTCAATCTGTTCATGGGTTAACATCGGCCTCTCTGCTTCCTTATCCGAAGTATCTCCAACTGTCGCTGTAAAATCACCAATCAGAAAAGTCACGTGATGTCCCAACTCAGATAATAACTGCAGTTTACGCAAAGGAAAGGCGTGTCCCAAATGTATTCTGGTTGCGGTTGGATCTATGCCCATATAAACATTCAAAACTTTCCCCGAATACAAAAGCTTTTCAATCTCTTGTCTATTCGGCACAATGTTTTCCACTCCTCGAGTCAGAAAACTCTCAATTTTGGCTTTTTTCTCAGCTTCTTCCATATAGCTATTGTAACTCATTCTAGGCGTGGTTCATCTATATCGATATTGTTCGTTTCTATGTACTAGTCCAATAGAAAAAAATTTCTCTTTCCGTTTGGCATTTAGTATTTTTGACAATGAGTCGCACGTCCGTAATTTTCTTGATTTTCAGACTACTGTCTGCGAGCCTACGCGATGAGCGGGCGAGAATCAAGAAAATAGGAACCGACGGTCGCTTTTGCGACGTCATAAAATACTAAATGACAAAAGAGGAAAAGGAGAGATATTTTGTCAGGCCTCTATAAACTTTTCTCCTCAATCTCTTTAGCTATCTTCTCAGCAAAATCAGCCACAGTCATTGACCCCAAATCTTTCTGACCACGTTGACGCACAGACACTTCTTTTGCCTCCGCTTCTTTTTCACCAATGATTAACATGTAAGGCACTTTCGAAGCTTCTGCATTGCGGATTTTCTTTCCCAGAGAATCAGCATCACGATTTAGCTCAACTCGAATCCCTTTTTCCAGCAGTTTTTTATTAACACCTTCGGAATACTCCATAGTCTTCTCAGAAATAGGCAAGATTGTTACTTGAGTTGGTGATAGCCATGTTGGAAAAGCCCCACCAAAATGTTCGATGAGAATCATCATCATGCGTTCAGCCGAACCGATAATAGCTCGATGAAGCATTACTGGATGTTTCTGGGTTCCATCTTGATCGGTATATACCAATCCAAATCGCTCAGGCATCACAAAGTCAATTTGTACTGTTGATAGCTGCCACTCTCTTCCCAAGGCATCGGTTGCAATCAAATCCATTTTAGGAGCATAAAAAGCCGCTTCTCCGGGTCCTTGGAAGTACTCAATACCGTTTCTTTCCATGATTACTTCCGCCCATTTTTCTACTTTATCCCAAATCTTAGGATCCCCCAAATATTTTTCCGGATGTTGAAGGTCACGAGTTGAAAGTCTGTATTTATACTTAAATCCAAAAGTGCTCATAATTTTCTTCGTCATCTGCAAAGCCATATCAATTTCTGCATCCACCTGATCTTCACGGCAAAAAATATGACAATCATCTTGTGAGAAAGCTCTTGCTCGAGCAAGGCCAGATAGCTCACCCGGTTTTTCATCACGATAAAGCATTGCAAAGTCAGTCAGGCGCAAAGGTAAATCTCGATAGCTTCGACTCTGTGCCGCAAAAATTTGTGTATGTTGTGGACAGTTCATCGGCTTAAGAAACATCTCTTCGTCGGAGTAATTGGAAACTACTCGGAACATCGAGTCCTTGTATTTGTCATAGTGACCTGAAGTTTTAAACAGATCTGCTTTTGCAATTTGAGGTGTCCAGACCTGGGTATATCCTTCAGCAATCTGCATCTCTTCTACAAAATTATTTAGCGTTCGTCTTATGAAAGCACCTTTGGGAGAATAAAGAGGTAATCCGCTGCCAATCAAGTCCGAAAAAGAAAACAAATCCATCTCTTTTCCTAGTTTTCTATGATCGCGTTTCCTGGCTTCTTCCAAAAGTGACACATATTTATCCAGCTCTTCCTGTGTTTCAAAAGCCGTCCCATAGATTCTGGTAAGCATCTTGTTTTTTTCATCACCGTGCCAGTAAGCTCCCGCAATCGACAAGAGTTTAAAGACTTTAACTTCAATTGTTCTGGCCACATGAGGTCCGGCACAAACATCTACAAACGAGCCACCCTTTCCAGGGTCACCAGTCCAGTAAACCGAAATTTCTTCTCCCTCTTTTTCCGCTTTTTCAATCCACTCTTGTTTATATGGATTATCAGCGAACATCTTTCTGGCCTCTTCCGCTGTTACTATGAATTTTTCAAAAGGCAAATTGAGTTGCACTATCTTTTTCATCTCTTTTTCAATCTTGGGAAAATCTGCTTCAGTTACTTTGAAGCCATTTGTGGTATCAAAGTCAAAATAAAACCCGGTCTCAATTGAAGGCCCCATGGCTTTAAGTATTATGCCAGGCCAAAGCTTCTCCATCGCCTGAGTTAATATATGTTCGGCACTATGTCTAAGTGCATTTAGTTTTTGCTCTTCCATTTTGTTTAAATAATTAAAGAACTGCAGTTGTTATCTGATTTGAAAAATATTGCGCAAGTCAAAAAGCCCGGTCTTTTTGTATTCAAAAAGTTTTTGACTGCAAACAAGAACGAATTTGGCGCAGGCCAAATAGCGTTCGGTTTTTCAAATAGATACAACGAAGTTCTTGTATCAATAATTTGTTAATAACAAAAAAACTACCCTTCTTGCAAGAGTCCTTTCGGACGGTTCCATCTTGCTTGCTAGGTAGCCTCTTAATACAGAGCGTTGGTGCTCACCCCCTGCTTTTCCCCGATTGGTAGTCGGATCACCAAAGCAATTCACTTATTATTTTATTATACAACCTTAATGATAGTGGTTTGTTATCAATATAATTTCAATACTTTCTTTATCAGGCAAAAACTTAAGCAAGGCACGATACTGTCGATCAATTCTGATGCTATAAAGTCTTCTGCTCTTTGGCTCCATCAATTCAAGATTTAAGCTTGGATGTTTAGGATTTTCACGAAGATAGGTCATTTGTTTCTCAAACTTACGTTCCAATCCATATTTTTTTTCAGCACCATCACCAGATCTTTCCTTAGTGGTAAAACTTCAAACATTTATCTTTTTAGCGTCTCACTTTTCTTTAAACCAACTTCCAAATCTTTAAGAAATTCTTCGTTATATTTTCCAGTATCTCGAAAATCCTTAACAACGTCTTCTGGTTTATCAAGAGGGTTAGCCACCAAGAAAGGGAAACTAGTCATTTCATCAGAAACAACTTTATTTTTTAACACAAACCTTAAGGCAGATCTTACAAACTCACTTCTATTTGCATAACCATATTTTTCCACCATCAGGTCGACGTCTTGAATTTGTTTTTCTGGTAGCGAAACATTCATCATTGCCATGTTGATACTATACTTCAATTGACAATCTTTGTCAAGCTTTGACAACAATCATCCAACACCTTTAATCTTTCTTTGTTCGAAGCGGTGGAAATAACGTTCCCTCACGAGCGGAAACATCTTCCATAAACCAAAATAGTCGCTCCGACATTCCAAATCCTGACGTTGGTGGCATTCCGTAAGAAAGCATCTCCAAAAAATCAGTATCCATCATCTGGGACTCTTCATCACCTTTTTCTCTGGCCTTTTCTTGCTCTTCAAATCTCTCTTTCTGGTCCACAGGATCATTGAGTTCTGAATAGCCATTACCAAGTTCAGATCCGGCCAAAATAATGTGGAATCTCTCGGTAATTGTCGGATCTTCTGCTTTACTCTTGGCCAGAGGGGACATAAATTTGGGCTCATTGAGAAGGAACGCTGGTCCGGCAATCGTTTTGCGAACTATTTTCCAACAGTTATCTATCAGGCGTGCTCTGTTAATCTCTCCCGTCAATTTCACTCCGGCCTTTTTGATGGCTTCAATCATCTCAGCATCCGTCGAGTTCACAATATCAATTCCAATTGTTTCTTTAATCACTTTTAGATAATCGAGTTCCTTCCAATCATCAGCCAAGTCATACTCCATGCCACGACTTACAAATTTTGTCTTTCCATACACCGCTTTTGCCACATGTCGGTAAAGTTCACGAGTTAACTGCATATTGTCTCGATAGTCAGCATAGGCCCAGTACCACTCCAAGGAGTAATACTCAGGCAGATGTTCATCATCCATACCTTCATTGCGGAAATTTGGTGCCAAGGTGTAGATTTTTTCAAATCCGGCTCCAATCAATCTTTTTTGATACAGTTCTGTCGAAATTCTCATGTAAAAATCCTGATCGATGGCATTCATGTGAGTTACAAACGGCTTGGCATCTGCTCCTCCTGTTACAGCTTCCAGTACTGGCATTTCCACTTCGATAAATCCTTTGGAGGCCATAAATGATCTGCACTCAGCCCAAAACTTTGCCTTTCGTTCAAATCTGGCAATTTTTTCTGGATTCATCAACAAATCTAAATATCTTTTTCTAAAAGCCTCATCAGGATCCACAATGCCGGTCCATTTTTCGGGCAGAGGTAATCGAGACTTAGTCAATATTTTTATTTCTTTTACCTGAATCGATACTTCACCTGTTCTGGTTTTCACCACTTCTCCGGTGGTTTGAATAATGTCACCAATATCCAAAAGGTCCAGTTCTTCAAAGCCCAAAGTCTGTTTAGCTTTGTCTGCTTTTGCCATCATATCGTCGCGAATAAAAAGCTGAATCTTCCCTGATTGATCTTGAATTTGTCCAAAAATTAGTTTACCGTGCTCTCTCCAAGCCATGATTCTTCCGGCTAAAGTAAGCGTTTTTCCTTCATATTTTTCAAAGTTTTCCACTACTTCTCTATTGGCAGCTTCTTTTATAGAGCGTGCCGGATACAAATCAATCCCCATTTTTTTCAGGGTTTCTATCTTCTTTTCTCGTTCTTTAAGTATTTCTTCAAGTCTGCTTGCCATGCGTTTATTTTACCAGTTTACATCTTCTCCACTGTCTCAATTCCCAAAAGCCACAATCCATTTGAAAGTACTTGAGCCATCGCTTTTGTCAAAGATAATCTAAACATTTCCGAGTCAGTTCCTACTATTTTACAATTGGCGTAAAAGAGATTAAATCTCGACGATAGTTCAATTAGGTAAGAACAAATCAAGTTAGGTGATAAATTATTCCCCGCCACTTCTACCATCTCTGGGAATCGATAAATCCATCTCAGTAAATTCTTCTCTTCACTCGTTAATGTTGTGATATTTTTCAACTCAATTTCTTTATTCCCTGCCTTTTCCAATACACTCATCGATCTTGCATAAGCGTACTGTAGATATGGGCCGCTATCTCCCTCAAAAGACAACGACGTTTCAAAATCAAAAGAGATATCTTTCCCTGGACTTTGTTTGAGCATTGAGTACTTTATCGCCCCGATAGCCACTTTCATAATCACACTTTCAAGATCTTTTATTTCTTTTCCTCTGCCCGATTCTTCCATTTTTTTCAAAATTTCGTCACTCACTTCAGCCATCAAACTTTCACCTGTCACTACCTGTCCTGTTCTGGAAGACATTTTGCCGTTTTTTAACCTTAGCATGCCATGGCCAATATGAACTGTTCTTTCTGCCAAATCAGGATAGATAAAGCTGGCCGCTTTCAACAAAACCTTAAAATACTCATTGATTTCATTTGCCGTCACAATCACTGATTTGTCATAATTAAATCTCTCAAATTTAGCGCGAATCAGTGCTAATTCTTTTGCCTCATAAGTGGGCAAGCCCATCTTGTTTTTAAAAACTCTAGTGTGTAATCCGTATTTTTCCCCATCAAAAATTACCGCCCCCTGACTTTCCTCAAACACTCCTTTTATCAGATACTCGACCACCAGCCCAAGACTCACCTCACTCATCTCACTCTCAAAAAAATATTCGTCGAACTTCGTTCCTAATTTTTTATATACCACTTCAAAATACTCCAAGCTCCATTTTCTTCCCAAGTCATAAACGATGTTTACTTTTTCATCTTCTCTATTATAAATAACTCTATTAAGCTCATCAATATCCGTCTTCACTTTTTCCATTTCTTCATACTCTTTTGCTCCACGTACATAAGCATCCCCCATAAACTTCACTCGATTATCCAAACTCAATTTAGCCAAATCATCAACATCGATACTTTTCTCAGAAAACAACTCTCTCAGTCCATAAATACACTTCGCCACATGAAGCCCAACATCTCCTTGGTAGTTTGCCCGTTTCAAAACAGCTCCTTGAAACTCCAACAAGCGAGACAAAGACTCTCCTATAGCATTACTCATCAAATGGCCAATGTGGAACTGTTTAAACGGATTCGGATCTGTATACTCCACTATCACTTTTTTTTGCAACAGTGCTTCATTTCGACCATAGTTTTCTTTTTCTAGAAGTACTTCTTTCATCTCATTCAAAAGAAAATCATTTCTTAGATAAAAGTTTATAAATCCTGGTCCAGCCACTTCCATTTTTTCTACAATGGTTTCCAAATTTACATTTTTTTCCAACTTTCCCACCAAATCCACCGCCAACTCTCTCGGGTTTCTCTGAAGCTCTTTTGCCAAAACCATGGCAATATTTGTAGAATAGTCACCCATCTTTTCATCTGCTGGATGTTCCACCGTAAATTCTTTGCCCAAAGCTAATTCTACAATCGCCTCTCTTAATGTTTGTTTAATGCTCATAGTAATATCGTTCTCGGTCAAGTTAGGAATTTTATTTTTGATCTGCTAACCATTTTTCTACGTCCAACGCTGCCTGGCATCCCATTCCAGCTGCTGTGATTGCTTGTCGATATCGATAATCCACCACATCCCCGCAACCAAAAACTCCTTCCATGGAAGTCATTGTAGGATAGCCATCCAGATACATGTCTTTTTCCGATACTCTCCATTTAATGTCGGACATCAAAGCTGTCATTGTCGTTGTTAAATATCCTTTTTCGTTTAATTCTAGTTTTCCTTCAAATAGTTTTGTCGTTGGCACATGACCAATAGCGACAAACAATCCATCCAACTGATGCTCAGTAACGATATTTGTCTTCACATTCTTCACTTTAATTGATGAAAGTTTTGGTTCTCCTGCAATTCCAACAACCTCACTATTCCACATCACCTTTACTTTAGGGTTAGAAAGTACGCGTTCTTGCATAATTTTACTGGCCCTAAACTCATCTCTGCGATGGACAATCGTTACCTCATCAGCAAATTTTGTGAGGGCCATTGCGTCTTCCATTGCCGCATCCCCGCCACCCACAACAAAAGTTTTTTTACCTTTATAGAAAGCTGCATCGCAAACAGCACACGTGCTTACTCCACGACCAACATACGCTTCTTCTCCGACACCGATCATTTTTGATGACGCTCCGGTTGAAATGACTACCGCTTTGGCTTCATACTCAGTTTCTCCAACCCATACTTTTTTAACTTTTCCAGCAAGATCAACTTTGGTCACTTCAGAATACAGCACTTCCGCTCCGAATCTTTTTGCCTGAGCTTCCATTTCCATCATCAAGTCTGGTCCCATTATCCCCTTAGAAAATCCAGGAAAGTTCTCTACTTCGGTTGTGAAGATTAGTTGACCTCCTGGTTGTGCCCCAGCCAAAACCAATACCGACAAGGTATCTCTGCCTAAATAAATTGCACTGGTATAGCCACTTGGACCTCCTCCAACTACAATTACGTCGTATTTCTTCATCTATTTATTTAACGGTTTTTTTAACCATTTCTTCATAAACTTCTTTTCCACCGAAACCGACCTGTCGAGACACTTCTTTTCCTCCTACAAATAAAACGACTGTTGGAATACTCATAACTCCGTACTTTCCGGCCACACCGGAATTGGCATCCACATCAACCTTGCCCACAATCATTTTCTCACCATAATTTTTTGCAATCTCTTCAATCACCGGGGCGACCATTCTACATGGTCCACACCAATCGGCAAAAAAATCAACCAGGACAGGTTTTTCTGCTTTCAAAACCATTTCGTCAAAATTTGCATCTGTAAAGTGAACTAATTCCATATTTTTTTGTTTATATTTATTAATAATTTTTAAAGAAATCTCTTCAACAATTTAGTATATTCTTCTTTTGAACAACTACCAACCGCGTCGGCCAATAAAGTCTTTGCTACGCTCTTAAGTGAACTCATTGAGGCCACCACCTGGGTCACCACTGCTTCACAATTTTTATCATCTCCCACCATTCGCTCAATTCCCCCTACCTGCCCCTGAATTCTTTTTAGCATTACCTGCAATTTCTTTTTTTCTTCTATTGACATATACCCCCCATGGTATATCAAAAAACCTCACAAGTCAAATAGATCTTATAGATTAAAAGCGATTAGGAGAAAGGCAATCCCGGTAATCACTACAAAGCCAAACTTTTCTTCTGGCTCAAGAGTTCGCTTTATTTGCCAAAACCAAAGATCCAGTCTTTCTTTATCGTTTCTGAAATCATAAATCAGATCAAACATCAGATGAATCCCAATTCCCAGTACAAAGCCTCTAGCAAAAAAACTCAACACACTCGTCATGGTAAAAAATGCCAACACAATCCAAACCACCAAAAACATCGCACTTCTCATTACCAGTTCTTTTTGTTCGTATCTCTCAGCCAACAACAGTCTTACTCCTTCCGCAATATTGTTTTGTCCAAACAGTTCTCGAATACGCAAGCTTAAGGTTTCATTTGGTCTGGATATCACACTGTAAACAAACCTATCTAGAAACACAAACAAAAATCCAATCATCGCACCCAAAAGCCACCACAAAAAATTTAAATCGAATAAAAATGTTTTGTTGATTACACTCCACAAAATCAAAATTGCCAAAAATCCAAACAAAACCAATTGATGAAGCCACAACTTTCCTTTAAACATTCTTCTTTAATCATACACAATCCGCACTAACCCTTCCATTCGGCTATCTTCGCTTGAGGCAGTTTCAGTTTTTTTGGTGTGACAATTAAGAGTATTACAGCCACCAATATTGCCATTACTCCAACAATTGCGAAGGTCACTCTTTCACCCACTTGGCTGGAAATAAATCCCGCCGTTATCGGCCCGATAATATACGCCACGCTCACCGTTGAACTAGACAGACCAACCAAGTGCTTTCGCTCCTTTCCCATTCTAGCCAAAATATCTGAATATACCGCATCCACCATTGGCCAAGCAATTGACAAAGAAACTCCAATTAACAAAGATAGCAACAGCATCACCCACACACTTTCTTTCAACCCCAAACAAGCTAGAAATATTCCGGCAAAAAGTAGAAAAAGCTCGGCAATTTTTTTCTTTCCCTTATAGACTCCCCATTTTGCCAAGACTACCCCCATAAATATTGGCGCCAACATATATGCTGGCAAAAATAGACCTCCCCAAAAACCACTTCTAGCTAAATTGTCGGACAATACCGCTCCGGTTGTCCAGTAAGTTGCATCAATCAAACCCATCATCAAACTAATCAAGAGTACAGGCCACACATGAACAGATAATACTTTCCAATACCCAAACTCTTCCCAAATATTAAATTTTTCCATCGGCTCACTCTCTTGTTCACAATTTTTTTCTTTCCTTTTGGTTAGCACCCAAATTATGTATCCAACGCAAACCACCGCTGCAGCAGTGATAATCACAGCCAAGTCTCCTCGACTAATGGTCAGCCAACTACCAAATATCGGGCCTAAAAAATATGCCAAGCTTTTGAACACACCCAAAACTCCCCACACTCCAGAACGTGACTGGGCAGGTACGTTGTCGGATACAAACTGAGCCGATCCAAACCAAAGCAGTTCGTAATAAACTCCCCACACAGCCATAGCCAACAGAAGCAGTATCAACCACGACCAAGTTGTTGTCCACATTAGTACTCCGGAAAAAATCAAACTTGCCCCCATAGCTAATAGAATCAATTTCCTTGCCTTAAATTTCCGCAATAACTGAGGAAAAATCAAATCACTTATGAATCCAATGACAGAAGAAAACGAAAAGACCAAACCCATCAACAAAGAGCTACCCAAAGCAATTTGCATATAAGAAGGGACCCAATCACTCAAAATTGCATCTCCTAAGTACACAAAAAACAGAATTGCTGATATTGTCAGAACCTTCCCCCACATCGAGTCACGAGATATACCAAAACCATATTTCTTTATCATCTGCCATTCATCTTATCAAAAGTGTTATTTCTCCTTAGCCTTATTCTCGTCTTTAATTTGCTTCAGTTTCCACATAAATAGTTTTCCCTTACTGGTCGGATGGTTTGCTCCCAACACAAACAATCTAGCTTGTTCAATTACGGGTCTTGGCGTATTTTTTGCTAGTCGCATATAGATAGCCGTGTGAGCGGTGTCGTCTAGCTCTACCGCCAGTCGATAAGCATAATCTTGAAACTCGCGACTAATTCTTCTCTGTTTTGTTTCTTCCAGATCATACTTATCCAAAATATTTATCATTGGTTTGAAACCAGCTTTATCCATTACGTGCATTTTAACGTAAAATAAAACTACATGCCCAAACTTCTACAAAACGCCAAAGAGTTTATCAAGACCTATTCTTCTACCGTAAAAATTGCCTGGGCCACCGATAAATCAGTCTTTCTCAAAGTTACTCTCGCCAACGCTCTTAATGGTGCTCTCGTCTATCCCAGTTTGTTGGTTGGTAAGCTTCTCATTGACTCCGTTATGAGTGCTATTACCACTCACGACATCAGTGCGGGTATTAGAGGCATGATTATTTCAGCCGCAATTGCTCTTGTTATTGATCGAGTTCAACAAATTCTCGAAGAGGTAGACAATGTTTATAGTGGTCAGCTTTCAAACCTTCTTTCCGAAAAAATTCAAATCTCTATCTCCAGAAAAATCAATCTTCTTCCAGTTTCCACCGCCGAAGACCCCGAAACCAGAAATATCCTTCAAAAAGTTATCGACAACGCTGGTCGTTCAGCCTGGTCTCTTATCATTCCTATTTCCACCTTCCCCGAACTATTACTTACTATCATTTCTACTGCCATTCCAATTCTCACCTTTGAACCTCTTATTATCATTCCTTGTATTATTCTGGCTGTCCCCAACATTATCATTGGTGTTGGTTTTTCCAAGGCGCAGCACGCTCTTTCCACTGAATTTTCACCAAAATGGCGAGTTTGGAGCGCTCTCGAAGACTTTGCCATCAAGGGTCGCTATCTCTATGAAAATAAAATTCTCGGTCATGTAGAAATCCTACTTACAAGGCGTTTCAAAATGGCCAAGGAAATTTTTGGCAGACGTCAAAGTCTTAGTGCCAACTTCGCCAAAAAACGCCAGCTTGCCTCCCTTCCTCTTTCTGTGTTTGAAACAAGTACAAGGCTTTATCTCTACTATCTTGCCATTATTCAGGTCATTACTCTCGGTACAGCTCAAATTACCAGCCAAGCCATTAATCGTTTCATTAGTAGTGTTAGTCGTTTAATCAGACAGGCCAATGACATCTTTCAAAACTATCTATTCATTATTGACTACGAAACTTTTATGGCTCTGCCTGAAGAAAACCAAAACACAGGAATTCATTTTCCGGAAAAGCTAGATCAGGGTATCGAGTTCCAACATGTATATTTCAAGTACCCTCAGTCAAAAAACTGGATTCTCAAAGATGTTTCCTTCAAAATTGATCCTACCGACAACATTGCCATCGTTGGTCAAAACGGAGCGGGCAAAACTACTCTAATCAAACTCATTTGTCGTTTTTACGAACCCCAAAAAGGAATTATCCTTATCAATGGTAAAAACATCGCTGATTACAACATCAAAGAGTATCGCTTTAAGTTTTCGGCTCTTTTTCAAGACTTTGCCCAATATCCTTTCTCTGTTGAAGACAATATTCGTTTTGGAGACATCTCTCAGAAGAAGAGTTTGCGCAAAATTAAGCATGCCGCCAAGCTCACCGGCATTACTGACTTTGTCGAGTCACTGCCATTAGGCTTCAAAAATCCACTTGATAAGGAGTTCAAAAATGGTGTTGAGCCATCCAAAGGGCTCTGGCAAAGAGTCGCTCTTGCTCGCATTCTTTATCGCCCTTCTGAAGTTCTTATTCTCGACGAACCGACTTCAAATGTTGACCCACAATCGGAAGAAGAAATATTTACTCAAGTTCTAAAGGTGGCCAAAGAAAAAATTATCTTTTTAGTTTCTCATCGATTTAGTACTGTCAGAAAAGCAGACAAAATCTTGGTTCTTGAAGAAGGCTCTGTTGTCGAGTACGGTACCCACGAGAATCTCATGGCCAAAAAGGGGCGCTACAAAGAGTTATTTGATATTCAAGCCGAGAGTTTCCGCTAAATCTTTTACTATCTCTTCAATCGTTTCATCAATCTCCTTTAACTCATCCTTGCTCATTTTAGACAAAACATAATCTGCGCCTGTTCCATAGCTCACGTCAGGTTGACGATTATCAATTCCAATTCTCACTCGCAAAAAGTCTTTTCTTCCCAAATACTGTTCGACTGACTTCACACCATTGTGTACTTTTGGTCCCACTTCTTTTTGAATCTTATACTCACCAAAGGCAATGTCCAAATCATCGTGAACTATCACTACTTTTTCAACTGGCAATTTATAAAAATCCACAATCTTACGCACTGATCTTCCCGAGTCATTCATAAAGGTAAATGGCTTGGCCAAAATCATTTCACCCTTCTTCAACATCTCTGCTTCCTTTTTTTGGTCAACAGAAAAATTCTCTTTTCCGGCTAATTTATTTACAAACAAAAATCCTGCGTTGTGTCGCGTCTTTTCGTAATCTTCACCTGGGTTACCTAGTCCAACAATTAAATACATACTATAATTCTATCAGTCTATGAATAAAGAACCATTTTTTTCCATTGTAATACCCTGCCTAAACGAAGAAAAATCTCTACCCCTTCTTCTCAAAGATTTAGCGGCACAAACACTTCAAGATTTTGAAGTCATTGTCGTTGATGGCCACTCCAAAGATAAAACTGTTGAATACGCTAAAAACTATAAAGACACCCTTCCTTCTCTCACTATTCTAAATTCAAAAATCAGGAATGTCTCAGTTCAAAGAAATATGGGTGGTGAAGCCGGAGTTGGAAAGTATCTAATGTTCAACGATGCCGACAATCGTCTTCCAAAACACTTTCTTGAAGGCGTCAAATACCACCTAGGAGTCAAACAAAGCGATTTGTTCACCACCTGGATATTACCGGACTCTAAACGTAGATCTGACAAAGCAATTGCCACTTATCTCAACCTTCTTACCGAAACAGGTCTAATGGTTGGGACTCCTGGAGCACTCGGAGCCATGATTGGTTGTCTCCGAAAACGCTTTGGCAAAATTGGAGGCTTTAATCCTGAAGTTGGCTTTGCTGAAGACACTGAATTTGTCCGCCGTGGATATAATAAGGGCTTTTCTTTCTCTGTTATTCGTGAACCTCGCTATGTTTATTCCTTAAGACGCTTTCGCAAAATTGGCACTCTTAAACTCCTTCAAAGATATGCCATCCTTAATCTAAAGATTATGACCAATCAGAAAGTTGATCAAAAAAAAGAATACCCCATGGGTGGTGAATATCTAGAAAAAGCCAATCCCACTTCCGATTTCTTCAAGAATCTCCAAAAAGTCTTTATTAAAAGAAAACCCAGGAAGAGTATTTTGAACCAAATAAAAGCTCTTCTCAGTCTTGAAGAAAGTGACGATTAGCTGTTAAGCAAAAATAAACTGTAGTCCGATAAACATCAAGTAAGCTCCGATCAGGACTACCCCCTCCCATCTTTCTAGTTTCTTTTTCGACTTGGTAAATAACCAAAACAACCCGAGGATAATCACCAAAAACATTCCCGACAAGCCTCTTTGTACCGACTCTTTAATTATTATTGGAGTAATTAGAGCCACTATTCCCAAAATTACGGTTGAGTTCATCACTACGCTCGAAAGTAAGTCGGGTAATGCCAAACTTGCTTTATGTTTTTTTCTAGAAAATGAAATTAAAAGCAACTCCGGCAAGGTTGTTCCGAACGCGATTAAAAGCAATCCCATCCAAAACCAACTCACCCCCCAAACAGCTGCAATTCTCACTGCTATTTGGACCAATTGCCAAGAACAAACTGCCATTATCAAAACACCTAGTATCAGCACTACAGGCAATCCCCACTTCTCAAAACCGGTAATTTTAGTCTTCGATTGTTTTGCGATTACTTTTTCATTTGAAAGGAAAAGAGCGTATACAAAGTAAAGCACAATCAACACTCCACCCTCGAGTTTTGTAATTGTTCCGTCAAAAAGCATTAAAAATGGCATTAGTGCTAGCCCAACAGTCACCCACAAGTCTTTTTCCACGTACTCACCCACCACAGGGATTACCGCAGCGATTACAGCCAGACCTCCGATAATTAAACTCAGATTTGCCATGTTTGCGCCAACAACAGTTCCCAAAGCCATCTGTGGTTTTCCGTCAAGTGCGGCCGCTATTCCTACAAACAGTTCAGGCAAAGCCAAAGAGAACCCAATGAGAATCATCGTTATTCTATTTCTTTTTATTGGAAGTCTCATCACAAATCTTTCAAACACATCAACCACTACCCCTGAAGATAAAACGATCAACAGCAGCAATCCTAATCCCATTAAAATATTCCAAACCATAATTCATTCTAGCATCAGCTCACAAAAATAAGTTATTCCTCAAGAAAAAGTCCGCAATTCACAGTAGAGTTAAATATTTCTCTTTTCGTTTGGCAATTTAGTATTTTTGACAATAAGTCGCACGTCCGTAATTTTCTTGATGGCAAGACTACTGTCTGCGAGTCTACGCGATGAGCGGACGAGAATCAAGAAAATAGGAACCGACGGTCGCCCTGGCGACGTCACAAAATACTAAATGACAAATAATAGAAAAGAAGGAATATTCTATTTCTTCTTCATCTTCCTCTTCATCGCCGTCCAAACAATTGGCACCACAGAAATCAAAACGATGATGATAACGACATAATGAAAGTTTTCTTTAACAAATGGGATGTTTCCAAACCAGAATCCTCCCAAAAGAAACAAACTAACCCAAGTCAAACCGCCAATGATATTGTAAGTAATAAAATGTTTATAGCTCATCTCACTTACCCCAGCCACAAAGGGTACAAAGGTGCGAACAATCGGCACAAAGCGTCCAAGAAATATTGCCGCCCCTCCATGTTTGGCATAAAACTCTTCAGCCTCATCCAAGTATTCTTTTTTAAAAAATCGGCTTCTCCCATCAAAAACATCTCGCCCTAGCTTGTGTCCAATCCAGTAGTTTGCTGTGTCTCCCAGTATTGCAGCGACCACCATCAGCACCCAAAGAAATCCAACTTTCAATGACCCCATCGCCGCCAAAGCTCCTGCTGCAAAAAGCAGTGAGTCTCCGGGAAGAAAAGGCGTTACCACCAATCCCGTTTCCATAAAAATTATTCCAAATAAAATTACATAGGTCAAAGTTCCGTACTGTGCAATCACAATCGCCAAATTTTTGTCGATGTGCAAAAAGAAATCGATAATGTATTTAATTATTTCCATCAATAAATCATACCTTATACTTTAGAGATTTTCGCTATCTCTTCTACTTCTTTCCAGGTTGTCGATTGATCTGCACCTTTGTCTTCTCGGAATCTCACAAGGCGAGGGAAACGAAGGGCGATTCCTCCGGCATGAACACTACTTACGGTAACCTCATCCGCGGCCACCTCAACTACAATTTTGGGAGATACCCAGACATCAGCCAACAAAGTCCCCTCCACCATGTAATTTTCTGGTTTTCCTTTAAGCTCCAGCTCCTCGAGGTTCTTCTTTAAACTTCTAAACTCATCATCTGTTAAGCCCGTTCCAATTTTCGCAATCGATACCCAAGACTCACCTTTTTTAAGTCCGACCAAAAATGCTCCAATTCCAAACCCGGCTCTTTTTCCTCGTCCATAGTAATATCCCAAAACAACAAGGTCCAAAGTGTCAGAAAGTTTTCCTGAAGTACCCTCAACCTCTTTTATTTTTACCCAGTTCCAACCTTGTCTACCAGGCAAATACTTGCCATTCCACACTTTCATCACGGCTCCCTCATAACCCTCAGCCAAGTACTGTCTGTGAAACTTCATTACTTCACTTGGCTCATCCACACGAACGTACTCATCAACTACAATCACATCATTTGGCAGTATTGCTTTAGTCAGCAGTTCTCTTCTTTCAAAATATGGTTTATCGATCAAACTCTCTCCATCCAAACTTAAAATATCAAAGGTAAAAAATCTAATCGGCACCGCCTCCGCCGCATTTCCAATATTATGTTTTCGCTTTCGCGTCATGGTTAGTTGAAAGGGAACCACTTTCTGCGTTGCCTTATCATAACCAACCGCTTCACAATCCATAATTAACTTATCTGCTTTTGTCCACTTTCCCATCTCCAAAAGCTCAGGAAACATCCAGCTGTTTTCTTCCAAGTTTCTAGTAAATGTCTTTACCTCGTTCTTTAGTCTATTAAAGTGAATTTGCAGACGAGTTCCATCGAATTTTCTCTCAACCGCAAGATCTCTCATCTTCTTTACGATTTCATCATACTCGTTGAGTCTTTGGCACAGAGCGGGTACCACAGGCACTCCCACCTCAACCTTAATATCAGCAAGCCCTGCCATTCCTTTTTCCTTTACCACTGTTGTAATGTGTCCCGGATCGGGATAAATTTGGAACACCGAATCGAGTTCTTTACGCAAGGTTTTATTTCCACTTTCCATTTGAGATAAAGCGTCGAATATCGTTTTGGCCGAAAAACCAAGTCTTAACCTCCCCACCACCATTCTCGAAATATATTTTCGCTCTGTTGCGCTCACTTCCAAAAACATCTCGGCCAGTTTATTTACCTTTCTATCCTGACTTCCGGCACCTCCATCTTGAGCAAGGGCTAATAAATATTCGTATATTTCACTCAAACTATGGCTTACACTTTTTTCATTTTCAAAAGGTAAATCTTCCAAAAGAAGGCCCAAATCACCTTTTTGCTTGTACGCTTTTGTAATTTCTTCAATTGGTCTTTCTGTGGCTATAGCAATGGCTCTGATCACCATTTTTACAGCCATTCCAAACTCTTGATTGGCAAAGTCAGGACCCAGCTGTCCCAAAACCAAATATATTCCCTTGCTAGTTTCCTTAACCTCCATTTTTTCGATCAACTCAGCCAAAACATCAGTAATCAAAAGCCTCGACGAAATCTTTTCCAACTTTTCCAAATACTGAGAAAATTCCTTAAATAGCATGAGTCAATTGTAACTCACACACACTCATTCGGAGTGCTGTTTAACAGACCGTAATAAGTTTCACATTTCTCTTTCCGTTTGGCAATTAGTTTTTATGACAATGAGTCGCACGTCCGTAATTTTCTTGATGTCAGACTACTGTCTGCGAGTCTACGCGATGAGCGGACGAGAATCAAGAAAATAGGAACCGACGGTCGCTACTGGCGACGTCATAAAATACTAAGTGACAAAAGAGGAAAAGGAGAAATATTTTTCTTTTTACTTAAACCCCTTCACCTTCCCCAATACATACACCGCCCCTTTTGTCTTACCCTTCTTTCTCAAAAGTTTCTTCAAAATCAAATCCTTCAAATCCCTCAAAATCGTATCATCCGAAACCATCGGTAATATTTCTCTAATTTCCTTTATGGTCATTTCGCCTTGAATCGTCATCTCTTCCATGATGGTTATCTGTCTTTCAGAAAGAGAAATTACCTTACCCCCCTCAGATTTAAAGATAGGCCTATCACCCACCAAATTCATTATCTTCACTCTAGTTTTTTCTGCCGCATCAGCAAACATCTTTGTCACAAACTCCAACCATCCGGTAAGATCTCCGCTGTCCACAGTTATTCCATAAATTTCAATTATTCTTGGTCTATTTTTTAGCAAATCCTCTTCAAACGAGCACAGCTCTTTCATACCATAACCCTCACTTGTTAGCACCAGACTAGTAAATGACAACGAAGTGCATAAATTATTCTCTTCAAATGGCCGAATTCTCAAAATCTCAACCATCATTATTGTGGCTTTGATTATTGGGTGGATATCTAGCTTTGAAGCACCCTTAAACCATGAGTACAAATCTTCCATCTGGTATTTAACCTCCACAGATGGAGGCGACTTTATCTCCGGGTACTCCAGATTTGATGTCTCTCGATATCCTCCCAAAGACGCAGTGTTTACCACTCGTTCACCTATGAGAGAATTCAAAGTAATTAAATCTTTTTCTCCGAATATTTCTTGTTTGAACTTGTTGGACAAATATGCAGTTTGGTTGACCAGTTTGTTGGCATTTAGCCAGTTAATCGCTCTCTGTACATCTTTTTCTTTTGCCACAACTCCAGTTCTTAATGCTAGTTGAGTAGGTTTTACATCTCTCTCGGGATCATCCTTTACAATTTTTGCCACATCGTCGATGTCCAGGGAGGCTCCCAAAAAATGCAATACGCTGTATGCCCTTCTTGTTAGACACTCAAGTTTAAGTTTTGTCTCCCACTCTGGTTGTAATGTCGCCAAATCAACCACCAACATCGCCCTTTCGAGCTCAATTAGATTATTAAGAATCTTGTTGGTAATTACAAAACGTGGACTAAACACCCCATTATTTTCGCATCATTTGCGGTAAATCACAACCCACCAGTCATATCACCAAAGATTTTTGGCACCATTTCCACCAGATCATCGGAATTAAACATAAAGCCTCGTTTTTCAGTCAGTTTCTCTGCCGCCTTTTTTGACAAATATGAAGCGGCGCACACCGAAAACAAAGGCGAATTTTTAGCCATCAATCCCACCGTAAGCCCGGCAATTACATCTCCAACCCCACCCTTAACCAACCCTTTATTTCCACCCTCTATCGCCCAAACCTCCATTCCATCACTGGCAATCGAAACATCATCTTTCGTCAACAAAACAATCTCATGCTTCTTTGCCAAATCCATAACTTGCTGACACCGATCCAAAAAATTGTCTTTCAGTTTTTCACCAAACATCATTTCAAACTCTTTTCTATTTGGTGTTACTACTGCTCCTTTGGGAATATCCTCAATCTTTACAACCTGCAAAGTTCCTCCGTCAATCACCCATTTTTTTTCGGGATATTTTTTAAATAACTCTATACTCATTTTTCTCGTTTCATCTCCTTCGGAATCACATGCAAACTCCATGTTTTTTACATGACTTCTCATCAAGCCGGGGCCAATTAATACAGCATCCGACTTGGCTACATACACTCCAACATCTTCTCTATCTACCCACACAAAACTAGACAAAGACGACTTGATTCTTTCCACCACATACTTGTCCTCCATCGGGCTGGAAAAATAAGTCATACTCACCATTCTCGAGGCCGCTTTCAGAGCCAAAATTGGAGCTCCGTGAAACAACTTGCTCCCACCAATTATTGTAATTTGTCCGGCAGAATACTTATCACCAATACTTTTGAATGTCTTACACTCGGCAAAACTATGTTGATCAAACTTCTTCACATCCATGACTATCAGTATACAAGCGACAGACAATATTTTGGTTCTAACTAAGCTTAATTATCTCTGCCTTCTTAAACATCTCCAGATCTTCTTCATCGGCCGTCGTCACAATTACTTGTCTTCCGGACATTACCCTCAATACCTCTTGCTTGTGAGTGTCATCCAGTTCAGAAAAAATATCATCTAATAGCAGTGTCGCCTTTTTCTTTCCCTTTTCTTCAAGATAATATATCTCTCCCATTTTCAAAGCCAAAACCGCCATTCTTTGCTCTCCCCTTGAGCCATAGGTTAGCAAATCTCGAGTTTCTTCTTTGATTATCAAATCATCTTTATGTGGCCCTACCAAAGTGTAGCCCACAGACACCTCTGCCCCTGCATACTGCGCCAGTCTGGACTCGCTAATCACACTTATGTCATAAACTATTTTCAGTTTATTGAACAACTCGCTCTTTTCAAATAAATTATTTATATAGTCTATTAGTTCTCGTCGCTTTTCCTGTATCACCTGTCCATGTTTAATCAGTAATCCGTCCCAAAATGTCAAAGAATATCTACTTGCGGTTCCATCTCTCACTGCGTCGAGAACTCTATTTCTTCTTCTGAGAGCTTGTTCGTAAGTACTCAAGCTATGTTCATACTCTTTGTCGACTTGAATCATCAATCTATCCAAAAATTTCCGTCGCACATCAGGTGATCCACTAATCAATTCCACATCTTCCGGTCGAAACAACACCAGGGGTAAATATCCTAAAATATCTTTTCTTCTTCTGACCACCCCATCGACCAAATACTTTCTTTTATTCACCACTTTTCCCATCACCACCCCACTATTCACCACCACTTCCAAAGTAATACTATCCTTCTTTGACAAAGGCACCTCTCCTGATACTCTGCCTATTTCTTGTTCAAATCGAACCATCTCTTCAGTTCTTTTTGCTCGAAAACTCTCACCAACTCCCAACAAATAAATCGCTTCTAAAATATTCGTTTTCCCCTTCGCGTTTTCTCCAGCGATTACCGTCACTCCATCAGAAAACTCGAACGTTTTATTCTCATAGTTTCGAAAATCGGATAAAGTAATATTTCTCAAGGCCACGCACTTATTGTACCGTACCTCCGTTTACTTCTGGCATTTCGGGCAATAAAAAGTCCCCCTGCCCCCAATCTTCATTTTCAATATTTTCCCCTTACATTTATTACAAACTTGTCCATCTTTTTTATAAACCAAAAAGTGATCTTGATATGTTCCCCCCAAACCTCTCGTATCCACATAGTTTGCCGCACTTGCACCTCCATATTTAATTCCTTTATTTATTACTTCTCTTGTTGCAGCCAGCAAATTTTCTACTTCCTTACTGTTCAAACTGTTAGCTTTTCTATTAGGCATCACTTTAGCCAAGTAAAGAGCATCGTTCGCGTAAATATTACCTATTCCTCCAATTTTATCTTGATCCATCAATACCAGTTTTATAGCTCTACCGGATTTCTTCAAAACATCAGACAAATACTCCAATGAAAACTCTTTTTCTGTAACATCTGGAGAAGTCTTCCTTGTTCCGTTTTCATATTCTTGTTTTTTCACTAATCTCATCCAGCCAAACACTCTCATGTCATTGAAAAACAATTTTGAACCATCACTGTAACTTACTTTCACTCTTGTATGTTTACTTGGAAGATTGTTTACCCAGTCTGCAGTTGGATGTCCACCCACAATGCGCTTTTTATCACCCACAAACACCAGCTGTCCTGTCATTTTAAGATGAACTATCAATAGCTCAACTTGATTCTTGAAATAGATCTCAATTATTTTAGATTTTCTATCCACCCTTTCAATTTCCCAGCCAATGAGCATATTTTCATCTCCTCCAAAACTTTTTTGTCTTAGCACTTCAACTCTTTCAATTTTTTTACCAACCAACACTTCCTCCAATTGTCTTCGAATCGTTTCTACTTCCGGTAATTCAGGCATTATAAAATTTTTCTTGGTAAAGTCAGCACTGCGGCAAAAGATATTAGCGCCATCGCAGACATAATTCCAAACAACACTTCAAACCCCCACACAGTTACCAGCAATCCACCTAGAATCGTTCCGAGTGCCATAATTAAGTTTGAAATCACCGACCAATCAGCATACATCGAAACATCGTTTTCTTTACTAACATGTTCAGCAAAGATAGCGTTAAACGAGGGTGTTCCTAGTGCCTCTCCCAGTCCAAAAACTAGTTGTAACAAAACCAAACCCACAGGCGTTGTAATAAAAATATACCCTAGCCAACCAAAGGCTCTTAATAGATATCCTCCCGCCAACAAATATTCTCTCTCTTTTACATTTATTCCCCATTTCGACACAAGAGTCAAAAACAAAGTTGATGATAATAGTTGGGTTGAAGTTGCCAAACTAATTAACATCACTCCGCCATCTATTTTCATTACATATACCGCAAAAAGCGGTCCCAAAAGCTGACTAGCAAAAACAAATATCGAATTAATCGAAAACAAAACCTTTAAAGAATTATTTACTTTCATATATTTTCTCCACTTCGTTTTTGATATTTCTGATAAATTTTTCTTTTGAGAACTGCCTTGCTCTGTCAATAAGTTTTTCTCTGCTCCACTTTACTTTATTAAAGCGCTCCATAGCCTCCTCCAAAGAGTTTACGTCTGTTCCTTTTACAAACACACCGGTCTCTCCTTCAATCACCGTTTCCTTAAAACCTCCCCCATAAAAAGCAATTACTGGCGTTCCTGCTGCCATTGACTCAACTGGTGTCATTCCAAAATCTTCTTCTTTAGCAAGGGCAAAAAACCCCTTCGCTCCGGCATATAGTTTCCACAATGTTTTGTCATCAACCGAACCAAGCAACTCAACACCTTCAATTTCTTTTAGCTGATTTTCTACTTGCGAAAAGCCCACGGACTCGCCTGCTATTTTCAAAGGAAAGCCCAAATGGTTTGCCGCCTGTGCCGCCTCAACCAAACCCTTTGCGCCCACGAGTCTCGACACAATAAAAAAGTAATTCTGTTTTTTAATATTTTTACTGGCTTCAATCATCTTTTCCACTTCTACGGGAGGATAAATCACAGTTGCTTCTTTACGATAATATTTCCACACTCTTTGTTGTACGTTTTTAGAATTTACCAACCATTTGTTTACTCGCTCCGAAGACCACAAATCAAAGATTCGCAAATAGTGATTTACAATCGTAGCGTACACACGCACAATCCAGTACTTCATCAAATTGATACTCATTTCATATCCATACAAAAATCTTGGAGGCGTATGACAATAAGCAATGACTTTTGTTTTTGAACTTACTTTAAATCCACGAGCAAAATATGATGAACAAGAAGTAATCACCAAATCATAATCGGAAAGATCAATCGACTTCCAGATCCAAGGCACTAAAAACCGCAACGGGCTATAAAGATTTCCATGTTTAATCAGCCACCCAAATTTACTTTCGATGATTTTTCTATCAGCAAATTTTCTGTCACAACTTGATCCGTTTACTCTAAAAGCGGTATAAATCGGAGCGTTAGGATACATATCAGCCAAAACCCGAAGCACTCTCTCTGCTCCGCCAAACTCTTTTATAAAATCATGAACTAAAGCAATTTTCATAAAAATATTTCCTCCGTTTCTTTCTCCCAAGAATCTTTAGGTAAACGAGCGATAATGCTATTGAAATTTAATTCCTTAAATAACTCCACTGCTTTACTTTTATCATAATTCGACAAGAGACAATCTTCCCAATTAATATTTAGCGGTGCCTCCTTGTTAATTTCTGCTAGTTTAAAACTTTGGTAAGCCATTTGCTTTTCGGCTATCAACATCTCTCTGACTCTTTTAGTTATTTTGTCGCTATCAATATTTTGATATACACCATCCAAACTACCAAAATCCAAAATTAGTTTTGTTGCAGTAACCTTTCCAACCCCTTTAACTCCCGGAATATTATCTGACGAATCACCCATCAAACTTTTTAGATCTACGATTCGTTTTGGTTCAAAACCATAAGTTTCCTTCACCTTGTCTTCATCAAAAACTACGGCTTGAGAAGCTTTGTTTTGTAAGGGTAAATAAACCACAATTTGCTTCTCTTTAATTAATTGAAGCGCATCTCTATCGGCTGTCACAATTACCACTTGAGTATCTTTTTCCGATATCTCATCAGTGGCTTGTCTTGCCAGTGTTCCAATAACATCATCTCCTTCATATCCTTCGATTCCAAACTGTGGAATATTCAAAACAGAAACAACTTCTTTCGTTCTCTCAATTTGAGAGGCCAAATCTTCATCCATTGGTCCTCGCTGGGCTTTGTACTCTACATACTCCAGCTTTCTAAAAGTCGGACCTTTTACATCCCAGGCAACCGCCACATGAGTTGGACCTAACTTTTCAAGAATAGTCAAAAGCATCGATGAAAATCCGTAAACAGCGTTTATCAATTCTCCTTTAGCTGTTGTCAGTGTTGGAGGAAAGGCGTGATACGCCCGATGTAGAAGCGAGTTGCCATCAATTAGTATCAGTTTCCTCATTTTTTAATCACAAACACCGCTTTTGGTTTGCCAACGATTTTTTCAAATTCTTCTTGCTCCAAAGTCTCCACTTTCATAAGTCTGGTCACTATTTTATCTAAAACCTTCTTGTTGCCCATTAAGACCCTTTCTGCGGTCTTCAGACCATCATCGACAAGCTTCTTGATCTCATTATCCACCTTTGCTTGTGTGGCTTCAGATAGTCTTACTGTTTCACCATATGAATATCCCCAGTTATTCATTTCGGTCATCTGGCCCATCGCGACAGGACCCAGATCACTCATACCAAAATCAACCACCATGCGTCGAGCCAGCATTGTTGCTCTCTCGATATCCGATGCTGCTCCGGCAGTTAGTTCATTAAAGATTAGCTGTTCGGCCGCTCTTCCACCCAAAGACATGGCAATCTCGTCCATAAGCTCAGTTCTTGTTTGCTGATACTTGTCGGTTTTAGGTCTACTCATGGTAAATCCAAGAGCCATTCCTCGAGAAACGATACTCAAACGATGAATTGGGTCAGTTCCGGGAAGGAGATGACCCACCAAAGCATGGCCTGCTTCGTGATATGCCGTCATTTTTCGTTCCAGCTCAGACTGCAGTCTTTTTCGCTCAGGTCCCATCTTCACTTTCATGGCCGCCTCTTCAATATCTACCATCCAAATTTCTTTTCTATTGTCTCTTGCTGCCAAAATTGCGGCTTCGTTAAGCATATTTTCCAGATCAGCTCCGGAAAATCCTACCGTTCTCTCAGCTACCTTATCCCAGTTAAGTTTTTTTGCAAAAGGTTTTCCTTTTCGATGAATTTCAACAATCGATTTTCTACCAGCAATATCAGGCAAATCCAAATTTACTCTTCTGTCAAATCTTCCCGGGCGAACTAGAGCCGGATCCAAAACGTCAGGTCTATTCGTTGCTGCAATCACAATTACATTATCTGTTTGAGTAAAACCATCCATCTCCACCAATATTTGGTTAAGTGTTTGTTCACGTTCATCATGTCCTCCCATACCGCCACCCACGCCACGAGTTCTACCAATAGCGTCAATTTCATCGATAAATATGATGGCTGGAGCCGCTTTTTTAGCTGTATCAAACAAATCTCGCACTCTGCTTGCACCCACACCCACCAACATCTCCATAAACTCGGATCCTGCCATCGAAAAGAAAGACACTCCAGCCTCACCCGCAACCGCTCTGGCCATTAATGTTTTACCTACACCGGATGGTCCTGTCAAAAGCACACCCTTGGGTGTTCTTGCACCCAAATCTCGATATTTTTTTGGATTTTTCAAGAAATCGACCACTTCTTCCAGCTCTTTTTTTGCCTCGTCAACACCGGCCACGTCTTTAAACTTCACATTTTGTTTTCCTTTTGAGAATAGTTTCGCTTTGCTTTTACCAATTCCAAACATATCTCCACCCCCACCCTGCCTTCGCATCAAGAAAAACATCAGCACTCCAAAACCCAGTATTGGAATAACAAGTGAAACAATACTCCAAAAAGCTTTACTAAAATCTTGGGATGAAACAGTCACTTTAATTTTGCTTTCGTCAATTCCGGCTTTCTGCAACTGATCCATAAAGCTGGATCCCTCTTCTTTTCGAGAAACACCAATTACTTGTTTCCCGGCTGCATCTTTTGGAAAAATTAGGATTAATTCTTCTCCTTTAATCTCTACAGACTCCACCTTTCCCGCTTTAACATCAGAAATTGCCGAAGACAAAGGCATCTCGACCATGGCTCCGCTTTGACCTAAAAGAAAATTAACTATGTATGGAACAAACAAAAACAATATCAAAAACCAGATCAGCATTCTTCGCAAATTTAAATTTAGTTTGAACTCTACTTTTTTTGTTTCCATATTTTTTGTCTTCCTATCTTATCACCGTGCCAGGAACAATACTCTCATCTAAAAATAATAATTTTGCCCCTTCTTCTCCGTCTGCCATTATCACCATTCCCTGACTTTCCTCTTCTCCCATTTTTTTTGGTTCCATATTGACGATTACTGGAATTGTTTTTCCCACCAACTCCTCTGGTGTGTACCATTTTCTGATTCCACTAAAAAGCACTTTTTTGCCAATCTCTTCACCAAAATCTATCTCGTATCTGATTAGTTTTTCACTCCACTCTGGTGCTGAAGCCGCCACGATCTTTCCTGCTCTTATGTCTAATTTTTCAAAATCAGTGTAATTAATTAAGTCTTTCATCTTAAAAATTATAATTAATTTTCATAGCTTCTTTTACTTTCTTCAGAACCTCTTCGGTGATCACTCTTCCTTTTTCCACCCCTTCTCTCAAAATAGCCTCTAATTTTTCTGGATTACTCTCAAGCTCGGCTCTTCTGACTCTCATCGGCTCTAATAAATTATTTATCGCCACGATAAGTTTTTGTTTTACTTCTACATCTCCTACAGTTCCGGCACGATATCGAGCTTTCAAATCTTCAACCTCTTCTTTGTTGGGATTAAATGCTTCGTGATACGTAAAAACGGGATTTCCTTCGACAGTTCCGGGGTCGGTTGGTTTCAACCTGGTCGGATCGGTATACATACTCATCACCTTTTTCTGCACTTCCTCAGCTGAATCGGCTAAGAAAATACAGTTGCCGGTACTTTTACTCATCTTTGATTTTCCATCCAAGCCTATCAAACGAGGAAAATCACCCAGTAAAGCTTCTGGTTCTTTCAAGATCTCACCATACAAAGAATTAAACTTTCTGACAATTTCTCTGGTTTGTTCGATCATTGGCAGCTGGTCTTCTCCTACGGGCACCAAATCAGCGTTAAATGCTGTAATATCGGCGGCTTGGGATACTGGATACATCGCAAATCCGGCAGGAACAGACTCTCCAAATCCCTTTTGTTCAATCTCGGTTTTTACTGTAGGATTTCTAAGCACACGATTCAAACTCACCAAATTCATATAAAAAATGGTCAACTCTGCAATTGCCGGAATTTTCGACTGAACCACGATTGTACTTTTACTCGGATCTATTCCGGCTGCCACATAATCCAAAACCAGCTCTTTAACGGAATCAGCCACCAGCTGAGGATTGGCAAAGTTATCGGTTAATGCCTGAACATCGGCAATTAAGACATACTGATCATACTCATCCTGAAGCTTAACCCTGTTAGCCAACGAACCCACAAAATGCCCTAGGTGTAATCTCCCGCTTGGTCTATCCCCTGTCAGTATTCTTTTTTTCATTTTTAAACTTCTTACTTCTAAAGTAGCGGGGGCGGGAGTCGAACCCGCGAAACCTCCGGTTTATGAATCCGGCGCTCTAACCAGCTGAGCTACCCCGCCAAACACCGTTATTATACCGTAAAAGTTGCTCTCCAGGCTCGTTCGTGCTAGAATACCCTTGTTCGTTAATTTGCGGGTGGAAGGTAAGTATCTTGCAGGGCTCATAATCCTGCTTAACTAGGGGGCGGAACCCTAGACCCGCAACCATATGGTCCATTGAGGCTATTTGAGTAGTATCCACCATTTTTCCCAGTTCTCCATGGTGCTTTCTTCATCATGGGTAATTTCATTTTTTAGCGAGCTGTCTTTTGGTAACACAGCCACCACCTCCCCCACTTTCTGCATATTCAGCTGTTCACGAATTATCCTCTCTTTGTACTCGTCAGTCATCACCATTTCAAGCTTATCCTTTAGCATTTTATTTATATTCTCCTCTTCCACCAACCGTTTCTTTACTTCGTCGATTCGAACATATCCCTTTTTCAGCTGCCAAAGATCTTTTGCCAGAGAAAAAATGAGCACCCAGGCGATAATTAAAATTATCCCCTTGATCCAACCCTTTTTATCGTTATTGGCGTTGCCTCTATTTTGAGCTTGCATTTTAAGAACCTAGAGTGTTATAATAAGTGCCATAAATAATTTTGTAACAAATATGGAACAAATTGATCAAAACATCAAACAAGCAGTTACTGCTTTCAAGAGCCACTTGGCCTCTCAAGGCAGAGCTTCTGCTACTATTTTAGCCTACTCTAAGGACATTGAGCAGTTGGCTAATTTTGTGGCCAAATCAAACAAGAGTAATCTTTCAGAAGTTACCAAGGAAGATATTGATGCTTTCAAAGAGAGTCTTTCCGAACAAAACTACACCACCAAATCCATCTCTCGCAAGATCAACTCCATTAAGTCATTTTTCACCTACGTGATTGCCAACGGTGCTATCTCCGAAAATCCAGCCACCAACGTCACTCACCCTAAATATGACATCAAACCACCTCGTATCTTAAACAAGATTGAGTATCGTGCTCTTCGTGACGCTTGCCGTGAAGATTTAAGAATGGCGGCTATTGTTGAGCTTTTACTTCAAACAGGTATGCGTATTTCTGAGTTGGCCAACCTCAAAATCGCCGACATCGACTTAGCCAGTAACCAAATTACCATTCGTGCTTACGAATCTCACCCAGAACGTGTGATTCCTTTAAACCAACCAGTTAAAGAGTCTCTCGCTCGTTACATGGAAACTCGCCCAAAAAGTGGCAACACCTACGTTTTCATCACCAAGACTGGAAACGCTTTCTTAATCAGAAACATTCGCTCCAATCTTGACCGTTACTTTCACATTGCTGGAATTGAAAACGCCAAAGTCAACGACTTAAGACATACTTTTATCGCTCAGCAACTTACCTCAGGTAGTCCTTTGGTCTACATTAGTAAATTAGTTGGACACAAAAGATTGTCCACCACCGAAAAGTATCTTGAATTTATTTCCGAAAAGCCTGCTAAGGATAAACCAAAACTAATAGACCTTTAAAAAGTCTCTTTAGTTAATTAAAGAAGCTAGTCTTTATTGACTAGCTTTTTTAATGCTTCCATCGTTGTCTGAGAAAGAAATCCCAACACTTCTGACATCTTTTCCATTGATCCTACAGCCAAGGCTAACCAACCGGAAGTAGATTTTCTGGTATCCTCAACAATTAAAAATGCGTTTCTCACACCAGAAACTTCAAGCTGTTCTCCCGTCACTTCGTCTTCCACAAATATTGTCACTGGGTTTCCACTCTTCCCCAAATTCATATTGCCGGTAATTACCATTTCTTGTGACCAGGGTAGGTTCGAAGCAGTATCGTTCAACTCTTCGTCAGAGTGTGCCAATCGAAGAATCTTATCGTTTTTAACTTTTATCTTTTTTGATTTTACTTTCATTTGTGGGCCGACCAGGATTCGGACCTGGGACATTCGAGGTATAAGCTCGACGCTCTAACCAGCTGAGCTATCGGCCCAATCTGCAATATTTTACCACTAAGGTTAAAGATTACTTCTCTTTTGAATTTCCTCCTCCACCTCAGCTTCATCCCTTCCATACTTTAATCTAGACAGTTCTTTAATCATTCTGGATATTTCCGGACTTCCTTGCGCCCTTTCAGCCTTCAAATCTCGTTCTACATTCATTGAAAATGGCGGTACCGGTGACTCGTTAACAATTGTTTTAATGTAAATTGTTCTTGCAGGCACATTGGTTAAATCTGTTTCGTTAAACACTGGTTCAAACTCTTTTGAGAGAATCTGAGCATCCTGCATGCCCACACGATACGTCATTAGCGTGCCCGTATTTCCAAAAATTGCATCTCTTACTTGTTCATCTAGCTGACTTACAAACTGGTTTGCCAAAGTCAAAGACATGTTGTATTTACGCACCTCAGATAACATCTGGGCAAAATCTGGTGTTGCAAAGTTTTGGAACTCATCAACATACAGGTTAAACGGCGTTCTCTTTTCTTTCGGCATATCTTGTCTTGATAATGCTGCAGCCAAAATCTTCGGAATCAAAACAAGCCCCAAGAAACTTGCATCCTCTTCTCCTAAAAGTCCTTTAGCCAGTTTCAAGAAAACAATCTTATTGTTATCCATCGCTTCACGGAAATTCAAAGTGCTTTTTGATTGACCAATGATGTTGCGAATCCTTTTGTTTGTCACAAAGCGGCCAAACTTGGAAGAGATATAGTCAAGTGTTTCACTTTTGTGAAAGTCAGAAGTCTGCGCAATCTGATCAGTCCAGTAACGTCTTACAATAGGATCTTTGACCAATGGAAGAATTTCTTGAACATATTTTTGATCGGTTAATGCACGGTTAACTTCGATAAAGGTTGCTCCCGGAACCATCGCAACAGTGAGCATGGCGTTTCGGACAGCATGTTCAAATCTAGCACCCACCATACCAGTTCGATGCGGATCAAACAGTTTGTACATCAGGTTGATAATTGAAGAAGCTACTTGGTACATCTCGTCATAATTGTTAACTTCCAACAAATTAAAGCCTATTGGTCTCTCATCATCTGTCGGATCAAAGAAAATAACATCTTCTGCTCTCTCTGGTGGTACCAACTCCATCAGTTCCTCAATACCTTCGCCGTGTGGTTCCAAAAAGCATAGTCCCTTACCGGCTCTCATGTCTTGAATAATCATCGATTTTAACAATTCCGTCTTTCCAGTACCGGTACGTCCGATGATATACATATGGCGCATTCTGTCGCGCTCACCCATATAGATATTTCTCTCTTGTCCACGGTATATTGATCTTCCAAGCCACAATCCATTGTCTGGAAACCCTCCTGTTGCCGGAGCACTTTTTGCCGTCAACCAAAAGATGTGTGGTGTATCAATTGTTTTATTTGGTAAATGCCAAATTGTGGCTACCTCATCAGCCGACAACACCGAGTTGTTACCCCACATATTTTGGTACCGATAAAGAAAATCGGTCATAAACATTTGTTTCAAACGAATATTTCGTCCTGAAAATCCATTTTGGCTTCCGGCAAACTGTGAAAAGGTACTTTTTAAGTTTGACAAATTTGCTTTGGCTATACCCTCATTTGGGGCTATACTGATCATTCTCACACTCGTCAAAAATCCCACCTTACTACATTTACTTGTGATTGCTTCCATATCTTGCGGGTTCATCTTAAACTTAGCTTTCTCTGGATTTGCCTCATCCTTTTTTAGTTTGGCTACGTATCCCTCACCGGATTTACTCCAGCTTGACTCAGCCGGAGACACAATTATCTGAATGGCTGCGGCCTCATTATCTCCGAACTTTGCCATCGAAGCTGTAATTGCAGCAAGGGGATCAACCGGTAAATCTTTGTATGTTTTTATCGGTTTAAAACTTGGTCCTTTGAGCGCCAGCTCCGTAAAAGCAACCGCCGCATCTTTATAAAAGATGTTGTATTCATCAACTTGTTTTACCTGAACTCCGGAATATGTTCCGGCAATCGTTTTTTCCACCAACTCCATGTTGTCCTTGTGGCACGATACATAAAAATGGATATCTTCTTTTTTTCCCACGATTTCTAGTGACAAATGTTGTTGGGATTTATATTTTTGCCAAAAACCTCCTCTTTTTATGGAAAAAAGAGAAGAGAACATCTGCTCAACCGCGTCTATTTTTACCTCATTATCCTTGGGTACGGCAATCTCCAACAACACAAACTTCAAACTCACCTCTTCTCTATTTTTATTCCTTAGCCACACAACAAACAACATCCAGCAGACTATCATTACTCCAATAATTACCACCATACCCAACAAAACAACCACACCATACTGAATCCAGTAGTTGTAATTATTGTTGTTTATCATTTTGTTTCAGGTGGAAGATAAAATACTCTTCCTGGATATTTTTTAATCATCATTACACACCATTCTGAAGCCCATCTTACTCCCTCCCAAACCTTGTGGTGCAATCCCTCAATCACCTCTTCTTCATCCATTGGCAAGGTGATGTTTGGTTTTGTTTGAACAGCAAACTGAGCCGACACAATCTTTCCCATATCCCCCTTATTACTATCCTCGGTCTGCGGTTGTGGCTTTTGTATACTAGCCGGTTGTTGGGTTTCAACTTGCCTTTCCACTCTCTCCACATAACTCGCCTGCTCAACAGGTTGAGTTGTATCGCTGGGTATAACTGGACGTTCTATTTCCTTACCTACGGCAGGCATACTTTAACTATACCTTAAAAATCCAGTCCTCGAACTGCCAAAACATCCTTATCAAAGGGATGTTTTATTTTCTTCATTTCTGTCACTAGATCAGCCACCTCTCTTAACTTCACAGGGCAATCATGTCCTGTCAGTACTAGATGTGTCGCACCCCTGTTATTGATAACTTCCAGCAAATCATCAATCTTTAATACTCTGTCATTAACTGCTCTAATTACTTCATCCAAAACCAATAAATCCACGCTCCTCTTTCCTTCTTTTGTGGCTAAAACATCTCTTGCCAAAGAAAGTGCTTCCTCAGCTGCATTTATATGTCTATCTGGGGTGTCGTGATCATCTGGACCTCCATAAAAACCTCTTCCCATCCAGTGCATTTTTAAATTATCTTTAAATTTCCTTGCCAAACGCATCTCGGTAATTTTCCATCGTCTCTCTTTAAACCAAGATATCCATACTACATTTTTCTTAAGTAACAACATCCGAACAGCTACTCCCAATGCCGCGCTGGTCTTTCCCTTTCCATAACCTTCAAATACGTAAATCATTCCATCTTTTTTCTTCATCCATAATTAATATATCTCTTTCGTCAAAAATATAGATAGGATTGTGAAAAAGGTGAGGAATATAAATAAAACTATACTGTCAAGGCACTGTCCACCTTCAAAACATCAACGATACGAACAACAGACCACCTGATAGACAAGAAAAGATTGATACTAAGCGAAAATAACCACAAAAGAACGTATTAGCAATGTCAACAAAAGACTGATAGTAATCACAATTACCTAATATCATTAAATACTATATTTGCAGTCTTGTCAAATATCGTTGCAAACTAATCAAACAGTATCACAACAACACTAATCATATCAGCATTTGCTGGCACCGCAAGAATAACATTTTTGACACCCCTCTTCTAAAACCAAACTGGCTTGTCCACAATCAGGACAGAGGTCCCCTTTCTTCAATTGAAGAGGTAGTTCTTGCTGTGTCGCCGAAAAATCCAACTTAATTTCTTCGCCACTTTCAGCATTATTTTCATCAGCTCTCAAATACTCCCTCATTACCTTTGCCACACCGTCAGCCAGACTTCTGATTCTGTTATTGCCGAATCCCACGCTGTCCGCGCCACCAATTCCAGACAGTTGATCAATCACAGCTTCTGCCACCGCCTTAGCGGGATACTCCGATGGCACACGAAGAGATAATGATATCAATCTTCCTATCGCTTCTGCGTCGGCCATAACATGAGAACCCGCCTTGCCCACATTAATAAACACCTCAAACGGATTTCCCATTTCGTCAGCATTGATTACTACAAAAGCTGTTCCAACAGGAGTTTTTATTTTATAAGTATTACCCTGAAGTTTACTTGGTCTTGTTCTCAAATCAGCCGCCTCGATAACTTCTTTTTCTTCTACTTTAATTTCCTCTTTTTTCGTTCCCACGTTCAGCACTTGCCACTCTTTACATCCGTCTCTATATATAGTAATCCCCATACAACCAAGCTCGTAAGCAGATAAATACGCTTTAGCCACATCATCAACCAAAGCTTCGTGCGGAAGATTAATTGTTTTGCTAACGGCATTGTCCAAATTCTTTTGCCAAGCGGCTTGCATCTTTACATGCCACTCTGGAGATATTTCGTGAGCCGTCACTAATACTTTCTGCCATTTTTCCGGCACTTCATCTATTCCATGCACACTTCCTGTCTCAGCAACTCTAGCCATTAATTTTTCACTCCAAAAACCCTCTCTCTTGGCTACCTCAGCAAAAGCTGGATCAGAAAAAAACATTTCTCTATTTAATGACTCATCCTTGACCATGTGTTTGTAAGCCAAGGCAAACACCGGCTCACACCCTCCACTTGTATCGGCAATTATTCCAATTGTTCCGGTGGGAGCGATCGTTGTAATGGCCGCATTTCTTATTGGCTCGCCATCTTTAAAAATACTTTCACTGAACAAAGGAAATGCCCCTCGAACTTTTGCCAGCTCTCTGCTTTCATCGTGAGCTGCATCATTAATTGTCTTCATAATCTTTTCCGCCAGTTTCAAAGCTTCTTCCGAGTTGTAGGGTACCCCTAAAAGGTAAAGCATGTCAGCCCAGCCACCAATTCCCAATCCGACTCTTCGGATCGACCTCACCGTTTCCCATACCTGTTGAAGGGGATATGGATTAATTTCAATCACATCATCCAGGAATCGCACAGCCTCTTTGGCCGTTTTCTTCAACTCCTCCCAATCAACCTCTTGTTTTCCGTCAGTCTCTTTCACAAAATAGTTAAGAAAAATGCTTCCCAAGTTACAAGCGTCAAAAGGATACAGTGGCTGTTCACCACAAGGATTTGTGCTTTCCACCGGTCCCAAACTCGGTACTGGATTTGCTGCGCTGGAATTCACTCGGTCAATAAATATCATTCCCGGATCCCCTGATCTCCAAGCACAATCGCAAATCAAATCAAATATCTCGCGAGCATCCTCTTGTCTAATTACTTTATCCGTGTGTGGTTCGACTATATCGTACTTCTCCCCCTTAGCTAAAGCTTCCATAAATTTATCAGTCGCCGCAATGGAAATATTGAAATTCGTTAGTCCTCCATCAAGTTTGCAGGTAATAAAATCACGAACATCCGGGTGATCTACGCGTAAAATTCCCATATTCGCCCCCCTTCGCGTCCCTCCTTGTTTAATCTGTTGGGTTGCTTCATTAAATACTTTCATGAAACTAATCGGTCCGCTCGCTACTCCTCTGCTTCTTTTTACCGTCGCGCCTTTCTGACGAAGTCGGCTAAAAGAAAAGCCTGTACCGCCTCCAGATTGATGAATTATTGCTTGAAACTTAATTGCGTCAAAAATTCCCTCTAAAGAATCCGGGACTGGCAAAACAAAACAGCCGGAATACTGCAAACCATTATTTTTGCCGGCATTCATTAATGTTGGCGAGTTTGGTAAGAACTTCCGACTTCCCATCAATTTATAAAAGCTTTTTGCCGTTTCGATAATTTCTTTTATTGAAGCGTCAAATCGAGACTCGGCGCTGGCAATGGTAAAGGCCACTCTCCAAATCAACTCATCTGGGGTTTCTATCGTCTCACCCTCTGAATTTTTATCTAAATATCGCTCCTTCAACACCTTAATTGCTTGCTCAGACCATTCACCAGGAGCCAGATCGGCTGGCTTCTCAGGTCTCTCGCCTACCTTTTTATTTACTTCAGCCATCACCTCTTCATAAGTCTCGGAAATAACTTTTTCGTTTTTTTTGTTCATGTTTTGATAGATTGTTGATGATACGGACATAATATTTAATTACTAATTGCTAATCTTTTTGACCCTGCCACGAACTCTTGAAACTCTTTGGCATCTACAAAATCCATATAAACGCTCGCAAATCTCATATACGCCAAGTCGTCAAGTTTCAGAAGACGCGACAACACCATCTTTCCGATGTCGCTGGACTTTATTTCTACCGTTTTTCTATTCAAAAGCTTCGTCTCGATCTCATCAACCAGATTTTCCATATCTTCTTCTTCGACCTTCCTTTTATAACAAGCTTTTTTTATTCCTTTTAATAATTTTTCTCTATCATACTGCTCCACCCGACCGCTCTTCTTAATCACTTTCAAATCAATATTAACCACTCGTTCATGCGTGGTAAATCTTTTGCCACATTTTTTACACTCTCGTCTGCGTCGAATACCGGTTTCACTCGGTAGCCCTCGGCTTTCAAGCACTGATGTGTCTTCGTTGTTGCAATATGGACAATTCATAAACAAACACAATATTTAGTGTCGGTAATCATCTTGTAACACTACCCCTAGTAAAGCAACTGAAACATACCACATCATAAAACATCATTAAGGCCAATCTCCGCAAAATCTTCTGCAAATTACCCCAATACTGCCAAATTCATTCCCAGGCGAGCCAAAATTGAACCTGAAACATTCCCCGACCTTACTCTTATCCAAGCATTAATAACTCCGCTAACCAAAGCTACCAACATCACCCCAAATACTTCTTTCATTCCCACCCGATATACCAAAAGCAAAATTGGTAATCTAATCACAGCCGACATCAAACCGACAATTATCAAGTTAACCATCTTTCCTTTGCGAATTTTTTCTAAGTATCCAGCCACAAAACCACTAAATGTCAGCTCCTCTGTCACTGCCGTTGCCAGTGCCACAATCAACAAATTAATATCAAAACTAATACTACCTAAATTTCTAAACCTAAGTAAAAAATAATAAAACATTGCCATCATTAAACCAAAAAGCACAGACTCAACCCACCCTTTTCCAAACATAACCACTTTTTCTTTTAACGCCAAGTTCCACCAAAACAAAGGCACAAGCCACACCACAGGTTTAAACCATAGCTCTTCTATCGCTTCTGGTAAACGAACAAAATAACGAAAACTCCCCCACACTAAAACTAGATATATAAAGTAGTACCATAGTCGTTTCACTCCTTCATCGTACCATAGCAGGTATAATGTTTCCTATGGCCCTTACCAGAAAACAGCTTTTACGCACCATCGAAAAAAGCTATAAGAAGTGTACCAAGACTCGTCGCTCTCGCATAATCTCAGCTCTCTCAATTGTTGCAGGGTTATTACTTATCGGTTTTGTCTTTCTTTTTAAAGATGTTCCCAGTCCAGCCAAGCTCACCAAAACCCCAGCTCCTATCAGCACCCAAATTCTTGATCGCAACGGCAAACTTCTTTATGAGGTTTACTCTGAGTACAAACGCACACCAGTTGCTTTCGCGGTTATTCCCGATTTTGTCAAACAAGGTACTATCGCCATCGAAGATAAAAATTTTTACTATCATCACGGCATAGATATAACAGGGATAATTCGCGCCGCTTTCAATTCAATATTCAAAGGCAAACGACTTGCTGGAGGCTCAACGATAACCCAACAGCTAGTCAAAAACTCGCTTCTTTCAGACACCAATCGCACCCTTACACGTAAGGTAAAAGAGGCATTTTTGGCACTTTTTACCGAGATCACCTATTCCAAAGATGAAATTCTCGAACTTTATTTGAACTACACCCCCTACGGCGGTACAGCATACGGAATAGAGTCGGCAGCCAATACATATTTTGGAAAAAACGCCAAAGATCTTGATTTAGCTGAGTCTGCTCTTCTTGTCGGTCTTCCTCAGTCACCCACCCGGTACTCTCCTTTTGGAGCCAATCCTGAATATGCTATCAATCGTCAAGGTGAAGTGCTTCGTCGCATGGTAGAAGATAAATACATTACAGAGGAACAAGCTGCTGCCGCCAAGGCCCAAAAACTCGTTTTTGCCAAAAAAAATATAACCATCAACGCTCCTCATTTTTCCCTAATGGTTCGTGACGCTTTAGTTCAAAAATATGGTGAGGACAAAGTAAATATCGGTGGTCTTAGAGTCACTACCACTCTTGATCTTGATCTTCAGCAATATTTTGAAGCTTCGTTGGCCGCAGAGATGAAAAAAATTGCCAAACTCAGAATTAGCAATGGTGCTGCAGTTGTTACCAAACCCAATACTGGAGAAATAATTTCGCTCATTGGTTCAAAAGATTATTTCGACGATGAAATTGATGGCCAGGTAAACATCACCACAGCTTTTCGCCAACCCGGTTCATCCATAAAACCCATCAACTATGCAGTTGGTCTTCTTCGAGGATGGCCAGCGAGTACCACCTACCTCGACCTTCCCACCTGTTTTGGAGTGACCGGTCAAAAACAATACTGCCCCAAAAATTATGACAATACTTTTCGAGGCCCTGTTTCGATGCGCTTATCTCTTGCTAACTCTTTAAACATTCCTGCCGTCAAACAGCTTGCTCTTAACGGTATCGACTCATTTATTGCTACAGCTTCAGCTATGGGTATCTCCACCTGGACTGACCCCAAAAATTACGGTCTTTCTCTTACTCTTGGAGGCGGTGAAGTTACTATGCTCGACATGGCCAAAGCTTTTGGTACTTTTGCCAACTCCGGTGTTACAGTTCCATTGATATCTGTCATAAAAGTTGAAGACTATACCGGAAAAATTTTGGAGCAAGTCGAAGTAGATAAAATAGCCAGCGCTGTTTCTGTTATGCCCGAAAACTGGACGGATTTCTGGCAAAACCAATCAATTCCTAAAACCGATCTCCAACCCACAGATCCTCGAGTAACTCTTCCTCAAGAAGTTACTTTCATTATTTCTGACATCCTTGCCGACAACGGAGCCCGTAGTGCCGCTTTTGGTACCAATAGTGAGTTGGTAATACCTGGGCAAACAGTATCCGTCAAAACAGGGACAACCAACGACTTAAAGGACAACTGGACCATTGGTTACACTGCCGATTACTTGGCTATTACTTGGGTTGGCAACAATGATAATTCTTCTATGAGCTACGTTGCTTCAGGTGTTACTGGAGCTTCTCCCATCTGGAACGATATTATGAGAAAACTACTTAAGGGAGTAAAAAATCGCCCTCTCGTCAAACCAGAACTCGTCACCAACTTCCAAGTCTGTAACCTCACCGGCTTTCTTGCTCAAGAAGCAAATCAGTGCGAGTCTCACAATGAATTCTTTATCGACAAACTATTACCCCCAGGCCAATCGGCACACCCCATCAAACAACAAATTTGGGTCAGGCGTTCCGACAAATTTCCCATTCTTCCTGGTGATGAAACCGTCGACCGCGATCTTGAAGAACACACTGTTGTTTCAGATCCTTTTACTCCAAATTTCTGTCTTGACTGTGCCTATCCAGTTGATGACAAAGGTAAAATTTCCTGGCCTACCACCAACATAGACTACTCCAAATTTCAATATAAAAATATTACTCCAGGTAATTTCTTAAATATTGCCCCCACTAATGTTCCGTAAACTAAACATCTTTTTCCTTTCTCTTGGTTTAATTTTTACTTCTGTTACGGCTTACTTTATCTGGCGTAGTACCCTTCCCCTTGTGAGTCCAATCGCCTTGATTGGCAGTCTCATCGGTAATTCACCAGCCATTCGATCAAGCAAGGTTATCTATGGATTTTTTCCTTACTGGAACATCAAATACTCCGAAACACTCAATATCCAATCATTAACTCATTTTGCCTATTTTGCCGTAGACCTAAAAAGCGATGGCACACTAAATAAAAAGATTAACTTAATTGAGTCTGAACCTGGTTGGAACAAATTAAAATCAAAAGAGGTTTCCAAGTTGTTTTACCAATCAAAAATCTTGGGTCAAAAAACCGTTATTACTATTACCGCCATGGAGCCGGAAGTTATAGAGGGTATTTTAAGTTCCCCTGAAAACAAAAAGGCAGCTGTTAGCTCTATCATGTCAGTTTATAAAGACTATGGTTTTGACGACATTAACATTGATTTCGAATATATCAATGCCGGAAATCAGGCATTAAGAAATAGTTTTGTTGGTTTCATTACCGACCTACGTTTTGCTTGCACTTCATATAAGAGTCACTGTCAAATTGACATTGATACTTTTGCGAGCGTCGCAGAAAATCCTCGACTTTGGGATCTGGCTCAGCTAGAGCCGGTCACCGACAAATTTATTATCATGGCTTATGACTACTATCGAAAATCCTCAACTCAAGCCGGACCTGTCGCTCCCTTGATCGGTAAATGTACCGATGTTTTTTCCAACGAACAAAACTGCCTTGATAAAGACATTCTTACTCACATTTCTCAAATCAGTAAACTCATTCCCTCAAAAAAAATTATTCTAGGTATTCCTTTTTACGGTTATGAATGGCAAACAGCCTCAACCGATTTTCTCGCCAACACTTACTCTGGTACAGGATCTCTTGCCACCTATCAAAGAATTTTGTCACTGTTCCAAAACCCTGAAGTATCTTCTATCTCTGCTCAATGGTCTGACTCTACTCTCAGTCCATTTCTAAACTATCAAGAAGACGGTAATAATTATCAAATTCATTTCGAAAACGCTCAATCTCTTGAGCAAAAGCTTAAGTTGGTAGAATCAGCAGATCTAGGAGGAATAGCTATATGGGCTCTTGGGTATGAAGGCACCTCTCAAGATCTTTGGACACCAATAAACTCCCTCTTTCGCCCCTAGTCTTTTCACCCTTTAGGTTCTAAAATAGAACTATAGTTCGCCAAGTCCTGCCCTTTGAACAAGTTTGTTTCCGACATGGCACAAAAAAGACACTTTAATCAATCAAAGAATTTTTTATCATACCTAGGTACTCCTGTCTTTAAAATTGTTCTCTGGCTAGTTTTAATTTTCGGATACGTTTTTGTTTTCTTGTCGAAGTTGTTTTCCATCTCTATTCCTCGTTTTTCATTTCCCAAATTTTCTCTCTCAAAAATTGTTTTCCCCAAGATTAAACTTCCAACAATCTCATATCCAAAATTCTCATTTCCAAGATTCTCTTTACCAAAATTTTCCCTTCCTAAAATTACCTTACCCAGCCCACCGCAACTTCCTCAGTTTAAGTTCCCCAAATTTGACACAAGCGCCAACTCTCTTCGCTCATACATTTTCTTTTCTTTGGGTGTCATCTCTTTGGCGTCATTTATTTATGTTGAGTTTTTCTACGATCTTCCCAATCCCAAGACACTTTCCGACTATCCTTCAAAGCTAACCACTCAAATTCTTGATCGAAACGGCAAGCTACTATACAAAATCTACAAAGATGAGAACCGAACCTTGGTAACTTTAGACTCACTTCCCAGCCATGTAAAGAATGCTTTTCTTGCTGCCGAAGATAAAGATTTCTATCGTCATAAAGGTTTTTCTGTTTCCGGTACGGCACGGGCCATCTACAAAAACATCACCAATAACAAAACTGAAGGAGGATCAACCATTACCCAACAACTAGTCAAAAACACACTCTTGAGTAATGAAAAAACCATCACTAGAAAAATTAAGGAGCTCATTTTGGCCATCGAAGTTGAGTACACTTTTAGTAAAGATAAAATCTTCGAGATGTATCTCAATCAAGTTGGCTTTGGCGGCCCGGCCTACGGCATTCAAGAAGCTTCCAGACAGTACTTTAACGTCGACGCCAAAGATTTAGATCTCTCTCAAGCCACTTTCCTTGCTGGTCTTCCCCAGGCTCCCAGCAAATACTCTCCTTTCGGTGAACAGCCCGAACTAGCCAAACAAAGGCAACAATTTGTGTTAAGTCAAATGCTCAAATTAAATATGATAACTAACGAGGAGTTTCAGTACGCGCTAAATAATAAACTCATCTTTAACTCTGCCAAAATTGAGATCAACGCACCTCATTTTGTTATGTACATCAAAGATCTTCTCATTAAAGAGCTTGGGGAAAATGTTGTTAACCAGGGAGGCCTTGTGGTCACCACCACGCTTGATCTGGACCTTCAAGAAAAGGCTCAAAAAATTGTTACTGAAGAAATCAAGGGTCTGAAAAATTATCAAGTAACCAACGGTGCCGCTCTTGTTACCAATCCTAAAACTGGTGAAATTCTTGCTATGGTTGGTTCCAAAGACTACTTTAACCTAAACGAGGACGGTCAAGTAAATCTCACCCTAGCTCTTCGTCAACCTGGCAGCTCCATCAAACCTCTAAACTACGCCTTAGCTTTTGAAAATGGCTACAGTCCGGGAAGTGTCTTGGAAGACAAACCAATTTCTTTTAACCTTCCCGGTCAAGAACCTTGGGCTCCCAAAAATTACGACAATAAATTTCACGGATACATTACATTGCGCCAAGCACTGGGAAGTTCATACAATATTCCGTCAGTCATTCTTCTTGCAAAAAATGGTGTTCAAAACTTTGCCCAGTTAGCCCAAAAAATGGGTATTACTTCTTGGAATGATCCTAGTCGTTACGGACTGTCGATGGCCCTTGGCAGTCTTGAAGTGCGCATGGTTGATCTCGCAACCGCTTACTCCACCTTTGCCAACTCCGGCATCACCACCCCGCTAAACTCAATTATAAAAATTCAAAAGGCGGATGGTAATAAAATTTTTCTCTCTACATGTCCTCAAAAATCTGAGGCTATAAACCAATATTCCTCGGCTCTTGCCGAAGAAAACAACTGTTCTCCGCACCAGTCTATATCCCCATCGACTGCTTACTTAATCTCTGATATTCTCGCCGACAACTCAGCCAGATCCCCAGCCTTTGGCACCAACTCAGTTCTCAACATTAAAAAAACAAAAGTGGCTGTCAAAACCGGCACTAGCAATGACCTTCGTGACAACTGGACCTTTGGTTATACTAATGAGTTTATGGTTTCTACCTGGGTTGGCAACAACAACAACACCCCTATGTCACGCATTGCTTCAGGTATCACTGGAGCCTCTCCTATCTGGGCCAAAATTGTTAACACTATATTAGAAACATCACCTCAAGTTACCCAGCCAGAATCAGCTCCAACTGAGCTTATTCGAGTATCTATTTGTACCCTTACCGGCACTCTGCCTTGCGAGGGTTGTCCCACCAAATACGAGTATTTTAAAAAGGGGAATGAACCAAAAACAGTTTGCGATCCAGCCAGGATTAAGGAAATTCTCAACCCCACCCCTTCCACATCAACCAGTTTCCCTCCCCAAATTCTCTAATTCCGTCATTGCGCATGAGTTCGTCCTTGGTAGAAGGAGATAACCCGATGTAGCAATCTCACATCACCTGCGAGGAGTCTCCTTGCAGGACCTGTCATTCCCGCGAAAGCGGCTTGTCCTCGGTACTCCGGGGAGAATCTATATCAATCACACAATTTAAAGTGTAATTTCCACGTAATTTTTAATTTCAGGTTTCTCCCGTGTCGGGCTTGGCTGGCTTTTATTTTCTGTTTCAACAGTTACCGGTTCCCCGTTAAACATATCTCGTATCACTGGCACCATCCAAAAACTTAAGGTGATTATTAATATGATTATCAGAGTCCAAAAAACGACTTTTCTTTCTGCGGCCCTCTCCTCTTTTGATTTCTTTCTTTTTTTCTTTTTTGGCGCGCCATCACCTACATTTTCATCATTCTCACCAGGAATCTCAATATCTGTTTCTTCATCTTCAATTTTGCGCATTTGCTTTCCATACATCGACATTAATCAGACAAGCAGGTTGTCTTCCCTCCAAAGCATCATTCATGTTGTCCATCACAATTCTCGCCATTGCCAGTCTTGCTTCTACTGTCGCCGAAGCCGTGTGTGGTGTTAGTACTGTATTGGGAAGCTCGTACAGCTCAGTTGGAATACTTGATTCATCTTCAAAAACATCTAGTCCGGCTCCGGCAATCCATCTCTCTTTTAGTGCCACGATTAGTGATTTTTCATCAACCACAGCTCCTCGAGCCGTGTTAATTAACAGCGCCGTCGGCTTCATCAGTTTCAGTTCTCTTTCTCCAATCATGTGCTTTGTTTCCGGAGTCAGAGGTACCGACAGGCTCACCACGTCAGAGTACTCCAACAAATGATCTAGTGTATGATAAGCCACATCGTATTCTTCTTCAAATTCATCATCACGGTGTCGATTAAAATAAATTACTTTCATTCCCATTGCCCCAGCCATTCTTGCCGTCCATCGCCCAATTCTACCCAATCCTACGACTCCCATCGTTTTGTCTTTTAATCCTGTCCCCAACAACAAATCAGGCTCCCAGCCTTTATATTTTCCAGCCCTGATAAATCTATCTCCTTCAACAATTCTTCTAAAAAGAGCCAGGGTCATTGCTATCACCTCTTCGGCCACCGCTTCCGTCAAAACACCAGGAGTATTTGTTACACAAATGCCTCTCTTAGTTGCCTCAGGCACATCAATATTGTCATAACCAACCGCATAATTACTGATAACTTTTAGTGAAGGTCCTGCTGCGTCCATCACCGAAGCGTCAATTTTTTCAGTCAACAGAGAAATTATTCCGGTCACGCCTTTTACTTCTTTCAATAAATCTTCTCGGCTAATGTCTTTCTTCGGCCACACCACCACTTCATATTTTTCTTTTAGTCCCTTGAGGAACTTGTCTAGAAAGAAATGGGTCACAAATATTTTCTTCTTTTCCATACCTTCATTTAACCACAAACTTTGTCATTCCCGCGAAAGCGGCCTTTTCTCGGTACTCCGGGGAGAATCTATATTATATTTTCCTCGGTCATCTTCAATTTTCTTTTCATCCACTTTTCCATCTCGCCCCTATACAACAAGCCGTCTTTTGCTCCAAGATGGCCAACTACCGAACCACCGTTTGCCAAACCCATTTTGAGAATCTCCGTAGTATTTCTTCCCTGCAAAACTCCGGCTACAGCACCAGACACAAATGCGTCCCCGGCACCCGTATCATCAATCGATTTATTGGGAAAAGCCTCCATTTTTATCCATCTTCCTTTTTCGGCCACGCTAGCTCCTCGTTTTCCATCGGTAATCATTAAAAATCTTGTTCCTGCCTTCACAAACTTACTCACCAATAATTCTTCATCGTCAAAATTTTCTCCCCAATACTCTGCCGCCTCCATTCGATTCACATTAAAAAAATCAAATTTGGGTAAAAGACGAAGCAATTTCTCTTTTTGAACCAATTCTTTTTTACCGGGATTGAATCCTACTTTTATCCCATGTTCCAAAGCAAAGCTAACCAAATCTTCCAAAAGATTCATCTCCCCGCCCAAACTTGATATTTGTATCCAATCTGCCTTTTTAACTTCTTCCCAATCAATTTCATTTTTCTCAATCTCTCCACTCTCTCCGCGATAGGTAACTATTGACCTTCCTCCGTCCGAAGATACCAACACAGCCGATATTCCAGTTTTGCCTTTTGTTTTTTGTAAAAGAGTCAAATCAACACTCTCTTTTTCTAACTGCTTTATCAGCACTTCACTCAAATCATCATTACCTACTCTGCTTATCATCTTCACCGCTTCTCCCATTCGATGTAATCCTACAGCTACATTTGTGGCTCCTCCGCCGCTAACTAAAACCCCATCCTCAGCCTCAATTTTTCCCCCCATTACTTCACACATTGCCACACCACCTTCAATTTGATGGCTCTTCATCACCCGTAGACTTTTTGATTTTAGAAGTACATCTACAACAGCAGCACCAATAACTACAACTTTCTTCATTACTTCATTGTAATTCAATTATTTTCCAACTGATAAAATATATCAATGAAACCCTGGCACCATCTTCGTCCCAAAACCGGAAAAGAAATTCCTTTTCTTATTATGTTAAGTTTTCTTGGTACTTTCGCTCTATCTCGTACAATCGTCAATTTCTTTCCCAATCTATCTCTTGAGGTCAGAGGAACACATATTCACCATTTTGCCTATGGCATCATTATGTTGGTTCTTGTTGGCTATTATTTGCTCGTTCAAGATCGTTCACCCAAAACTAGGCTCAAACTTAGCCTGGTTTACGGCGTTGCTCTTGGCTTAGCTTTTGATGAATTTGCTATGTGGATTCAGCTCGAAGATGTTTATTACGATCGTGCCACTTACGACGCTATTGTTATCGTTTCTGCTATTCTTTTAAACATCGTCTATTTCGAAGATTTTTGGAAAAAATGGGGTCATCGTCTGGGTGGTCTAGTCAAGCGAATTTTTTCCTAACTGTTTTTTCTCAAATCTTTCTCTCTGAGCCAGAAACAAAATATACAACTCTTTAATAAAAGCAACATCAAGCTGTATTTTCTCATTTAAATATTTTTCAATTAAAGAAAAGTCATCTAAACCACCCCCCAGTTGATATATCGATGGTTCAATAACTAACTTAACTCCCTTACCTTGATCGTTTTGAGACGGTCTCGTGTCTGGAATTCCCCAACCTCGACGAACAGCGGTGTAGGGTCCATCTTCTTTCCATGATTCATCTTCTCTCGCTACTGCTACAAAAATTTCCTGAAACCTTTTTTCGTCGATTCGATACTCAATTATCGGAGAACCTCCGACAGTCTCTTCTTCACCTCTTTTTTCTCGTAAAATTTTCTCAGTGTATCTTTCAAGATAAATAGCAATTAACTCTAGTTCCGGTTCAAGGTAGCTTGCCTGATTGTACATCAAGTCTTTTCTCAATTTAAGTATCTCCTGATCGGCATTTGCTATTTCCAGTACACTATCGTAAATCTCATTTTCTCTTTGGAAATCTTGATGGATAACTTCATGTATTACTTTTGTAGTGTGCATTCGCTCTAATTCTTCGATTTCTTTCGGCTCATCATTCAATCTCGTGGACTCTCCAATCCAGTAAAAGACATCAGCGTTTCCCTCAGGTAACCGCATCGTACTTACCAACCCCGAAGCCGGCTCCCCTTTTGAACTATCTTTCTTTGACAAATAATGGAGATCAACTTTAGTTTTTTTTGATGTTTCTTTCCCAAAAATACGTTCAATATCGTTCAATGATCTAGCTATTTGGTGTCGATGTTTTTCTTCATACGAAGACAACCTGTTTCTCCAGTTTTCCATCACCGGTTTTGCTTCAACCCAAACCACTTCAGATCTTTTTTGTAAATCTTTTAATTCCATCATTTCATTCTCTCCGATTCCATTTTCAGTAAAAAGCATATTTCACTTATACACGATATCGGCAAGTTTTTTCGACACTTCATTGGGGTTTTCATCTTGCCAAACATTTCTTCCAATTGCGATTCCTGCCGCCCCCGCCTGCATTACTCCGCCAATTTCCTCCTCCAAATTTTCCCAGTCGACTTTCTTTCCTCCCTGAGCCAACACGCCCGTTTTCCCGGCCGCCCTTACTGTCCAAGCAAAACTTTCAGGGTCACCGGTATATGGAACTTTGACAAAATCTGCATTCATTTCTAATGCCAAACGCGCTCCATAGGCCACCACATCACGGTCATTTTCCCTTCCGGCTACCTTTTTCCCTCTTGGATACATCCAAGCAATCACAATCATTCCCAGTTCATGGGCCTCATCTTCAATTCTCGAAAACTCCACCATCATTTGTTCTTCAAACTGGCTACCGACATAAATGGTATAGCCCACTCCAATGGCTCCCATTTCCGCCGCTTTTTTTACTGTACACAGCTGCAAAGACAAAGGCTCTTCTCCTTGAAATGATGTTTTTCCATTAAGTTTTACGATAAGTGGAATTCCCAATTCTTTCTTGTAATATTTTGCAGCGATTCCTTCCTGAAAAACCACCCCCGTAAAGTTTCCATTCTGGGCAATCTTCATGATGTAGGCAGGGTCAACTGATTTTTCGTTGAAATCGACGGGGCCGTGTTCCATCCCTTGGTCATAAGCCAAAAGCATTACCTTGCCATTTATTTCAATTCTTGATGTATCAATCATTTATTATTTTTCTAATTGTTTTTATAACTCCATCTTTGTCAAGTCCGTACTTAGCCAATAGTTCTCCCGGTTCTCCGCTTTCTCCAAAAGTATCTCTCATTCCCATTCTTATCATTTTTGTCGGCAATTTTTCACTCAACACCTCAGCTATTGCGCCACCCAAACCCCCATTAATCTGATGATCTTCCAGTGAAATTACTTTTCCGGTTTTTCTGGCACTTCTTACAATCGTTTCCACATCAAGAGGTTTAATTGTATGCACGTTTATGACTTCTACATCAACTTCGTTTTTCAGCTCCTCAGCCGCGAGCAGCGCTTCATAAACCAAACTCCCGCAGGCAAAAACCGTTACCTCTTTCCCGGTTCGTAACACCTGAGCCTTTCCCAGTTCAAATGGCGTTGTGGCAGTTGTAAAACAGGCAGTCTTTGGTCTTGTCAGTCGTAAATATACTGGCCCTTTGTGAATGGTTACAGCCAAAGTTGCTTTTATTGCCTGTTCGTAATCGGCCGGCACAACCACCATCAAATTGGGCAACACTCTAGTCATAGCGATGTCTTCCAAAGCTTGATGCGTGGCTCCGTCAGGGCCCACAGAAATACCGGTATGGCCTCCCACAATTTTGACATTGGCATTGGAATAACAAACTGATACTCGAGTTTGGTCCCAGTTTCTTCCGGGATTAAAAACGGCATACGAAACAGCAAAGGATATCTTACCCGACAAGGCTAAGCCAGCCGATACTCCCATCATGTTTTGCTCAGCCACCCCAACTTGAATAAATCTTTCAGGATACATTTTTTCAAACTCATCCACCTTCATGCTTTCACCCAAATCTGCCGTCACCACCACCACATTTTTATTTCTCTTTCCCAGCTCAACCATCGCCTCTCCAAAACCTTCCCTTGTGGCTTTTCTCTCAACGTTAATTAAATCATTTACTAAATTCATATTATTTCAGTTCCCATAATGCTTTTTCGGCTTCTTCACTCGTTGGTGCTTTTCCGTGCCAATGATAATTTCCCTCCATAAAGCTCACCCCTTTCCCCGCCATCGTTTTCATAATAATCGCCTTTGGTTGATCAGGAAACAATTTCCCTTGTTCAAAAGCCGCTATTATTTCCTCAGAATTGTTGCCATTTATCTCTATCACTCGCAATCCGAAAGAGCTTAGCTTATCTTTCAAAGGCTCAATTGGCATTACCTCTTTCAAATTACCGCTTATCTGTATCTCATTTCGATCAATCACAAAGGTCAAATTTCCCAAGCCGTACTTTGCTGCTGTTTGATACGCTTCCCAAGTTTGTCCCTCTTGTTGTTCTGCGTCCGACGACACACATACTACTTTCCATTTTTTCTTGTCCATTTTTCCGGCCAAAGCCATTCCCACAGATACGCTTAAACCCTGTCCCAAGGGACCTCCCGTATTTTCCACTCCAGGAAGCTGTGAATAATTACTTCCGGAAAACTCAGCTTGTCTTACTGGATGCCCCTGTAGTCTTGATCCCAGTTTTCGTAGTGTTTTTAAATCTTCTTTCGGGAAAAATCCAGCCAAAGCCAGCGCTGCATACCAAACCGGTGCATAATGTCCACAAGACAAAACCACTCTATCTCTATCTTCCCAGTACGGCTCATCTTTCTTAAAATTAATTACTCCTCCAAAATACAAACTTGCAAACAAATCTGCTGACCCCAAAGCTCCAGCAGTATGTCCAGACTCAGCGTCAGCTAGCATCTTAATTATTTCCACTCGAATTTCTCGTGCTTTATCCACCAAATCCACCATATATTCATTCTAAACCATCTCAGACAACATGAACTATTGTTTACCTCCCCATCTTTTCCCGACTCCATGACCCGGACCGTACACTCCATCACTATTCCAAGGCAACACCCTTCCTCTTCCTTCATATTTTTGATACATTTTTTTCATTTGGCCTTGTTTAGTCCAAAGACCATCAATTCCTAGATAATTTAACAACCATCCAGAAATCAAAACGGCCACAATAAAAGTAAAAACAATAAACCAAAAATTCTTTTTGTAAGAAAACTCAAACTTTTTCAATAACACAACGCCTAATACCAAACCCACCACAGCCAATCCTACAGCCCATACAGGAAAACTGGCTAATAATTCTTGGAATCTATAAACTCCCATAGGTCCATGCGACCTCAATGAAAAGCTAATTAGGCTCACCAAAAACACCGATAAAGTATAAGCTCCAATCACGCCCAGTACCAAAGCCACAGTACCCATTACAAATATCCATTTAGGTTTCATTTTAACTTGACCCTTTTTAATCTTCGACATTACCTCACTCGAAATATTTATTTTATTTTTTGACATATGCTTTTCATTATTTTTTTTGCCCTAGTAATTCTTGTTCCAACCGTTCCAGTTGGAACTCTTAGGATATAGCTGATTTCTTCATACTTTTTATCTTCAAGATAAAACAACACCAATGGTTCTGCATACATACTGGGCAATCTCTCCAAACAAGAATGCGTGTGTTCCATCAATTCTTTTTTTATCAAATCATCTTCAATATCAACTCCACTATCAAATTCCATATCTTCATTCAGTGGAACTTGTTTTTTATTTTTTACCACTAAATTAATCGCTTCATTGTGAACAATCCGGTACATCCAGCTTGAAAATTTTTTGTTCACATTAAAGCCATTAAGATTAACAAAAGCTTTAATAAAAGATTCTTGAACTACGTCTTGGGCTTTTTGTTCATCGCCCAACAAGTTTCCCGCATATCGTAGCAATTTTTTCTGATACCTATTCATCAGCTCGGCGAAATATTCTCTATTTTCTTTTCGCACCAGCTCGGCCACTTTTTCGTCTGAAAAGTTGATTAAGTTTCTCATTTAATTATTGATAGTTTACCCCAAATTCCAAACCGGCATCGTTTCTTGATGCCGGTTAAGAATTATATTATTTACTTCTTCCACAATCCATTCCTTGTCCTCTTCCTGAGCCATTTTTTAGTCCCAAACCAAGTTCGGTTCTTATTTTATTGGCTTCATCAGTTTTGCCCTGTAAGGCTAAATCATGAGCTTCAACAAACTTCCCAAAATTATTTTCATTAATCACCTGAGAAACTCTACCATTATTGTTTTGGACTAATTTTTTCCAAGCATTGTAATCTTTGTTGGCAAAAGCTTTTGCCATCGCTTCGTGACGTTCCGCTGAATAATTAGGTCCTTGAACGCTAGGGTCACCTTTGTAGGCTTCAACCAATCTTGGAGCAATAATTACCCCACCTAAAACTACTGCCAAAATTCCGATAAGTACTGTTTTATTAATCATTTCAATCACCCCCTTTCTACCTTTAATACAAGGCTGGGGGTGATTTTCTTTCAATCAATAAACGCTTTCTCACCACTTCCATCATCAACTACGGGAACGTCATTTTTTTTATGATCTTCCAACACCTCATCAAACTCTTCCAAATATTTCAGCACCATTTCAGGGGTTGTCGCAATTCTGTAAACACGAAGCGCCCCAGGTCTATTTCCAATCAACATATTTTTTACTAACGCCTCCATAATGGGGAACCAAAAATCGCCATACAAAATCAACGGTTTGTGATGTCCAAAATACAGGTAAGCCAAACCCCAAGCCATACCAAACTCTGACAAAGTTCCGGTTCCACCATTAAATATCACGTAAGCGTTCCCCAGCTCCAGCAGCTTCATTGTTCTGTCCACATAGTTATTCATAATCACTTCTCTATCAGCCTTGTTCAGTTGATCTTTTCCCTCAAAATTTTCAATAAATTTTGGATAAAAGGTGGCCACCGTTGCTGTTCCGCCACCTTCATGTGCGCCTTCAGTTGCCGCCCTCATTACCCCAGGACCTCCACCGTTTACAATTTCTAATCCCTTTTGTGCCAAAAGCCTACATACTTCCACCGTCTCTCGATACAACGGACTTTCTGGGGGACAATCCGCAAACCCAAAAACTGTAATTGCTTTTATTTTTTTATACGCCATATATATTACCCTACATTTTCTAATTTTCGATACACAGCCTCAGGATCTTCAGCCTTAAGAATTTCACTCCCCACAGCAAACTCCATTTTTTCTCCCCCCACCTCTAAACATTTTCGAATATTTTCCTCGTTCAGCCCACCATCGATTGTGATCGTTACAAATGGCGACATCTCTCTAGCCGTTTTTATTTTTTCCAAAACTCTTACATCAAATGTTTGTCCTTGTGCTCCAGCAGGTACACTCATCAACAATACCGAGTCGACCAAATTGATCCAATCTTCAATTTTTGACACCGGTGTGTTGATGTCTAAAGCCAAACCAGTTTTTAATCCAGCAGCTTCAGACTCGGTTATAAATGCCTGAATATCACTCATCTTCTCGATCTGTCCAAAAACAGATGTTACTCCGGCCGACACGCATCTCCCCAGCCAATTAATTGGTTCATCAACCATCAAATGCATCTCAATCTCTGCGGTTGTATCAATTAGCTGCAACATCTCTGGTGTTACTGTTTCTACTGGTGCAAACTTTCCATCTACCACATCTATTTGGATTTTCGAAGACAAACCCTCAACCTTTTTTATGGCCTCTTCAAGAGCTGTCAGATCTTTTACCAAAGGTGCTGGAATAATTTTTATCATTTTAATACTTCGTCTAATTTCATAACTCTTCGTAAATATCTCTCATCAGTCGAAAACTCAGTTTTTAAAAAAAACTCAATCATCATTTTCATTTTTTCAAAATCAATATAGTCTGCCGGTATGGACAGGCAGTTAATATCATCGTCCGTTCTTCCTTTTTTTACGGCTTCTTCATCAAAAGCCACTCCACACCTCACTCCTGCAAACCTGTTCGCCGCAATACTCATTCCAAATCCATTTCGGCAAAACAACACAATCCTATCATCACCCGAAACGGCCATCTTCACCGCCTCCTTGGCATAGTCCACATAATCGTCATCAGGAATCAAGCTCATCGCTCCCACGTCACTCACTTCATATCCCGCCCCCAAGAGCCATGTTTTTACTTCTTCTTTCTTATTAAAACCTCCGTGATCGGACCCTAGTATTACGTGCATATATTCAATATATCAAAATCCAAACTCGGCCTTCAATTCATCACTCATCAAATCTCTACTCCAAGGTGGATCCCACACCAGTTCCACAGTCAGTTTCTTTACTTCGCTCACACTCTTTAGGGCATCTTTTATTTTCTTATCAATTACCGGAGCCAAAGGACAGCCCGGTGAGGTCAAAGTCATTTCTACTTCAGCTTCTTCGTTTTCATATCGCACATCGTAAATTAATCCCAAGTCCACAATCGATACTCCAAGTTCAGGGTCAATTACCTCTCTCAAGGCTTCTCTTATTTTGTCTTCCACGGTCATCATTTTTTATTCCTATACTCGGCTTCGATCAAGACAAAAACTCCCCATATTGCCGCCGTTAATCCAACAAGCATCCATTGAGTACTAGCAAGCCACAAATCAGTTCCCAAGGCTCCGATAAAAGCCAATACTACACTCACAACGGAAAAATATATTAATGCTTTCCCGACAGCCAATTTATCTTTACTTCTCATGTTTTCACCTCCAGTCGTATTTGGGGCAACACCCATCAAGAGTTGCCATGTTAATAATTTCAATCGCCAACACTGGCACAATTCTTATTATCATCAGTTTATCATGCATATCTCTCGTAATATATTTGCTCCTCTGGCACACCACTATCAACCAGCATCTCTTTTGTTTCTGAGATCATTTCTGGATTACCACACAAAAATGCCATCGTTTCTTTCCCCTCAATTTTAATTTTTTCGATTACATCACCTACATGACCAGACACTCCCGGCCACTTTTCTCCAGGTTTAGACAAGGCAATCTCCAATTGAAAATTATCATGCTCTCTTTGAAGCTTATCCAGCTCCGATACCCAGTAAAGATCTGTTTCATATCTCATCCCCCAAATCAGTTTTATTTGTCCAAGATAACTTTTGTTTTCCAACAAGTCTTCAATCATTGTTTTCAGAGGTACTATTCCCGCTCCGGTCCCCACAAAGATTAGTTGTTTTTGTGACTCAATAATTTTTTCACTCACCACAAACTTTCCCAAAAATCCAAGTACTTCGACCTCATCTTCCACCTTAAGACTCAAAACGTACTTTGACCCAACCCCCATCGGTGTTACATCAACTACCAGTTCAATATTGTTACTTCCTGGCAAACTAGCTATCGAATAAGATCTACGTAAACCTTCATTATTTACTTTCAGACTTACAAACTGACCAGGCAAAAATTCTGCTGTTTCTTCAAGAGTAATTCCCAATAGCCAAGTGTTTCCACCCAGATTCTCTTTGTACTTCAGTTTTCCAGCCATTTTCTTTACACTCATATGGTTTGATTGTTTATTTAATTCCAATCCAAACCCCCACCAAAACTAAGGTAATGCCCAGAATAAATCTCAGCCATTTTGTGTTTTTATGTTCCCACTCTTTCATATTCACAATTTGTTTTCCTCCTGCCATCACCGCCAATATTACAATCAATGGCAAAATAAAAATTAAGTTGTAATAAAGAAAATATCCCAAAACACTAGTCATTGGTAAACCAGATCTAGCAATCACTGCTGTTGTTCCAATATACAAAGGCAACATGCAAGGAGTAGAAAATACAGTTGTCAAAAATCCAATTAGTGCCGTAACTCCAAAACTCGCTTTTGCCATCAGTTTAGTCAATTTCTCAAAACCTTTCGTGCTCATTCGTAAATGAATCGGCATATCAGGGAAAAACACGTCTTTCAGCTGAATTACTCCTGCAATTACCAAGGCCCCTCCCACAATATATTTAAAAACGCTCGCTAGCCACCATCTTTGAATGTAATAGGCGACTCCATAAAACAAAAGTCCCGTTATTAGATATGTAATAAATACAGCCAGAATGTACACTATTCCGGTTTTTAATATCCAATTTTTCTCCTTACCCCTTCCTCCAAAAACAATCAGATAGCCCAGAAAAGTGATCATCATACCGATTCCACAAGGATTTAAACCGTTGGTCAAAGCGGCGACAGTTAATAGTGGAATATTTATTCCCATTACTTTGTTTTAAGTAGTTCAGTAACTTTTGCGACCACAAAGTCTGGGGCAACCTGTTCTCCATTTACATAAACTGTTGGTGTCCCTGACAGTTTCAAACTATCTCCTAAGGTTATATCTTGTTGCACCATATTCGCCACCTCAGTTGAGTTTAATTTCTCCATAAATATTTTTTCATCAAGACCCAAGCTTTTGACATACTCAATCAACTTATCTTCAATTTTAGGTGCCACCGACCACTCTTCTTGCTTGTTAAATAGCAAGTCAATCATTTCAAATCCCTTACCCATTTCTCTAGCCGACTCCACTGCTCTGGCCGTTATTGGAGCATATTTATGAATTGATAAGGGGAAATGTCTAAATACTGTTTTTACTCCAGGAGTTGTTTCTAGACTGGTCATCAGTTCATCAGCCCTTTTACACGCAGGGCACTCCATATCCGAAAAAGTCACCACAGTTACCTTTGTTTCTCCGTTTTCTTTAATTAATTTTGCTCCGTCCAAAACGAGATTTTGATCAACGCTCAAAGCAGTCGAAGTACTTCCCATTTTTGACAAACCAAAAATTATCACCATTACTAAAATCACACTTCCCAGTATTACGTTAAGAATTAATTTCCAGTCGTTTGTCATCTAATCAAAAGCTTTTAATAATCCTCGATAGGCCAGTGTTGCACACTTCATTCTACCTGCGTTTATTTCTCCGCCCAACATTTCTACCACTCCTTGTTCTCCAAATTCTTCCAAATCGGTTTTATTCATTCCCACCACTATTTCGGAAAGCATCGAGGCTCCTGCAGTTGAGATAGCACAGCCAATTCCCTGCCATTTCATATCCATAATTACCAAATTGTCATTCCGGGCTTGACCCGGAATCCATCCCTTGAATTTCACAAATATTTTTATCAAATCTCCGCAAGACGAGTTCGCCTCATCAATTATTTTATCGGCTCCCTCGAGATCTCCCTGATTTCTCGGATTTTTATAATGGTCAATGATTATTTCTTTGTAGTCATTCATTTAAGCAAATACTTTTGGCACTTCTCTAATTTTCTCAATCATATAATCAATTTCTTCTTTCGTATTATAAAGATAAAAAGTCGCTCTCACCATCGCACTCACCCCAAAGCTAGTTACCAGAGGTGCTGCGCAGTGTTGTCCCGAACGAACCGCAATGCCAAAGCTATCCAGTATTTGTGCACTGTCATGAGCATGAACTCCGACAATGTTGAAGGGGATTGCTCCGCCTCTATTTTCAGCTTCCGGACCGTATATATTTATTAATCCTTCTTTTTCAAGACTCTTCATTTTATCCAAAGCATGTTTCAAAATTTCTTTTTCATACTCATGAATATTTTTCATTCCAACAGATTTCAGATATTTAACCGCCGCTCCCATTCCCACAATTCCGGCGATATCCGGTGTTCCTGCCTCAAATTTTTCCGGCAGTTCCGCCCAAGTTGCTCCGGTAATTTTTACCTCTCCAATCATGTCACCACCCAAAAGAAAGGGTTTCATTTTGTTCAAAACTTCTTTCTTTCCCCAAAGTACTCCAATACCGGTTGGACCAAGCATTTTGTGTCCCGAAAAAGCCAAGAAGTCGATATTCATCGCAACTACGTTCACACTCATGTGTGGCACCATCTGTGCTCCATCAACCAAGATCAAGGCACAAGGAGACAAATTTTTCACCTTTTTTACAATTTCATCAATTGGTGTTTCCGTTCCCATCACGTTAGATTGTCCGGTAAAGGCTACCATCTTTACCTTTTTATCCAAAAGATTACTCCACCCACCCATTACAACTTTCAATCCATTTTCTTCTATCACGACTATATCTTTTGTGTTTTCGAGTTCCCCATTTTTATCAACCTCCACCACTCTCAGTTCTGCGCCTTTCCTGCGACACAGCTCTTGCCAGGGAATCATATTTGAGTGATGTTCCAGTTTCGTAATTACAATAGCGTCACCTGCAGAAATATTTTCATCTCCCCAGCTGTAAGCCACCAAATTTATACTCTCACTTGTATTTCTGGTAAATATTATTTCTTCGCTTCTAGCTCCAATTAGCTCGGCCACTTCAGCTCTAGCCTCATCCACCAAGCGAGTCGACTCCACCGACATCTCATACACTCCTCGATGAATATTGGCATTTGTTTCTCGATAATACTTATTCATGGCTTCGATCACCTGAAGCGGTTTTTGGCTGGTTGCCCCTGAATCAAAATACACCAAATCATGCCCATGAATTTTTCGATTCAAGATAGGGAAGTCTTCTCGTATTTTTTCTACATCAAGCATATCTAATTCTAATTGATAAATAATCAAAAAAACCGAAACCAATGTTCTTTGTGCCACGCTTCGCAGACTTGAATTGCTTGGTTCCACGAAGTGGAAATTCAAGTCGAGAATCGAGATGATTGTCGCTCGCAGGAAGCGACAAATTATCGGTGGCCAACAAAGAATATGGGTGAAGGGTTTTGGAGGTATTCATCAATTCACTAAAAAACCACTAATAATAAGGTTCTTAGCTTCTTTTTCTTCAATTCCCCTGGACTTCAAATAAAACAGTTGTTCTTCATCAATTTTCCCAACCGATGCAGCATGGCTGGCTTTCACCTGGTTAGCCAAGATTTCCAATTCCGGTTCAGCGACAGCTCCCGACTTTTTGTCCAAAAGTAAGACTTTCATCGACAAAAAGCTATCGGTATTTTGAGCTAATTTCTCTATCTTTACCAAACCCTTGATTTTTATTCGGGCTCCGTTTTCCGCAATACCCTTAATCATTACTCTCCCAAAAGTCCCTGGCACTAAATGAGTTATTACTAAATTTATTTCATAATCTCCCGGCTCTCTTGCTTCAATTATTCCCAACCAATTCAATTTTTCTCCTTCTTTTGTTAGTTGAAGTTTTATTTCGTGCTTTCCTGGTTCATTTATCCTCAAGTTTTCCATATGCATTAACCCACACTTCCTTCCATTTCTAATCCTACTAACCTGTTCATTTCCACAGCATACTCCATTGGTACTTCCTTCATTACCGGTTCCAAAAACCCATTCACCACCATCGCTTCGGCTTCATGCTCTTTCAATCCTCGGCTCATTAAATAAAGTAATTGTTCTTCACTTACTCGGCTTACCACAGCTTCATGTTCCAAAATAGAATCTTCTTCAAATATTTTATTGACAGGATATGTGTCACTTCGACTTTTATCATCCAAAATCAAGGCGTCACAAACCACTTTAGACCGAGCCCCAACCGCCCCTTTTCCTATATGCACCATTCCTCGATAAGTAGCTCTGCCTCCATTTTTACTTATCGATTTACTAATTATTTGTGAGGTCGTGTTTGGTGCCAGATGAATCATCTTGGCTCCCGTATCTTGATGTTGATTAGCTCCTGCCCAAGCTATCGACAGCATTTCTGCTTTGGCTCCTTCTCCCGCCAAAATACATGATGGATATTTCATAGTTAGTGCTGATCCCAAGTTTCCATCCACCCAACGCATTTCAGCTTTTTCTTCTACCCACGCTCTTTTAGTTACCAAGTTATAAATATTTTTGTACCAGTTTTGAACCGTGGTGTACTGTACCCTTGCTGACTTTTTTACAATTACTTCCACTACAGCTGCGTGCAGTGACGCTGAAGAAAAGGATGGGGCAGAACAACCTTCAATATAATGCACATTTGCTCCTTCCTCAGCAACAATTAAGGTTCGCTCAAACTGTCCTGCACTTTCACTATTAATCCTAAAATATGCTTGCAAGGGCAAGCCCACATCTACTCCCTGGGGAACATAAACAAAAGATCCTCCACTCCAAACTGCCGTATTCAAAGCGGCCAGTTTATTGTCTCCCATTGGCACAATAGTGCCAAAATACTTTTTCACTATTTCTGGATACTGCCTTAATGCTTCATCCATTGACAAAAACAGTACCCCTTTTTCTGTCAGTGTTTTTTTTAATGATCCATATATCACCTCCGAGTCATACTGCCCTTTTACTCCAGCCAACATAGCTCTTTCTGCTTGAGGTACTCCTATTTTTTCAAAAGTGCTCTTAACCTCCGAAGGTACATCTTTCCAAGATTTTTTTTCAGTTACAGCTGGTTTCAAGTAATAATAGATATCCTCAAAATGAATTGGTGACATATCGCCTCCCCAGGTTGGAATCGGTTTCGATAAATAAATCTTGTAAGCTGCCAGTCTTTTCTCCAGCATCCAATCAGGTTCCCCTTTCAATTTTGATATCTCTCGAATTTTTGCTTCATCCAAACCACGTTCGCCTTTATATGAATACGCAATATTGTCTGGCTTATCCAATTTATAAGACTCATCAAACTCTTCAATTGTGGTTGATTTCTTATTCATAACCATGAGTTTCTAACCTTTCCACAATTTCTTTTCCTCCCTGTTCCACCACTACACCATTTTTCATCACCGCCACCTTATTAGGAGTTAGATAATTCAATATTCTTTGATAATGAGTAATCACCAACACACTCATTTTATTCTCCTTAACCATTTCTGCCACATTTTTTGCAATTGTAGCTAAGGCGTCGATGTCCAAACCTGAATCAATTTCATCCAATATTAATAATTTGGGCTTCAAAACTCTCATTTGAAGAATTTCCATTTTCTTTTTCTCTCCTCCGCTAAACCCATCATTCAAACCACGACCCAATAATTCAGGACTTAAATTCAGTTTCTCCGCTTCCATTTCCACCTGATTTTTAAGCTCAAGAGCCGATATTTTTATTTCTTTGTTTTTTGCTCTAAGAGCGTTCAAAAGCATTTCGCGCACGGTCACCCCTGGAATGGCGGCTGGATACTGAAAAGCCAAATAAACTCCTTTATTTGCTCGTTCATCGACAGTCATCGACAGCAAATCTTCTCCCTCAAGCCCTATATTTCCATCTATCACTTCATATTTCTTGTTTCCGATAATGGTTGCGGCCAAGCTAGACTTACCCGATCCATTTGGACCCATCAAGGCTAGTATTTCTCCATCATTTATTGAAAGATCAACCCCTTTAAGAATTTCTTTTCCCTCAATATTTACCTTAAGATTTTCTATTTTTAACATGTTTGTTGTCATTCCGGGCTTGACCCGAAATCTATATAAATAATTACCTAATCAAGTCCTGCAATGTATATTTTTCCAGCAATTTATTAATATCCTCCGTTAGTTTATCCATAAATCCGATTTGTCCACAATCACCCTCCATAGGGCAACCATCACATGTCACTGGTTCTACTTCACCCTCAATCGCTTCTAGAGCTTCGCGAACTTGAATTTCTTTTGGTTCATAGTTGAGCCCATATCCACCACCCTTACCCTCGCGACTATTCAAGATTCCGGCTTCCACCAAAGAAGCAGCAATCTTACTCATAAATGCTCTAGGCATACCCATTTCCGCCAACTCTTTCAGATTTACCCGACCATTTCGGCCTCGTAAAGCCAAAATTGAAAGCATAGATAGGCCGTAATCGGCTTTTTTGGTAAGAGTAAACATATACTTGGACTATTATACTCCAAGTAACCAAACAATCAACCCACCTTTATCATTTTCTTTTTGTTTTCCAGCTAAAACAATCCCATTTGTAACTCTGTTTTTTTCGCAACCTCTTCTTTAGGATAACTAAAATCTACTTCAATCTCACGAAGCTCATTCCAGTGATCTTTAAACTTTAATTTTTTGTTTTTCATTCCGTAATCGTACACGCCCTTTGTCACTTCCACGTCCATCTCACAATATTTCTTTAAGTTTGCCAAACTTTCAGGGTCACCTTTCGCCCACCAAGTTACGGCATCAGCTCCAGACGCGTTTTTCCCTTGTCCCAAACACTCTTTTGCTACCGAATCAAGTTTTATTCTGTGTCCAAAAACATCTTTGATTATTTTTAGTACATCAAAGTGTTTTAATTTTGTAAAGTCACCAGTATAAACTCCATTTATTGCTGGAACATCAAAACCCAAACTGTTATAGCCAATTATTCTATCCGCCTCCTCAAACCAGCTCCACATTTGATCAAAATCAGCCTCCCAGAAACTTTTCATCTCTCCACTCAACTCAACCAAATCACTGTTCACCTCTCTTCTGTATGCGGAAACAATCGAAATCCCCAGATCTTCTGGTTTGCGAGCATCAATATCATCAAAAAACTTCTTGGTTTCAATATCAAAAATTACTTCCACTCTTTTTCCGTCCGCTGTCATAAGAGATATATTTAATCACCCTTCTCCCAATTTTGCATCCGTTTTTTTCCATATTTTCCTAGGAAAAATACTCCCAGTCCTGCAGCCAAAGCTGGAATGTAGTACTCCCATACTCCAGCTCCAGGCAGAGTCGACTCATCAGGCAAAGCAGCTGGAGTAGCCATTTCTGATGCAGCAGTTGCATTAAAACGTAAAGTAAAAGAAATACTTTGAACTCCCGACGTAATCACCACCAAATTGTCTCCCTGGTCCAGCGTTGTCGGTACATATTGCCACACCCCGCTGGTGCTGGCAGTCGTATAGTTTAGAAGCGTTTTTATCTTCACTCCCACCTGAGCACTTGGGGAAGCTGTTCCCACAAACATCGGTATTCCGCCCTGATAGTTCACCACATTGTAATTTGTTCCCAAGGTAGACAACACACCCACACTCGTCAGAGTCAGATCATATGCCAAAACAGTTTTGGCCAACAAAAAGCTTGCTAGTAATCCAATTAGAAAAAGTGTTATTTTTTTCATATTAAATTTCTATTTCATCTTGTAATATCGGCATATCAATTTTTATATCAGACAGGTCCTGTCTAATTTTCTCAGCCAAAACCAACCTTGGTAACTCTTCTCCATGTGTCAAAATTACATGACTCAATCCTTCCATTTTTCCTAGCCAGGTCAGTATCTGTCCTTGATCTGCGTGTGAACTCATGGTCTTAATTTCTCTAATTTTAGCTTTTATCGTAATTTCATTGCCCCAAATATTTACTTTCTCGATTCCGTCTTTAATCAAACGACCCATTGTTCCTTCGGCCTGATATCCCACAAAAACCAGTTGTGTTTTTGGCTCACCCAAAAAGGAAATTACATGATGAAGCACTCTTCCCCCGTTCATCATTCCACTTCCGGCAACAATAATTTTTGCCCCCATCAAATTTTTTATTTGTCTGCTTTTTTCGATCGTGTCACAAAGCACCAAGCTGGGAAAATCAAAAGGATCATCTGTTTTTGCCTGATTCTCTAGTTTTCGGTTGTACAAATTAGGAAAATCTCTAAATATCATTGTTGCTTTTATAGCCATCGGACTATCCAAAAACACTGGTGTTTCAGCCGCCATTTTTCCTTGTTTTTTTAACTGATCAAAAATATATAAAATCTCTTGTGCTCTCTGTAAAGAAAATGAGGGGATAATCACTGTTCCCTTTTCGGCTTCCGCTTCAGCCACTATCTTAGCCAGCTCTTCCACCTCATCTCTTGGTTCATGAATTTCATCACCATAAGTTGACTCCACAATCGCCACGTCGGCTTTCTTCACCCAGTGTGTCGGATCCAGTAATGGCTCTGGTGTGTTGCCCAAATCACCACTAAAAGAAATCATTTTCCCGCTCTTTGTATCTCGCACCAGCACTGTTGCCGAGCCCAAAATATGTCCAGCGTCAGACAGTGTAATTTCAAACTCACCCACCATAAACGGCTTGTCATACTCCACGAGTTGAACCTGTTTCATGATTTTTTCGACATCTTCGTCAGTGTACAAAACCACTTTTGATTCTTCTTCTTTGGCAATTTTTGCTGAGTCATAAAGCACCAGCTCAGCCAAAGCCTTTGTTGCCTCAGTCATAAAGATGGGGCCTCTAAATCCATATCGAAGAAGCAAGGGGAGCCTACCGCAATGGTCCAAGTGTGCATGAGTCAAAACTACAGCCGTAAGCAAATCAAAATCAATCTCCGGCTTGATAGAGTTCAAACCCATTTCCTCAACCTTTCCTTGAAACATTCCAAAGTCCACCATCAGCCCTGTGCTCTCACCTTTGAGGAAATAGCACGAACCAGTAACCATAGAGGCAGCCCCTAAAAATTTTATTTTCACTACTTCAGTTTACCAGACCTACAAAATTCCTTCCCTTTATTTCCGCAGTACTTTATCCTTATGAGGAAGTTACTCAAAGGAAAGTATTTTGTTTCGTAGTGTTTCGCCCATTATAAAAATATTGCGCAAAGCCCAAAAGCCAGGTTTCTTGAGTAGTCTCAAGAATTTTGGGCTGCAAACAAGAACGGTCCCGCCGCAGGGGCGGGAAGCGTTCGGTTTTTAGAATGGGTAAACACGGCAGAAACACAAAAATACTTTCCTTCCACCATTTGCTAAAATGAACTCATGACCTGTCCTCACTGCAGCAACCCCCTTTCCTTCATCGCGATCGACACCACCGATGGCCAAACCCAAAACATCGATGAGTGCTTAAGTTGTGGTGGCCATTTTCTTCCTCCTTACATCGCCAACTTTCTTTCGGTAGAAACAGCCAAAAACGTCGACTCAGTTCTCCCCAAATCCAAAACAGTTCCCGTCAATCGCCCAGTGTGCCCCAAATGTGGCCAAAACATGTCTAGCATCAAAGACGACTCTGTTCCCGAAACGGTCACTGTTTTTACTTGTCCCAACAATCACGGCGACTTCTTCCCCAAAGGCCAACTCCTTAGTTTCAAAAAGGCTCAGCAGGCCAAAATCTATTACCACAAACTCTGGGGCATTCCACTCAAGTCTGCCTTTGCCGTCATTGTTCCCCTAGTCATTGTCTTTACGGCCGTAACGGTGATACCGACAGTCGTCAAACAGCTAGGTACTTCCCAAGAATCTCGCGTCAAAGCCAGCGACATTCTCACCTCTCCCCTGATTACGCCCATCTCCGGCACGCAAGTACTGATCTCTTTTTCCACCAAAAGTCCTGCCAAGTCTACGATTCATTTTTCAGAAGGAAACGAGGGGGTTATCAACCAAACATTTGTCGCTTCCGATATTCCAAGAACCAATCACATAATTAATGTTGACAATCTATTACCTGGTACTCTCTACAAATACACTATCACCTTGATCGTCAATGAAAAACTCACCACCACAGACGAGTACACCTTTGCCACCCCTTAAGCCATGAAAAAGCCACCTGATATAAAGATGGCTTTTTGATTTTCCTAATCCGGATTCACGCAGAACTGCGTGTTTCCGTTTTTTAATCTCCTGAACTCCCAATGGAATCCGTCTTTCGCCTTGAGAGTTGGAGAAGCGACTGCTCCATCGTTGATGAAACAGTCATCGTCGGGATTTAAAACCACCTTGTCCCACGTCCAATGATACGGATCATCCAACACCTGTGACAATCCGTTGAATTTGTATGCACTTGCTGTCGCCACATAGTTCGACTCGGACGACAGTGTTTCCGAGTAAACCACTTGAAACTTCTCAAGTTTCATAAACGTACTTGCCATAGGCATGCAGAACAAGCACGCCAAAACAATTACTAAAACAATTAAAATTGCCAGAGCTCTGTTCATTCCTTTTCTCCTCTAAAAAAAGATTAAAGTACGTTTGATATACCCGATATCATACTTCTCTTAGCCTCAAATGTCAAGTTATAGGCTGTATTCACACTCCATTCAGTCAATATTTTCTTCGTAAATCTCTATCCATCAAGATATAATTAGCCAGTGATCAAACGCCAATTATCCCCATACGAACTAAATCAGCTCAAAAAATGGTCTCCCGAAATCGACCCTGCCTCGATTGGTGAAAAGCCTATTGAGTACGTCACCGGCCATGTCGAGTTTCTTGGACAAGATTTTTTAGTAACCTCAGACACCCTTATTCCTCGTATCGAGTCCGAACAAATAGTCGTTGATGCTCTGCAGTTTATCGATGATCAAGAGATTGCACATCCTACTATCGCCGACATAGGCACAGGCTCTGGTTGTCTTGGCGTTTCTCTTGCTGCAAAACTATCCAAACGTCAGATACCCTACACTATTTTTCTCTCTGACATCTCTCCCAAAGCCCTCAAAGTGGCAGACTTAAACGCTCAAAGACTACTTCACTCACCCGAGAATATATTTTTCCAAGAGTCCAATCTTCTCGAAAGTTTTCCCCCTATAAAGTTCGATCTAATTCTTGCCAACCTTCCCTACATACCTTCCAAAAATATTAAGGGCCTCGACCCTTCTGTCAAAGACTTCGAGCCCAATATTGCTCTTGATGGTGGTCCGAAGGGCAATCTTTTTATCAACGCTCTTCTTAGCAAACTTTCTGAGTTTCTCAACAAAAAAGGCCTCGTTATTTTTGAGATCGACGACGCTCATACTCTAGATAGTTTCACTATTCCCAAAGGTCTTTCTGCCAAGTTACAGAACGACTGTTTTGACAAGCCCCGCTTCTTGTTTGTGTCCTATAGCGCTTGACATTCTACTCTTTTCGTGCTAGAATTCCCTCATTCAGCTTAGGCTGTTCTGTACGTTCAAAAAAGTCTACCTGTTTCTCAAGGAGGAAACCCATGTCACCATTATTGTATGTTCTACTCGTATTCGTTCCTGTGTTTATTTGGCTTATTCCACTAGTAAGGGGAATAAATGAGAAAAATTCAAGTCAACGCTACGAGGCCATGTCAGATGATCCTGGTCTTGGTTTGATTCAACGGAACAGATTTTGCAAATATGCTCTCAATAGCAGGAAAAAAAGCGAATATTATTTTTTCTTGTCCGGCCTTGTTCTTTTTTTGCAAACCGTTATTTTTTCAGTTGCAACTACTATCTTTCCCATCAAGTAAGCCCATCAAAATACCCCGCTCGTGCGGGGTATTTCTATATTTACTAAAAATTCTTATTTATAGTAACTCTTGATTTGGAAAAGAATATACATCGAAACTCCCGTTCCGATTATCAATCCCCCAAGATTTACAGTTACCAGGTTATATAGTGCCATCACCAATCCTGAATAAAACATCAATCTCCAGCCAGACATCTTTCTCTTAAACAATCCAGGCAGTGCCAATACTGTCAACACCATGCTGGCAATCGAAATCCACCAGGCCACATTGTATCCGATGTGATATGAATATCCCGGGTAACCACGCATCATCCAGGCAGAAAGTCCCAACGCTCCCAATAAAGTAGGCAAACTAATAATTAAAACAACGAAAGCAATCCACGGGCTAAACTTCACAATCGCCTCCTTGACACCGCTTGGTAAGGCGGGCAGCTTTTTCGCAAATATCTCTTCTAACTTATTTTCCAGCTGACCAATCAGTTTCTCCTCTTTTTTTGGTTTAACCATAATTTATTTTACACATATTTTAAAAATTTGTTAAACTGAATACAATGTTAAAGACCTGGATTGTTAGTCTTCTTGTTATTTCTTTTAGTCTTTTTTTGGGGGTCAATCTTTCACCCAATAATCATTTTCAACCCCTGGAAGACTACGATGCTCAAGACACTCAAGCAATTTTTCTTAACTCCCCTCTTACTATTCCCAAAGACATAGCTCAACTTCCCCTTCCCCCCAAAAAGGTTTTAGGGGACTCAAATACAGACAAGAAAATCTATGTCGATCTCACCAATCAAATGTTATATGCCTTTGAAGGAGAAAATCTTATCTACAGCTTCCTTGTTTCCACTGGAAAGTGGGGCAAGACCCCCACGGGTGTTTTTAATATCTGGGGAAAATTTCGCTACACCAAAATGAGCGGTGGATCCAAAGCACTAAATACATATTATTATCTGTCCAATGTTCCCTATGTCATGTTTTTTGACAACGACAAAATAAAGGCCTCCAGAGGATTCTCAATTCACGGCACTTACTGGCATGAAAATTTTGGCCATCCGATGTCTCACGGCTGTGTCAACATGAAAACATCAGAAGCAGCTCTCATCTACGACTGGTCAAGTCCCAAAATTCCTGATGGCAAAAAAACCGTTAGGTCATCTCCAGAAAATCCAGGCACCCAAATCGTCATCTATGGAAAAGCCCCCTCTTCCTAGTTCTTCAACCTAAACGCTCAATAGCTTACAATCCAATCAGTGGTATATAATCCACTTGCCTATGACAAAAGCAAAATTCACTGAAATCAAAAAATTTTTTTCTCAATTTCCTTCCAAAAAAATCCCCAAGGGGCAAGTGTTTATCAAACCCGGAGATAAATTTGAATACATATATTTTCTCAAGTCGGGTTTTGTCAGGGCCTATACCACCACCCCAAAAGGAGAAAACACCATTAATCTTTTCAAACCTTTGTTTGTGATGTCAGTAATTCATTTTGTTTCCCAACACAGAAACGACTACAGTTTTCAAACTATTACCCCCGTCGAAGTTTTTGTAGTTCCATATTCTGATTTCAGAAAATTTCTTGAGTCCAATAAAGACCTTAGTCTTGCCATTATGGATTTTTTCTTTGGCTCTTTACTAAACTATTTTGTTAACCAAGGAAATATTGTTAATGGAAATGCTCAAAACAAAATCGCTTCTGTCCTACTTCAACTCACTCACGATTATGGTGATATCAAAAACACCAAGCTTGTTGTCAACTTCCCCGCCACTCATCGTATTATTGCCAATCTAATTGGCCTTACCCGAGAAACCACCAGTGTTCAAATGAGTAAGTTTCAAAAGATGGGTATTATTTCTACCAAACGCACTCAATTTGTCGTCAATGATATGGAAAAGCTAAAAAAACTCGCTCAAACTTTATAGTAAGCTTTTTATTTTCTTCATTGCTTTTTCGGTTGCTTTTTCACCAGCATCGATTGCTTCTACTCCCCTAACAAAATCAAAGTCGGTCACATATTTCATCTCTGGTTCTATTACAACATCCGCCCCGCTCACCTCTTTATTTGCCAGATTAAATCGTAAAGCAAAATAGCTATCTTTCAATATCTCAATCGTCGAGCTCGATACACCACTCTTGTTGTTATTTCCGGAAAAATACACTCCGTCCAGGTTCACTGCAATTATTACATCAGCTCCCATTTTTTTGGCCACCTCTACAGGCACTGGGCTAGACACACCGCCGTCAACCAACAATCTCTGACCCACCAAAACAGGAGAATACACCAAAGGGACAGAAACACTTGCTCGAACAGCCTCCGACACATCACCCCTGGAAAACACCACTGTTTCTGCAGTATTTACATCTGTGGCCACCGCCGCAAATGGTATTTTTAAGTTTTCAATCTTATCTCCATTAAATACTTTTTTAAGATACTCCAGCGTTTTTCCACCCTTAATTAAGCCACCGCCAAAAGTGGGATCAACCAAGACTTCCGCCAAATCCTTATACGTCACACCTCTCACCATTTTTTCCAAAACATCTATGTTTCCCCAGGAAGCAAACAGTCCACCAATCAAAGCTCCGGAGCTAGATCCCACAATTAAATCAATCGGCACATTATGTTTTATTAGTGCTTTGATTACTCCTATATGAGCCAATCCTCTAGCTCCGCCACTTCCCAAAACCAAAGCAACTTTTTTCTTCTTTTTAAAAAACCACATAAATTAATGTTACACCACCTCACACACTCGATATAATAAAGACAATGTCCTATCTACAAGCAATTATTCTTGCCATTATCGAAGGTCTTACTGAGTTTCTTCCCATCTCCAGTACCGGGCACTTAATTCTTACTCAAAAAATACTTAATATTTCTGTAACCGAGTTCACCAAAAGTTTTAATATCATTATTCAACTCTCCGCCATTCTTGCCGTTGTTTTTCTATACTGGAAAAGAATTCTCGCCTCTCGACATTTATGGAGCCAGCTGGCTATTGCTTTTATTCCTACAGGCATCCTAGGTTTCACTCTTTACAAGATAGTTAAGGGTTTTTTACTAGATAGCATCCTGGTGACAGCCCTAGCTTTGTTAATCGGTGGTCTATTTCTGCTTATTGTCGATCGTCTACCCAAACTTAATCTTGGTTCAAAAAAAATATCCCAGCTTGGGACAAAAAATCTTCTTTCTATTGGCTTATTTCAATCTTTGTCCATGATTCCTGGTGTCTCTCGTTCAGCTGCCTCAATCGTTGGTGGTCTATTTTCTGGACTATCTCGAGTAGAAGCTGTCGAATTCTCTTTTCTTTTGGCCATTCCTACCATGGCTGCCGCCAGTGGTTATGATTTACTCAAAACAGGTTTTTCATTTTCTTCTTACGAGTTTTCTCTTCTTTTTGTTGGCTCAGTTTTTTCCTTTTTTGCTTCCATGTTAGCTGTCAAAGCGTTTACTTCTTTCGTCGCCAAGCACAACTTTACTGTCTTTGCCATATATCGGATTATTTTTGCCCTCATTATTCTCTGGTTACTAAAACCATAAAAATATTATTTTTTGTTTTTAGTCGAAAAATCAAAAATTTTGTATATCAAACAAAATCCGGTAAAGGAGGTAAACACAAGCGCTCCTCCCAGTGCACAAAATACTGCTTGCCACAAAATATTTTCAAAATTTATTCCTGCAAGAATCAAAATTACCCCAATTACTGCTCTTAATAGCCTGTCTACTTCACCCTCATTTTGTATCATTTAATACAATCATAACATGATAAACTAAACCATGAAAGATAGCCTCAATAAAATTTATCAGAACGTTGACGATCTTATCTCTAGCGGTTCTCTCAAAAAATACAGGGTCGTTTCATCATCTCAGGGTTCATGGTTAACCGTCGAAGGCAAAAGAGTTCTTAATCTTTGTTCCAACAACTATCTTGGCTTAGCTTCAAACAAAAAGGTTAGTCTAGCCGCGATCAATGCTATCAAAAAATACGGGGTCGGCACTGGGGCCGTTCGCGCCCTATCAGGCAACTCGATACTTCATGAAAAACTCGAAATCGCTCTCGCCAAATTCAAAAATGTTGACGCTGTCATGTTGGCACAGAGTGGTTTTGTAGCCAATCTTATCGCGGTTCAAACTCTTGTTGACAAAGAAGATATTGTTATTAGTGACGAGCTTAATCATGCCTCCATTATCGATGCCATCAAGATTTCACAAGTTCAAACAAAATTTATATATCCTCACAATGACCTTAAGGGTTTGGAAGAAAAACTCATTGAAGCTCAAAAGTTACAAAAAGAGAAGCGCTCTGACGGTACAGACAAAATCATTCTTGTCATCACCGATGGTGTTTTTAGTATGGATGGCGACATGGCCCCTCTTCCAGGAATTGTCACTTTAGCCAAAAAATACGGAGCAGTCACTATGGTTGACGATGCTCACGGTGAAGGTGTGGTAGGAAAAAATGGTCGCGGAATTGTTGATCACTTTAACCTTCACGGCCAAGTCGACATTGAAGTCGGTACTCTATCCAAAGCTTTTGGCGTACTGGGAGGTTGCATCGCCGGTAATAAAAAATTGATTGAGCATTACAAACAAAAAGCTCGTCCATTTTCTTTTTCGACAGGACTTTCTGTTCCAGATACCGCCGCTTTACTTGAGTCAGTCAAGATACTATCATCTTCTTCCACCTTGGTAAAAAAACTTTGGCAAAATGGTGAATATTTAAAAAACGGGTTCAAAAAAATGGGTTTCGACACGGGTCACTCAGAAACTCCTATTACCCCTGTAATGATTGGAGACGAGCAAGTCGCAAAAAACCTAAGCCAAGAGCTTTTTAAAAAAGGAGTTTTTGCCACTCCGATTGTTTTTCCCATGGTTCCTAAGGGAAAGGCTCGAATTCGTGTAATGCCCTCAGCTTCTCATACCAAAAGGGATCTTGATTTCGGTCTCAAACAATTTGCCTCTGTAGGCAAAAAAATGGGGCTCATCTAGAACCCCAAATTTTTGATTCTAAAAGTAATTACTTTTTGACAACCTTCTTCAAAACTTTCTTCTTTGTTGAAACCACAGTTTTTTTAACCTTTGCCATTTCCGCTTTCCCTTTGCTTATGGTTTTGTTAACAGTGTTTTTAACAGCTACTCTATTTTCTTTTTTAGAAAAAAACATTGCAGCAGCTCCGGCCGCAACTCCGAGTACTGTTGCTCCTACGGCAGCAATTACACCTTTATTAACTTTCCTTTTGGCAGGTCTTTTCATATTCTTCGAAATTATTAACTAATCCATTATTGCACAAAAATCATTCAGAATAAAATCACCCGTCCTGGTCTTATTTTTTATCACACTTCATTTCTTTTTTTGCATACTCTCGAGCCTTTTTTATTGGAAACTCGATTTCTGGGAAATCTGGGTGTTTATCAATAATGTGCTTAGCTCCATCGTCATAAAGTTTTTTAAACGCCTCGTTCCAACTCTTTGCTGTTGTGGTAAACACGAAACTACATCCGGGAGCAGGACACTTACAAGAGTATTTACTCATAAGAAATGGGTACCTCCACCCTTCAATGTTTCTAATGTAATAATGTAATAATCTTAACATAACCAATCCTAAACACAAGCCTTATAACAAATTATTACTTTTCATAATTTTATATATATAATTAATTGTTAATGAGCAAAAGTTTACAGAAAACCGTTCGAAATGTCTTTATTGCGATACTAACCTTTGGACTCCCCATTGCTCTCATCATTATTTTCCGAGACGATATTAAAAATATCGAAAAAATAATTCCCAAAACAGGGATTGTCGGCCCGTTGGTTTCTATTCTCCTGATGGGAATTTTATCTGCCACCCCCATCCCCACCGACCCCATTGTCATACTCAATGGGGCAATTTTTGGACCATGGATTGGTGTTTTGGTTTCCTGGATGGGCAACAACCTTGCCTCAGTCATTGAATATTTTCTCGGTCGGGGCTTAGGTGAAATCGCCAATTTTGAAAGGATTAAGAGGAAGCTTCCTCTTGGTTTAAGCCACTTTCCCGCCGACTCCGTCTGGTTTTTGCTTTTTGGTCGATTTATCCCTCAGTTCGGAGGCAAAATCGTATCTCTAACGGGAGGATTCTATCGAGTTCCCTTGTTCAAATATCTTTGGACAGCTTTTTTAAGCAATCTTATGGGCTCATTACTCCTTGCGTATGGTGGTTACTCTCTCCTTCACACCCTCGCCAGGTAAAAATTTATCAAACCACCTTACCGCCAACTCAGCCACTTTTTTTATCGCCTCCTCTTCTTCAAACACTAGTGGAGATCCCATCACAATTTCCAATTTCTTTACACATCCAATTTTGGAGAACGCTTTTCTATTTAGATCAACTATCTCCCTATCATTTCCATCTACCGTTAGCAGCACCGGCGCCTCAATCAAATCAAGCTCGTCCATCGCCAAATCAGACCTCCCCTCTCGAGACACCACGGCAAAAATTTTAGTTCCCCAATATGCTGCTGCCGACAATGCTGCCGCACTCCCCATTCTTGTCCCAAAATATCCAATTTTATGATTCTTTGTTTTTTCATTTTCCATACACCACTTCGTCACCCCAATCAGTCTTTCCGTCAATCGTTCAGCCTCAAACACACTCACCGTCTGCCTTTCTTCATCCTCAGTTAATAAATTAAGTAATAAAGTTCCATATCCCGCCTTGTGTAGCTCTTCTGCAACGAAAATATTTTTCGAATCATATTGATCCACTTCATCAGCAAAAATTATTAAACCCTTCGCCTCGGGAAACACGGATAGTCTTCCACCCAACAAAGCGCTTTGAATTTTTATCTCCACATCCATACCTAAACTATAACAAATCTTACATATCAAACACAATATTTATTACGAAATTAGTACAGACCATTATTGTGGAAAGTATCTATGTACTTTCTATCCATATCACTGATATGGCTCACTAGCCAATCAGACATAAACGCAATCAACTCCAACGACAATCTCAGCTCATTTCTACCATATTTATCTTTTATCTCGACTAATTTTTCTGCAAACTTTTTATGAGCTTCAATGTGATCATCCGCTCCTTGATAGTAAAATTCTTTAAAATATTTTTCTTCGGTTCCAAAATGATAAACAACACACTGGTCCAAATCATTATAAATTTGATCCAGAACTTCTTTCGGTTTCGTTTCCTCAATCGCTTATGAAAGCTTATCCATTATCCAAAAGAATTGTTTGTGTTGCTCATCTATTATCGAAATCCCAACGCTATATTTTTGATCCCAAAGTATTGACATATAAAAATCATAACATCAAACCACCAACAGTCCAATTGTTCCGAGAACACTCAAGCACACCAACACTGTCCCGATCACTCCACGCAACACACTTCTTGTTTTATTCTTCATTTCCACTACGGCCTCAGCCGCCATAATATCAGCAATTGCCATTGAATTTCCAATTGCTGCTCCAGAAATTTCCAAGGATAAAATCTTAGCTGCACTCAAATTATAAAACGTGCTTGCTTGTGACAAAATATTACCAAAAAGTATATTCGAAATAGTAATACTTCCAGTCAAAAACGATCCAAAAGCACCAACAAATGGAGCCACAAAGGGTAGAACGCTTCCATTCAAATTTTTTGTCAGTACATTTAATACAGATGGCAACCCTGATAAGTTATTCCCTGAGTTCACCATAAGCTGAATCATCGTCGACATTGATAGTATTACCAAAAAGGGGTCAGTCGTACTTTTTATCGCCTTGACGACACTATCAGACAACAACCCCTTCTTCTTTCCAAACAGCGCCCAGGGCACTCCCGCCAACACAAATATAATTCCAGGGTTAAAAAGATTAAATGTGTGCTGATATCCCCAAGGGAAAGAGATCTGTACTGACTTTAAAAATATTTTTCCCAATATTAATAATATAAACACTGTTAAATAGGGCAAAATTACTTTTTGCAAGGGTAAACTCATTTTTCTTACTGAACGCTTGCTCAAACTTCTAGAGGTTTTTGGTACAAATAAGTTTAATTTTAATGAAATTACTATTAATATCATCGCCAACAAAGAACCTATTACCGACACGAATTCTTGACCTAGCCCAACCACAAGAAATGAAGATAGTACAAAAATAAAACCAGACCACAAAGCAAACGGTAGCACTTCAAAAAAACGTGATTTTTTGTTTTCATGCTCCCTTGCCATAACCCAAATCATAAACACCGGAATTAATATTCCAACACCATTAAACAAAACGGTATATTGAGGAATATTCGAGACGTCAAGTCCCGCGAACCCAACTCTAATTGGTGTTCCAACAGCTCCAAATGCCCCCGCGCTACTATTACCAAGAAGAGAAATAATTACCGCGCTCAACGGAGACAAGCCAATACTTACCAGTATTGGCGCCACTATGGCTCCCGGAGTTCCAAAGCCAGCCATTCCTTCCAAAAAATTAATCAAAAACCATGCCAGCAATACAACTTGAACTCGATAGTCTTTAGAAATCGATTCTAGATACAAACCAATATTCTCAATTACTTTTAATCGTTTCAATACTTCTAAGAAGAATACCGCTCCAAACACAATTAGAAAAATGTCGAATGCCACAAAAAATCCTTTCACTACAGAGTTCAGAACATACAAAGGTACAGTCTTCCAGTAACCAATCTGAATTGTTGAAGCTACCAATAAAACCATCACTGAAATTTGTAACAATGATAATTTTTTTACCATCAACAGTCCCAATATCAAAATAAAAGGAAATACTGCCAATATCAATGGTAAATCAATCATCCTAAATCATTCTATCTTCTTCACCCCTATTTCGCCATCAAACATCATGTGATATGCTCAAATAAATAACTTTATGAGCACAGAACACTCCGCCCCAAAGAGCGGAGTGTTCTAAAAAGCCTAATTACTTAGCCTTAATTTGGATTTTTTTGGGTTGTTTCTTTGGAGATTTTGCAAAGGTCACCATCATCACTCCATTTTTACTGGAAGCTTCAGGCTCCACCTCTTCATTAATTTCTCCAGGAACTGCCACACGATACGAGAACGATTTACTCGACTGGCGATAATACTTTTTCGCCTTGTCTTTTTCTTCTTCTTTACTTTCTCCACGGATCCATAAATATCCGTCTTGGAAAGTAATTTCCACATCTTTTGGATCAATTCCGGGGACAGCAGCTTCTACATAAACATTTTTTTCGTCCTCAGAAACAGATAGTCCACTAGATGCTATTGGTGTTGTCATCCAATCATCCTCATCGTTCCAAATTGAAGGCATTCTCAATGAAGGGAATGACAATAATCTACTTGGTATCAAATCGAAAGCCATATTTATTCACCACCTTTCGCATGATTAATTAGTATTATTAGCACTAATATAGTACGAGTGCCAATTTTTGTCAATACCGTTTTTCTCTCTTTTAATTATTTATAAGCCTCGCTTATCAATTCAATTAAATCAGAGTCGATTTCTTTTTTTTGATAAATTTCAATGCAATTCTTATATTATTTTGCTGACACCAATACTGCTTGTATTACTCTTGGATTCTCAAGTTTTCGATTCAGACTAAACCTAATTTCGAGGCTATCTTTTTTGGGTAAAGCTGCCAAAAAATCATAATTACCAAACAAATGGATACAGCCCGGAAGTGAAATTATCTTACATTTTCCAATTTCCTGATTAACGGTCTCGAATAGATAATCAAATATTTCTTTGGCCTTTTCCTTGTTCTTAAAATGTTCCTCAAGAGATATTTTTCGACAGCTATGCATCTGGCCAGTTTTTTCAAAAATTCTTTCGCATTTGGGACAAGTCCACATAAAACTATTCTACTTCAAAATATTTGCAACAAATTCGTTCAAATCAAATAATGGGGAAACAATAGTTCTCCAATAATCATAAAGGTCCAAAACAAAGCAACTAGTAATGCCGGCACAAAACCTGTCCACAAAATCCAAGACCTCTCACCTCTTTTGTACACACGAACACCAATCACAATCGCAGACAAGGATAATGCCATCGCAATCATAACTATCAAAAATCCAGTTGGTATTCCTACATTTCCATTTACAGTACCCGGATCAAAAACTCTGCGCAGAAAACCATTTACAACGCCAAGAAGTGGTGCAAAGAGAGAGGCCAAACCCAGTCTCAAAACCCACCAAGCTGTCTGTATCTGCGGTTTTCTTAGGATACCCTTAATCATTTTTATCATTTTTCTTCCGACATAATCCTTGATATCGTTTTCTGTCTCTGCTGATAATAAACAACACGCCGATAAGCAATGCCGGACCGGCAATAATAAATGACCAGGGCAGTTGGTACCATTCAAAAGCGGGGTTCATTATTTGCATTAGCAAATAAATTATCCCCACCAAAACAAATACAACTCCTCCAACTATTTCTCGTTTCCACGAAATTATCAAAATAACCAATAAAACCAACGCAGGAATATTGTGCACAAACAAGCCAACAGCTTTTTGCCCTGCAGACAATCCAGGCATAAATATGTCGAGAGAAAACATCATTAAGAATAAAATAAAAATAGCTCCCAATATTCTTGGTGACCAATAAATTAATTTATCTATCACTATCTTCATTTTATACACAAATTTATCAAACACCAAACATGCTGGTCTTTTGATACCACAGGTCACTTAAAGTTCCTCATCCAACAAAACCTCAAGAACTATTTAGAATATATGCCAAAGACAATTCTACTAACTCACTAGTTGGTTTAGTTGAGTCGAGTATTAATTTAGCAAATTGTTTTTGAGGAAGAACAAATTTTCTATGCGCCGGAATCAACACTTCAGTTAGATAATTTTCTGGGCTACGAAGAATTTCAACATAAAAACCCTTTTCTTTTGCAATTCTCATAACCTCAATTGGATCTTCATGATTGCAATTTTTTATTGTGTCTAACGGCAATTATCCCAGAGGTTTATCTTTCCCAACTTTCTGTAGGTCATCATAAAACATCTTTTTAATTTTTATTTTATTTTCTTTACCCGAAATGTCTAAATCACCCATATTCTGTATTTTATATCTAAATACATGATTACCAAATCGGACTATTTTCTGACCCACTGATTCGCAAGATATATACTGGCAGTAATCGAGATAACCAATACGCATTGCCAAAACACTTGATAGACAAACCATATCGAATCATTTTTAAACCACCTATATCCCATTAAATTTTTCGGCGGATTACGCATAATTGGGGAAAACTGTTGGCCAATCCAGTAAGCTATTTCTCCGACACTTCTAACGATCCAAAACAAAGAAATAACAAGTAAAAACAAATTCCAATCATTCAGTAATAGACAAATAGTCATTGTCAAAATCCAAAAAGCACCTATGATTACTGCGTCTCCCCAAACAAATACACCAAGTAAAAACAACAGTACCGATCCCCCACCAAAAGCATTATCTTTTTTGTATACCTCAAAAAATCCTTTGATCATCACCAGTAACGAGATTAGTTCGTACACAAGAACGATCCAAAACTGAACATTGGTCATTACTAAATGTTACCAGAGTGGGAAAGCCTGTTTTTCAAGTGTTGTAAGAAATGGTTTTCCCATTAAATAAAAGCAGTAAAAAAATATTTAGATTATTTACACAAACAAACCTTCTCAACAAAATCATCTACAATTTTTTAACACCAAACAGACGATTGTTTGTGTATCCCAAGTTTTGATCTTCAGCCTTGATATAAGTGGCATCCTTAACTGTTTTTTGTAATGCCAGATTCTCTACTCCGGTATCAAAGGTTATTACTTCTGCTCCAGACTTAGAAAGCTCATCAAACAAAAGGTTTATTGTTTTCGTTCCAATACCTTGCCCACGATACTCCGGGCTAATTGCCGTTGACAATAGGTGAACCCTATTGGGACTCTTAATAAATTGTTCTATCTGATTTAATGTCAAAGGCTCTATATCTCGATTCGCAATGTCTTCTAATATATACGGTTCACCTATAAATTTTATTGGATTATGTTGAACATATTTTTCTGCTATAACCATTCCAATTGCTTTTTTATGTAAACCATTATCTTCAGTATTCACATTTATTTCAACAATCCGAATAATACAGTCAGGGTTAGTTATCATTTCTTGCAACTCTTTTCTTCTCTGTTGAGTTCTTTCTGAAGAGTATCCGTCCCCCGTCGATGCTTTTTTTGCTTCTTCATCCCAAATAAGTAAATCATTTACATCTTCACTCGTCGCTATCCTCATAATAAGATCTGTTTGATCAATTTCAGTTTTTACGCCCGTTTCCGGAACAAAACTCGAACCATTTTCTGATATTTCCATGCCTGTTTCTCCCACAACGAAAGTATACAATAAATCCAAATCCTATCTGGACTCCATTTATTATAAGAAAAAATCGCGCACATTAACTTCACTCGCCAGCCGGGTCAATTCTCGAAGTGTTTAAGATTTTTCGGGGTACCTTTTTTTGTCATGAACGCATAACGTTCCCTTAGAATTAACCCATCTTTTCTCCTCGCCAATAACGAACTTCTCTATTCCGTTCTTCTTAATATTCTCTAAATTTTCGATTTCGCTCATTCCATATTTATCTTGATATCTCTTGTCTAATCGTTTCAATCTATCGCAAGGAAATTTATCACAACCAAAACAATACTCGCCTTTTCTTTCTTTACAGAGTTTTATCCCACATTTAATACATCTGCCATTTACTTTCCTTCCACTAACGCAGCCGGGGCATTTATTCGTCTCTCTCAAGAAATGAAGACAAAGCCCACAATTCATTCCGCACGGAGCAATAAGCTTTTTATTCATTTTTTTGGTCGAAAGTCAAACCGTTTTGCAATTCCTCAAGCTTATTCAATATTCGTTCTATCTGCTCTTTATTCAAATCAGATCCATACTTAACAACAAATCGTTGGATTCTGGCAATTGCTTCTATCGTTTTTTCAACCGTTATTTCAAGCTTTTTAGCCATATCCATCTTATTTACCGTCATAAGTGGATTATACAAATATTGAAAAATATTTTTTACAAAACAAGAAAACAAATATTGCATTCCCAAATATAGCGACCGCACCACACAAAAAAGATAGGAACACAAATGTTTCTTCGAAATTATTCTTCAGCGCCCAAGAATTCAAGAAAACAAAAACTGCAGCAAAAACAACGTTCATCAGACAATTCAAGAAAATGACTCTCTTCATCAATTCATTATAGTATGCTCGCTCCCTGGGTCGATTTTCGTACTTTTTCGCCTTAACTGACAATTCCAGTCAATCAATTATTTCGTTACATCTAAGGGACTCGCTACAGAACTAATCGCCTTTTGGTAGTTCATCCCAAGAATAAATCCAATAAAGGGCAGTGTAACAAACAAAGCCATTGCTAAATATTTTGAAAGTGGAGTCACTGTAACTAACCACTCAGGAACAATATTTCTTTTTTCTATAACAAGATTATCATCTTCCATGGATTAATAATCTCAAAGAACAAGATAGACGTCAAAGTCAAAGTTAATTTGCTCGAGAATCGTAACTCTAATATAACCACTCAATTGTCTCATACTTGTGGTGAGCTTGCCGAATCCATCAAGACTTTTTCAGACTTTAGGCTTGTTGCTCAAATCAGAGAGGAAATAGAGAAAGTCCGTCCTTCCCATGTAATTACTGCTACCGCCTGAAATCTCAGTTAAATCTTTTGAGCGGCATTAACAACTCTATGCCGTGGAAATCTAATTCCCTTATCTGTTTTAAACTTCGCCACATATTCTTCTATATACTTCCTGTCTTTTTCGGAATCATAATCTTCAAAAATTGGTACTCCCTGCAAGAATAAATCTAAATCTTCAAGAGATGCAAAATATTCATCATAAGAATAGTCTTGAGCAAAAATAACCTCAAAGCCCTCCTTTTCCAATCTATGTTTATCAGCTTCCAATCTTGAGCTATTCCATTCACCAAATCCCTGACCTCTGCCAGATATTTTCTTGATTTCAACACAATCTTTTTCTCCTATATTTATTCCTACAAAATAACCACCTAACTTTAGTAACCTATGGAATTCTTGAAATAGTGTTGGGCCCCGTCTGCTATAAATGATATCGAACTTAGAATCTGTGAAGTTCGTTTTGCTTGCGTCTTGTTCCTCAAAACTTACATTGTCAATTCCTTGATCTTTCTTATTCCTCTTGGCAGCTTCAAGCATCCCTGTAGATAAATCAATTGCGATAATTTTTTGAAAGCTTGAAGCAACGGAAAGTGTAAAACGGCCATCTGCACAACCCACATCTAGAGCTACTTTATCTTTGCCACTTAGTTCTAATAATTTTTCTTTAAATACTTCTTCAGGTTCGCCATTTGGATATTCTTTAGTACATCTTGCTCCAGTATGATAGCTTCCGAATTTATCCGCTACTTTATTATAAAAACTTGTTGTCATAGGCTGTATTACTTGGGTATATTAAGTTCCAATTTGCTCCCCGCCTTGGAGTCAATCAGGACCTCAGTATGTAATTAACGATTACTTTCCAACAATTTTTTCAAGCAAAAAAGGAAATTCTCTGTACCTATCCCCCGCTGTCTTGATACTAAAATGAAATTGGCCTGGCTTTACTATCAATTCACCATCTAATTTTTCAGAAAGGTATTGAGCATGTTCAAGTGGACAATAAGGGTCGTTATCAGAATGGATAAACACAAATTTGTTTGCCTTAGTTTTTATTAAATCAAAATTAAATGGTTCTAAAAATAATTCATCAAGGGCATCCCAACCAAGGTTGTTTTTGAATGAACCAACTAGATAACAGATATTAACTTTTCCACCTTCGGGTAAAGCTTGCAATAATCCGAGTATTGCAACTGCGCCAGATGAATGACCAATTAGAACGCTTTCTTCATTAAATTTCCAATCATCATTGGCAAGTAAAAAATCATTATATCTTTGAATATTGGGTCTATTAGCACCAGGTAATTGCGGAACCCAAACTTTCTAACTCTTTTTTTCTAATTTAGTTTTTAACCAGTCAAACCAATTTTCAGTTGGGCAACCATCAGTACCATGAAGAATTAAAACATTTTTCATAACCTAATTTTATCAAAGGTTCTTTAGTCCAATACGGGGTATGAAAAGTTAGAACCTATTTTAGGTTCAAAAAAGGTCTGATTCCAATTTGTTCCCCGCCTTGGTCTCCTTCGCTGAAGCTCCGGCGGACGAACGACTCAATCAGGACCTCTGTGTGCAGAATTTAGGTTTTATTTGGTTTCCTCTTCTATCATTAAAGTTGGGTCTTGATTTGTATATCCACCATCAACAGTAATCACTTGACCATTTAGGTAATCTGCGTCTGAAGATAACAAAAACTTGATTACACTAGCGATGTCTTCTGGATTAGCAATTTTTTTGAGTGGATTAGCTTCTGCTAATTTTTTATAAAACTCTGGATTATTTCCTTCAATCATCGGGGTAGATACCCAACCAGGAGCAATTGAATTAACTCTTATTTTTTTATCCTGGAATTGTAAAGATAAAGACTTAGTTAATGAATTTATACCAGCCTTGCTAGCGGCATAAGCAGCAGTAATAGAACCACCAAAATATGAATCAGTAGAACTAATCATAAGAAAACGACCATCATTTTCTATATTGTCTTTAAATAATTTGGCTATATAAAAATTACTTGAAAGATTGACTGCTATAGTTTCATCCCAATTTTTTATATTATCTTCCAGAGATAAATCTTCAAATTTAACAATACCTGCACAATTAACAATGGCATAAAAATTTTGTTCTCTTAAAGATTGATAAAATTTGTTTATTGATTCGTAACTATTAAGGTTTAGTTGTATTTTCTGAAAATCTTTTCCAAAAAAATTTTCTTTTTTTGACTGCTTACTGAAAGTACCAATTATCGAATATCCTTCTTTCAATAAAATTTCCGTAGTTTTATAACCAATACCGCCTGAATAACCAATTAATAATATTTTTTTTGATTCCATAAACATATTATACAAAAGTTCTCCAGTCCGAGACGGGGTATATAAAATTCAGGTTCAAAAATAGCTAGCTCCGCCTAGTAGACGCATTCTGTAACCGTAAAATAGAGTTTGGGTTTAGCTTACAAAATATCCAAACAGTATATGATAGTTTCAAAATACAGCCTGCTTTTAATACTCTTTAAGATACTGCGGCTTCAAGTACTTCTAACTTTAAGCTATCAGCGTCAATTTTTGCCTGTAAACCTATTGGCATTGGCGTATTGATAGATTTATGACCGTAATCCACTTCCGCCAAAATAGGAAAATTAAAAACCTGCAATACCTCCATAACTATTTCTTGGGGCGTTGGTTCAGTAAAACCTTCCCAAGCCGTCCTTTTAATATCAGGCAGTTTCCCGATAACCATACCCGATATTACTTCAAACAACCCCGCATACTTTAACTGATATAACCCTCTTTCAATTCGGTAGGATTGTGTATTGTCAGTTTCCCAAAAGAATATACAACCTCGCAAATCCTCTAACTTAGGAAAGTACCTAGTTCCTACTAAGGAAGATAACATACTTAAATTGCCTCCAAACAACATACCTTCTGCCGTTCCAGACCGCCAATCTTGCCAAGGTGTAAATTGTTTTCTGTTACCAATAGGATTTGTCGAAGTTAATACCTCCGTAAACATTGTCCGTGCTTGTTCTTTTACTTCCGTGGTAAACCCCGTCCACACACCGCCTAAACCATAAGTCAACAAATCCATATGGAAGCCAACTAATCCCGTCTTTGTAAAAATAGCGATAAGTATGTTTGTTATATCGCTAAAACCCATAAACGGCTTGGGATTGGATTTAACAAGCTCGTAATCAATGTGTTCTAGGGTAGCTATAGCAGATTGACCGCCGTCGTGAACTATTATTGCTTTTACCTCTTTGTCTGCAAACATTCCGTTAATATCATCCGCTCGTTCTTGTGGCGTTCCAGCAAACCACCATTTTGTCTTTCGTAGGTTTTTACCTTCCCTTATCTTAAATCCCATTTCTTCTAGCTCACTCACAGCCTTTTTATAGCGTAAGAAGTAATCGCTTTGCGTATCAGTCGGAAACGGAAAAGAAGTGGCTACAACCCCAATAGTATCCCCTCGATTTAATCTAGGCGGCTTAATTATATTTAACATACTAATCATTATAACCAAATGTTAAATAATGATAAAATAGCAAATGATATGAAAACGTATTATTCGACCTTTATTACTGGTTTTACCGACGTCATTAAAGAAAATTTAGGGAAGCACTTAAAAGACGTTCAGATTGATTTAATTGCCGACGGCTTAGTGGTCTATAAAACTAGTGCCGATATTGACGCTATTAAACGATTACGCTTCTTAAATAATTCCTTCTTACTAATAAGACATTTCCCTAAACTGGGTAGTAATCCTATTCAAGAAATGGTTAAGCAGGTCGCAAATGACAGTCGTTTAACCCCTATCCTTCGCAACCCACTTATGGGTCAAAGGGCTAAGTTTCGAGTAATGGCAATGAGCGAAAATCAAACGGTAAAAATGGATAACAATTTAAGAAAAAGACTAGAAGAAAATATATCCCGTGGGAATTATTTATCACTAAATAGAAGCCTGCCTGACGTTGAGTTTCTTTTTTCAACCCGTCGGGAAGGTTTCGGTTTATTCGGGTTACGCTTTACTAAGCGCCCGAATTACGAAAAGACGCTTGAAAAAGGCGAGCTATACCCCGAACTAGCTTATCTTCTTTGCCTCATATCAGAACCAACCGCAAACGATACTTTTCTTGACCCTTTTAGCGGGTCTGGGTCTATTCCAATCACAAGAATGCTAGGTTTTCCTTTTAAGGCTGTATATGCCAGCGATAACGATAAAAAACTAATCGAAAAGATAAAGGCAAAGGTTAGAAAAATTCGAGGTAATTTCGTTATGGGTAATTGGAACGCCCTACAACTGACAAATTTTAGTAAAGGGTCGATTGACAAAATCGTTACCGACCCGCCTTGGGGTTTACATAGTGGCAAAGAACTAAACCTTGAACGCTTTTATGAGGATATGTTGAAGGAATTTAGCCGTCTTCTTAGGAAAGACGGGGTTTTGGTGTTATTAACAGCTCAAAAGGAATTAATGGAAGCGCTATTAAATAAGTTTACAAATGAGCTTAATCTTATAAAGCGCTACGATACCTTAGTTTCAGGCAAAAAAGCAGGAGCATATAAGATAAGAAAAGTTAGTGATTAACCGATTTTTTGAAAAAGTAATGACCTATGACGTACGAAGAAAAACTAGAAATAGTCGTTCAAGCAATTAAGGAAGCCAAACAATTTAGCCGCAAAGACTGCCTTACAAAAATGTACTTCGGGCAAGGTAATGGTTTATCCCGTGTGGGATTGGATATGACCTATGACATTCTTTTACAGCTACAAGACGACGAAAAGATAATTAAAGTCGATAAGAAAACTACTTCACAAGGCAAACTTGCCCAAACAGTAGAAATACAGGAAGGAACAAAAAATTACTTCCAAATAGACATACTAGACACTTTTGACGATTGGTACGAAAGATACTTGTTAAAACATAAGACCAGCATTTCAAATATCGACTATATCAATATGCTTCGGATTTACGACGTAGTTTTGGATATAAACGAGCAAATACAGCTAACCCATAAAACAGTCGTTACAATCCACCTGTTACCGTCCCTTATTCGTTTTAGCGCCCTTTTCCCAGCCGATACAATCGGTATGCGGGATAAATACTGCGAAACCCGTTGGGATAGCCTTAAATATCTACAAGAACAAGGTGTTATTCAAGAGTTTAAGCACAATAGCGCTTTTCACCGTTGGGATACAGAAGTTACGGTAACCCTTATTTCCTTAACCAAATTCGACGATTTTTATCGGGCTATTCAAGCCGAATATGTTAAACGAAATAAACAAGCCGAAAAGAAAGAAGAAATAGCCATAGATAAGACAGCAACACCCGTTACGCCTGCCAAATTAAGCTATGAACCCAAAAAGGGTATTTTGGTAGTAGAAGGCAAGCAAGTAAAACTAAATAAAGAAAGTTTCCGAGCCAAAATCCTTGAACTGCTACTTAAAGACGATAAAAGCAAAACGAAAGAGTGGTCGTGGGACGAAGTTATTGAAGAAATTGAGGACACCAAAGACGCCGACCTAACCAAGGAAAACAAAGACAAGTTTTACCCTGCTTGTGACGGTTTACAAAAGCACATAGCCTTAAAGATTGGTATAAACGACCTGCTAATTTTCAATAAATCAACCGTTCAGATAAACCCCAAATACTTCTAGTTTCCGCATTAGCTAATAGTTAGCTAACTGCAATACAACTTCACCTAACACCTCGTTTCATAGACTTTGCTTAATGGAAAACTGCAAAGTCGACAAGCCAGAAAACAAACCGCAAACCCTGAAACAAGGTGCGGTTATGCCTGCTAATGAACTAAAACGGCTAACTGACTTCTTTTCCTTACTTATACAAATTGACCGACGGGTAAACGTAACGAAAACGTATGCAAAAGCGAATAAGTGAAATTCAAATAGTACCAGTTAATCCCAAAGACGGGCTTGTGGGCTTTGCCAGTTTTGTTTTTGATAACTGCTTTCATTTAGGCTCTATTGGAATTTATACCCGACCACAAGGTGGCTACCGCTTAACCTACCCTACCCGAAAAGCTACAAATGGCAATTTCAATATCTTTTACCCGATTAACCGTGCGATAGCAGAAGAAATCGAACAAGCGATTATTTTTAAGTTTGAAGAAGTAATGAAAATGTATGTTGGACACAATAAAACTATTGCTTAGTAAAGATATGTTTTGGGTTACCGATAAAACATATTTTCAAAAAGAAACGCAAAATGCCTTGCGGGGTTATTTTACATTAGTACAAAACCCGACAAAAACAGAGCTAATAAACGGTATTTATAAACCAAGATTAACTATGACTAAAAGATTTAATACAACAGGTAGGCAAGAGGCCACTTTATCCATAGAATTTTCTGCTCCCAAGCTCTTATTTGGCAATAACTTTGACGAGCTAACAGACGACAGTTTTCCTCTTGTGATAGATAAGCTAGAAGAAGTACTTAAAACAATGGGTATAAGAGTATTTCATAAGCTCCTACTTTCCGCACCCGTTTCTGCCGTTCATTATTCCAAAAATATACCCCTTACCGACGGCACAACTCCACATTATTTGATAAGTAAGATAAAAGAAGCCAACATTAAACTTTCGCTTGATATTAACCAAACCGATTACCGAAACGACGGACACAGCTTCAAATGGCACAGCAACTCGTACGAAGTAGCATTTTACGACAAGATAAAAGACTTGGAAATGGCAAGGAAAAGCGAAAAACGAGCAATTGAAAACGACAGTACTTTACAATTAAGTTTGTTTGATAGCTTCCAAGCACGTAAGCGATTGGAAATCCTACGGATAGAAGTTCGCTTAAATAAACGGCAAAAAATCGGTCAACTATTCCGTACGTTAGGTATCAATTCAGACCTTACCTTCCAAAACCTATTTAGCCAAGATGTTTCGCAAAAAGTATTACTTCACTACCTCGACGAGCTAGAAGGTAAAAGGCTACCATTGTTTGACTACAAACCAAGTAGTCCCAAGTCCTTACTCGCCGATTTAATAATTCGCAATCCCAAATTAGGCTTAAAACGCACCATACAGCTCTACGGGTTGAAGCAGGTATTCGACACAATGACACCACGAGAGCTAAGGACAATGTTTAACGGTTACAGTCAACGAACTTGGTATCGTCTTATATCCGACGCCAAAAAGATAAATCTACCTTCCACCATTAGCCCGCTTAATGTAGTTCGACAACACTTAAACAGTTTTCAGTCGCTTAAACTCGTTGATTTTCAAGGTATAATGTTAAATAATGATAAATATAACTAATATGACAGAAGATAAATACTTTTCCATTTACGACGTTTCAAAAATGTTAAAGGTAGCCTATCTTACCGTTTATCGTTGGATACAAGCAGACAAATTAAAGGCATATAAAGCAGGTAAGCAGTACCGCATAAAAGAAGCGGACTTAAACAGTTTCTTAGACGAAGGCAGGCGCAAAAAAATTATATGAGAAAACGAATTGCATATTCACAAAATTTTCTTAAAGATAAAGGGCTGGTAGCCAAGTTAATAAGCCAGTCCACTATAACCAAGGACGATACTGTCTTTGATGTTGGTGCGGGACAAGGGGTCATAACCGACGAACTAATTAAGGCAAGCGGTAAGGTTATCGCTTTTGAAATAGACAGTAACCTGTTTGGCAAGCTCGAACATAGGTTAGAAGGTATTAAATCCGTAGAAGTAAGACTTGGTAATTTTCTGGATTATCCTTTACCAAACTACCCTTATAAAGTATTTTCAAATATCCCTTTTAACATAACGTCAGCAGTCATAAAAAAGCTAACCGAAGTACAAAATCCACCAGCAGATACATACCTCATATTGCAGAAAGAAGCCGCTTTGAAATTCCTAGGCAAGCCCTACGACAGTAAAAACAGCCAGTTAGCCACTCTACTAAAACCGTGGTTTGATATGACAATAGTTCACAACTTTGATAAAAACGACTTCTTTCCCAAACCAATGGTCGATATTGTTTTAATGCGGATTGAAAAAAGAAGCAATCCGTTAGTTAGCGCAAACTATAAGCGACTATTTGAAGATTTTATTGTCTACACATATAACCAGTTTCAGCCTAATGTCATTGAGGGCTTATCAAAAGTCTTGCGTCGGGAAACAATGCTTAGATTGGTAAAACAAATCGGCTTTAATGCTAACAGCAAACCTAGTGAATTAGAGTTTAAGGATTGGCAAAGCCTTTTCGATTATTTTGTTAAGAATACCGACCAAGACCACAAAAGTATTGTAAAAGGTGCTTTTGACAGGTTGCAACAACAGCAACAAAACCTACAAAAAATAAACAGAACTAGATTAGATAAAAATTGGAAGTCCAAGTAGAGCTATGAAAGCAATCATAATCGCACGGGTTAGCACAGAAGAACAAAAAGAAGCGGGTAATTCTTTGCCGGCGCAAATTGCCCGTATGGAAAAGCATTGCCAGAATAAAGGATTTACGATTATTAAGAAATTCAGCTTTGACGAAAGTGCCTACAAAACTAAGCGTAACGACTTTGATAATATCCTCGACTATGTAATCGAGCAAAAAGAAAAAGTCGTCGTTTGCTTTGATAAAGTAGACCGCTTATCCCGCAATATCTTCGACAAGCGGGTTTCCCTACTCTATGAAAAGGCACTTAAAGACGAAGTCGAAGTACATTTTGTTTCAGACGGACAAGTAATAAATAGCCAGTTATCCGCAGTCGAAAAGTTTAATTTCAGTATTAGCTTAGGTCTTGCTAAGTATTATTCCGACGCTATAAGCGACAATGTAAAACGGGCACAAGAACAAATGCTTAGAAGCGGTACATATCCTACAAAACCGCCATACGGCTACAAACGAGAACCCATTGATAAAGATAAAACCGAAATTGTTGTCGACGACTACGCTTCCCGTATCGTTCAAAAAGTTTATGAGTGGTATGCCACACAAAGTTACTCAATGGATTTAGTACGCCTAAAGCTAAAAGAAGAATATAACCTTAATTGGTCTAAGGGTTTTTTGGATAAGGTACTAAAAGACCATTTTTACTACGGCATTATGACTTGGAATAAGAAAACTTATCCTCATAAATATCAGCCGATTATTACCAAAGAGCTTTTCGACCAAGTCCAACAAATTAAAGCAGGGTTTAATAAAAAGCGCTTCAAATATGCGGGTAAACCTTATATTTACCGAGGGCTACTTCGTTGCGGGCATTGTGGCTTATCAGTAACGCCCGAAAAGCACAAAGGGCACGTTTACTACCATTGCACTCAATACAACGGCAAACACGGCGCCGATTGGTTACGGGAAGATAACATAACCGAGCAAATTGGAAACGTATTCAAGAAGCTACAAGTACCAGAACATATTTTGCAACAAATAGTCGAAACTCTACGCACAACCCACGAAAATAAAGTCGAATTTAGGGACAAACAGCACAGCCAGCTTACACAAGAACACGAAGTGTACGCCAAAAGGCTAGAAAAACTTTACCTTGACCGCTTAGACGGGCGTATTACTGATAGCGAATATGACAAGTTTTATCAATCGTTTCGAGAACAAATCGCAAACATTGATACACGGCTAGGTATGTTACAAGAAGCCGAAGATAACTACTATATTACGGCTAAATACCTACTAGAACTGGCAAATCGAGCGTACGATTTATTTATAAGTTCGGAAGTGGAAGAAAGAAGGCAGTTAGTTAAGCTCGTACTATCGAACCTTAGAGTAGAAGGTAAAAAAGTCCGATTTGACGCTATAAAACCCTTCGACACAATCTTAAATTATGCCGATAGTCAACTCTGGCTCCCCCGGCAGGGCTCGAACCTGCGACATCCTCCTTACAAGTGCCCTCAACTTTCGAAGAGGCTTGGGCTATCTCATCCTCCCAAAGGGAGGTCAGGCGTATAGTCTCTGAACCTTCAAATCGCAAATGCGATAGGCTTGGCTGCGGATTACCATGACCTTACGGCCAACAGGCTTCCCGACAATTAACCCGATTTTCCACTCGGAATTGCTTCCGAGCGCTGCAAGTTTACGTATTACAGGGAGGCGCTCATACCAACTGAGCTACAGGGGAATATTTAACGAACATGGCTATTTTATCAAACTTATAGCCAATCGTGCAATGCACTATTGAATTTCCAACAAAATGGGCACCTTTCGGTGCCCAAAAATCTAAATTGTTTTCAAATATTTCAAAAACGCTTCACATTCTTCAGGTTGAGTCTCCATGAACGATTCAATCAGAGTTTTCATCGAGGCTTTATCCATGCCCACAGCAGGAGTTAATGCATACTCCATTGCCTCCTGAACCACCTGAATATATAGCTGGCAATCATTTACCGCAAGTTTATAAACTGTATGTTTGCAGAAAAAATCGGCCATTTCAGACACAGTGTCGGCTTCGACATAGTCACGGCTCTGCGTATGAACAATTTCCACAAACTCACCTGAAGAGCCGATATCAAAATTTTCTCCCCCAACATTCACAATCAGATATCGACACGCAGATTCTGCTATTTTCCTTAACAATGAAAGTTTTTGTTTCAAAGAGCACCTCCTCAAAGAATTTTATTTCAACCTATATTCTATCAATTAAAACCCCATAATACAACTCATCTATCTCAGTTTCCCCAAAACCACGTTCAAAAGAGACAAAACAATCGCCGCCAACAGAGCTGTCCCAAAGTTTTTTACCCCAAATCCTGGCACTATCTCCCCCATCAGCATAATCATCCCTGCATTTATAACAAATGTAAACAGTCCCAAAGTTAAGAAATTTACCGGTAAAGTTAACAAAATTAGCACTGGTTTCAGGATAATCGACAACACTCCCCAAACCACCGCCACCACTCCCAAGGTTTCCCAATTTTCAATCTTCAAACCGGGAACGATCTTCGCTGTAATAAAAAACCCAATCGCGTTTATCAATAATTGTATTAACACACCTCATCTTCAGTCAATTTCTCTATTTTGTCAAATTTTATCCTTGCTCACCCTCTCAATATTTGCCATAATGAGGCCATGACCGAAACCTTAAAAGGCATCTCAGGTTCCATGTTTGCCGGAAAAACAGATACTCTCATTAAAGAAATTCGCCGAGCAGAAATTGCTGGCAGAAACGTTCTTGTTTTCAAACCCGCACTAGATAATCGCTGGGGTATCACTGACAAAATCAAATCTCACTCCGGTGCAGAACATGAGGCATATGTCATCAAATCCCCTTTCGACATTGTCGACTATCTCAAGCCAGACACCGACGTTGTCGCCTTCGATGAAATTCAATTTTTTGATGAGGATATTATTCAAGTCGTTCAAGCTCTCCTCGAGGCCGACATCCGTGTCATTTTTGCCGGACTTTCGCTAGATTTCAAAGGAGACCCTTTTGGCTCTATGCCCATCCTTCTGGCTCTTAGTGACGAAATCGAGAAACCTACAGCCATTTGTACTGAAATAGTTGATGGTGAAATATGTGGAGCCAACGCCACCAAAACTCAAAGACTAATCGATGGTCAGCCGGCAAATTACACCGACCCCATTGTTCTCATTGGAGATGCCAAAGAAGGCTATCACGCTCGTTGTCCTCAACACCATCAAGTACCAGGTAAACCAAGCCACTCCATCGGACGTTAGTCCAAATAGTCCTGCAGCTTTCTTCTTCGTGATGGATGTCGGAGCTTGCGCAAAGCCTTACTCTCAATCTGTCTAATGCGCTCACGTGTTACTCCAAACACCTTTCCTACCTCTTCCAGGGTCAAAGGCTTACTGCCATCCAAACCAAATCTCATACGCAGAACCTTACTTTCTCGCTCAGTCAAGCTTCCCAAAGCCTCTTCCAAGTTTTCGTGCATCAGTTGTTTCGAAGTTGACTCGTAAGGAGTGGCTTGTCGTTCGTCAGGAATGAAGTCCCCGAGCATCGAGTCCTCATCATCACCGATAGGAGTTTCCAAAGAAGTTGTTTTCTGGGCAATTTTCAAAATCTCACGCACTTTTTCCGGCGTTGTTTCCAACTCTGAGGCCACTTCCTCATCTGTGGGTTCACGGCCCAAGTCCTGCATTAATTTTCTTTGAGTTCGAATTAGCTTATTGATCGTTTCCACCATGTGTACCGGTATACGAATCGTTCTGGCTTGGTCTGCGATAGCACGAGTGATTGCTTGGCGAATCCACCAGGTTGCGTAAGTAGAGAATTTAAATCCTTTTGTCCAGTCATATTTCTCGACTGCACGGATAAGCCCCTTATTTCCTTCTTGAATCAAGTCCAAAAAGCTCATACCTCTGCCCATGTATTTCTTGGCAATCGAAACCACCAAACGCAGATTACTCTTTGTAAGCATGTCTTTGGCATATCTGTCGCCTCTTTCCACTTTCTGAGCCAATGAAATTTCTTGTTCGCGTTTCAACAATGGAATACGGCCAATTTCCTTAAGATACATCCGAACTGGATCGTTAACTTCAGTGTCTTCCAGTTTAGAAAGAGACTCAAGCTCCTTTTCCAGATCACTAGTCGCCTCAATAATTTCTGCGTCCTGCCCAGACAAAACACTCTCAAAAACGTCGATGTCTTCCTTAAAAAGAAGCTCGTAAAGATAGTCCAAATCATTTACTTCATCTTCAGCCACAGGAAAATACACCAAAATATCATCTTGGGTTACAAAGCCTTGCTCAGCTCCGAGCTCGAGTATTGCTTTGATTTTTTGTTGTATGGGAAGAGTGCCTTTGTTTTCAGCCATAATAGTCTCCATTAGCTTACCACAAAAGAGCGTAAAATCAACCCAAAAACGCGATTACCTTACTCTCTTTCTTGTTCAGCTCATTTAGTTTTGCAAATATTTCGTCTTCTTTTTCTTCATTTTTCTCTTGTCGAGCAATATTCATCTCTGCCATATACTCTTTTTTTCGATCACGAATTATCTCTCTTAACAGCAAAACAGCCGCTTCTTCAACTTCTTTTTGACCTGGCACATCCTCTGAGTCCTCTGCCATATAGGACTCTCCCGCCACATCACGTAGTTCTTCAGGAATATTTTTAACCAACTCTTCCACTGGCTGTGTCTCTCTTTTTTCCAAAAGCCATGAAATCAATTTTCCTTCGGCACCGGCCACATTCACCCCAGTAAACCAAGGTGCAACCGCCGTCACCGCTTCTTGTCTCAAAATTAGTAGTCCGATTAATCGTCTTGCCAGTTTTATTATTCTTTTTTCTTCAAACACCTCTTTGTTTTCTAACTTACTATTTTTATAGTCTTGTTTTCCGGATATATTTTTTTCTATTTCTCCCGTTACTACTTTTGTATCAACCCCTAGTCTATCTGCAAATTTTTTCGCCCATTTTTCTCTCACAATATTATTCTGTATTTTTGCTAAAAACGGCACCACCTCTTCAGATATTTTTTTGACATCTTCAATCTTTTCACTGTCATATTTTCTAAAGGCACCGTTCATTACAAATTCATAAACATCTACCGCCCTCTCCACCATTTCTCGCCATTTTCCTGGGGACTTTCGGGCAATTTCATCCGGATCTTTTCCTCCTTCTATCTGTACAACTTTTATACTCATACCACGTTTCTCTGCAAGCTCTACCGACCTTTTTATAGCCACGCTTCCGGCCTCATCGGCGTCCATTGATAGGTATATTTTGTCTGCCAATCTGGCAATCATTTCTATCTGATCATCTGTCAATGCCGTTCCTCCAACCGCCACAGTTTCGGTAATTCCACTGGCATAAGAACTAATACAATCCATCTGTCCCTCCACTAAAACCGCCCTTTTGTTTTCTCTAATCGCTTTCTTTGCTTGGAAAAAACCATATAGCATTCTACCTTTGTGATACAACGCTGTTTCGGGTGAGTTCATGTATTTTGGCTCGTCTTCTTTGGCCAGAGCTGGCAATATCCTTCCGGTAAATCCCACCACTTTTCCACCTGCGTCTTGCAAAGGAAACATCACTCTTCCCCGAAATTTATCATACACTCCACCCCCTTGAGATTTTCTGCTCACTAGCCCCACTTTCTCCAGCAACTCTTCACTGTATCCTTTTTTCTTAACTAAATAATTTACTAACCCTTCCCAACTCTGCATTGCAAAACCAATATTAAAAGTTTCCATTAATTTCTCACTAATATTACGACTCTTTAAATACTCTCTTGCTGCGGCCCCGGCATTTCCTTCCATCAAAAGCCAGTGATAATATCGAGCTGTCAAATCCATCACTTCGAGCATTTTTGAACGTTCATCATTATCATCTCTTCTTCGAGATATCAGAGTCACCCCCGCTTTCTCTGCCAATCTTTCCAGTGCTTCTCGAAACTCAATTCCCTCAATTTCCATTAAAAATTTGATTACATCTCCTCCAGCACCACATCCAAAGCACTTATACAGTCCCATCTCTTCGTTTACCATGAACGACGGTGTCTTCTCCGAATGAAAGGGGCAAAGCCCTTTGTGATGTCTTCCTAGCTTTTTCAACACCACATAAGACCCCACCACTTGCACAATATCTGTTTTTCTCTTTATTTCCTCAACTTGATCTTCCATCTTTGGGTTTTATTAGTATCAATTCCTCTTAAATTGTACCTTATTTTAGCCCTCTCTTCGATACTCTCTCCACGAGTAAAGCATCACAATTAAAGTAGTTATCATCACCGACCCTATCACCACATAAAACCCCCAAACTGATGGTAAAAACACCGCCAAAATACTCAGCACTCCAGAAACCATAAAGAGCTTTCCTCCCAAAACATGAGTTTTCTTCCAAACTTTTTCACTTGCCAAAGTCCATGGTGTTTTAATTCCTACCATAAAATTTTGTTTTGCTTTCGGCAAAATTGTTCCCATCGCAATGTAAAGCAAACCCAGCGCTGGCATCACCATTTTACCCATATCAAATTTAATTCCCAAGTTATATACAAAACTCAATACAAAGATATAGTTCAGAATTCCCACGATCCACAAAATCAGTTTGTCGTACTCTTTTCTAAAACTATTCAAATTTTCTTGTTTTGGTTCAAACTTTAGCACAAAGAAATACAGCCCAAGCATCAAGATGTTCATCAAGGGAAACATCGCCACGCCCCAAAATCGGCCCATCCAGCCATTTGGCTCTCCATAAATACCCCAATGGGTAACCATCAGGTCAGGCATCAACCCATAACTTCCCACGGCCAAAATCACACTCGCCAAAACAATCACCACCAAAACCTTCTTTTCCCAATCATTTTTCATTCCTCTATTTTACTCTTCAGGCAGGCAGATGTTTCTTCACAAGTGCGGGAACATCCTGAATATCCACATTTGCCTTCACGATATAGTCCTTGGCTCCTAATTTTTTCCCTTCGTTGATGCTTGTTTCTTGCTCAAAGTTGGTCAGGATTATCACAGAAATATCTTTTGTGTCTGGATTCTGTCGCATCACTTTTAATACCTCGAAACCATTTTTGATTGGTAATAATAGATCGAGAAGAATCAGGTCAGGTTTTTCTTGTTTAATCATCCTTTCTGCTTCCTCTCCGTCTGTCGCCAAGCTAAGTTCATAACCCTCATTTTGAAGGGCAAGTGACAAGGCGTTAGCGAGCACCGTGTCATCCTCTACGATCATCACTTTCTTTTTTTGGTCCATTCTTTTTTTGTTTAATTGGTAATTCTACAAAGAAGGTCGTTCCCAAGTTTTCCTTTGACTCAAACCATATCTTTCCTCCGTGCGACTCCACCATGCTTTTGGCCACATACAATCCAAGTCCAGACCCAGGAATTGTTTTTGACACATTGTCAGCACGGAAAAATTTTCCGAACACCTTGTCGTGTTGCGTTTCCGGAATTCCCATTCCATGATCGCTTACAGAAATTTTCACCATTTCACCTTGTTGCTCAACCCCCAGTTCAACACTTTTTCCTGTCGGTGAATAACTGGCCGCGTTGTTAATAAGATTTCCAAACACTTGCGTCATCTGCACCATATCCACCTCGATTTCAATTTCAGGGGGGATATCATTAATTCCAATAATTTGAATATTTTTGTCTAAGAACAACCTTCCCTGATTATCAACTGCTTGTTGTAGCAAATCCTTTACAGAATATGACGATACATTTTTTTCCAATCTTCCGCTATCGGCTTTATTTGTTGTCATCAAATCGTTAACCAAATCAATCATCCTGTCGTTACTTTCTCCAATTTTATTAATGTATTCCAAGACCTTTTCAATCGGTAGTTTTTGAGCATTTTGGTCAAGCAGCTCTACAAACCATTTAATTCCGGTCAGGGGAGTTCTGAGCTGGTGACTCGCTAAAGAAATAAAATCCAATCTCATTTTTTGTAGCTCTCTTTCCTTGCTCACGTCTCGCAATACCCATACAGTTCCCATCAGTTTTCCGCTTTCATCAACAATCGGAGAGGCAACACCATCAACAAAGACCTTATCTCCTCCAATCTTACTAATCACCATCGTACTGGTTGGTTTTGCAATTTTCTTCTTCTCGAACACGGTTTCAAAAATATCAAGCGGCTGCTCTCCCGAAGACTCATAAGACAATTTCACAATCTCTTTCATGTCTTTGTTCAACATGTCCTTCTCGGATATATCAAAAATACCCTCCATCGCCCTATTTGCCATAATGATTTTTTTATCCATGTCGGTTACGAACACGGCGTCCCCAATATCTCGCAAAATGCTTTCAAGCTTTCGCTTTGCATCTAATATTTCTCGATTTACAATGCTCAATTTTTTCTCACTTTCCTTCCTCTTGGAAATATCTTCAATAATCGCCAGAATATACGGCACTCCCTTTACGTGAATTATTTGAGACGAGAATGATCCCATTAAAATCTCTCCGTCTTTTCTTCGAAACGGATACTCCCTGTTTACAATAATTTTCCCCTTACTTAACTCATCTAGCGCAACTTTCCTATCTTCATCATTTGCCCACAGCTTTAATCCAACCGATGTGTTCTCTAAAGCCTCTTTCCTCTTATACCCAGACAACCTATCAAAGGCGTGGTTAACCTCCACGATCTTTCCATCGTGTGCTCTCGTCATAATAATAATGTACGGTGAAGACTGAAACACCTTAGAAAACTTCTCTTCAGACTCTTTCAACGCTTCAAGTGTTTTGTGCTGCTCTGTCACATCTTCAAACACTGTTGCAAATTGATTTGACTTTGTCGCAAACACAGCAATCTTAAATGTTTTCTTAAGTGGTTCAAAATATATTTCTATCTGCTTTGATTTTCCTGTTCTCAATACTTTTTCGTACTCTTTGATATATGGAGGGTCTGTTACCTTATATATTTCAGTGGCTAATTTTCCCTTCACATTTCCCCCTATCCCCGTTTGAAACGCATATGATGAATTTACGTCTACTATTCGATAGTTTGTTGCCTTGTTGTTTTCGTCATATAGCATCTCGTGAATCGCCACCCCCTCAACCATCGACTCAAACAAACCATGAAATGTTTTTTCGCTCTCTCTCAAACTATCTTGTGTCTTCTTCAGCTCAGTAATATCAGTAAAGCTCGTAAGAACCGAGTAAGGTTTCTTTTCCCCGTTTCTGAATATTGGTGTCGAAGTAATTAATGTCCAACAATACATATTGTTTTCTGGCACAAAAATTCCTATCGTAACACCTACAACTTGTCTTCCTGTACTTAAAGCGATATTCGCAGGAGCATCATTTGGATCGTAGCTTGATCCATTTGCTTTTATCATTTTCCATCGTGGATCAAATGAGGTTCTTCCCAATAACTGTTCTCTCGGAAGTCCCAAGATTTTTTCTGCAGCACCATTTGCTTCAGTTATCTTTCCTTCCTGGTCTTGAATTATTACACCTTGAAACATTGTGTCAAACAAAAACTTATACTTCTTTTCGCTTTCAATTAACTCCTCAGACAAATAATCTCTTCTTAGTCTGCTTGACATCAAGGCTCCCAGCATCACAGTTGCCACAGGGTAAATTGTCATCACCGGAAGCAAAATATTATTCTGTACGTGCAAGCGAACATCTATAGGTAACAATAATGTACACAGCATCATGCCTATGTGGACAATTATTCCAAACACCAGCATTTCCAGCCAAGACAGTTTATATAAACTATTGATTCTAAAGGCGTTCCAAATCAAACCCACCAAACAAGACATTATTATCACCGTTACCCCCATCGCCATGCCACCTCCACCTTGATAAATTCGAAAAGCGGATGTGAACAATAACGCAATTAAGGTTGGTATTCATCCAAAAAATAATCCGGTTATGCTCAACAACACCGATCTCGTATCAAAGACAACCCCAGGCATTAATTCCCAATTCGTCGGCATCACCGCTACCCCAATTCCACCGAGAAATAAACCTGCAATTATTTTCCAAATATAGGTAACTCTTCGTTTCAATCCAGACGTCATCAAATCAAAAACCAGCACCATCGCCAACAAAAGAGACGCGTTGTAAATTAACCCCAAAAACAACGAACTGTTCATCATAGGCTCTCTTTATGCAGGCCTTTTACCATGTAACAATTCTAACACACCAGCCTCAAGCAAAACAACTATACTGTGATTCTATTTCCCATGATGTAATACGCTTTTGTATCTGCTTCTCCCATCGAAAAAGTTTTTCTCGGTGTTACTCCGTCTTTAATTACTGCTCGAAAAAGATCTGTCTTCCCCATCACCGGCAAGAAGAATCCTATATTTCCTTTGGTAGAAGAATCGCGAACAACACCTTCTTCGCCATGAATGTAATCAATTTTTACTTCATTGTGTTTACTCAAATAATCATCCAAAAACATCTGCAAGCTCCCAACTGTTAAAGAATGTGCCGGATTTGTTATCTCCACCAACCTCCATGTCAGGCCTTCACTTTCGAATGAACTCACTCCAAATTTTTGTCCTGAGGTTGTCGATCGTACTTCGCCTAGTAATTCTTCTTTGCTGCCCATGGTTCTTACTACCATCTCAGCACCCATATTATTCAAATATTCTTTCATCTCCACCTCTAACTCAGTCCACCTAAGAGAGCCAAACAACACCCGATGAATTGGTTCAAAATCTAAAGCTTCGTCGTGGACATTAATTAGTTCCACCATGGCAAATCTAGCCGGATGGTTCTGCCACTCCTTGCTTTCTGCAATCAATTTTTGTTTTGTTTCTTCCCAGACACCTTTTGCTGATGCCAAAGAGTGATTACCATCACCCACTGCTATGATCAATGGATTTTCTGGGTCAGTCAACTCATACTTTTCCATAAAAATCTCTTTATCTCCCAAAGACTTCATCACTTTCCAAATATTATTTTCCAAATTTTCATCAACTACAGCATAACCTTCAGCATGACCACCACTCATCATCAATTCAAAGTCGTACAGTTTCTTGTGTTTGCTCAAGTCTGTTCCCAAAGGTTCGATCATTCTTTTTTCTGAATCATCAATAAGCATCAAGATATGAGGAAACTCCAACGGTGCTCCACGTCGGATCTGCATGCGAATTGGTAGTCTTTCCTCAACAATACCTTCTGTCGGTCTGATCGTTGGCTTGTCCCCCTTTTTGTATGAGTACTCTTCCAAATCCAAAAGTGCCACCAATCCCTGTCTCGTTTTACCGTTCGATAATTTTCTTCTTGTGTAAATAAATCTATCTTCTCCAAGAACATCGGTTATCACTCCATCAGCCAAATACTGTTTCATTGTCTCCTGAATTTTGGTGATTCTCTTTTCAATATTTTCTTTGTCCGCCAAGTAATACTCCGGGAAAATCAAGTTCAAAGTAGACGGTTCACCGCCCACATACGCCTCAACTTTTTGCCAGTAATCTTCATTGGGAGATGTAAATTGATCACAAGCAATCACGGCCCATTTATTAAGATCAGCGCCTTCTTTAGGCATCATTACTCGGGGTTTTTTTATACAGACTGAGTTATTTTCCATTTCTCAATTCTAAACCCACCCTCCTGTTTTTCCAACCCAAATCTATTTTCTCTTCTTTCCTCGATACAAATTAAATAGCACTACCCCAATAAAGACAATAATTCTAATCCAAGAAGGAAGCGGCAATACAAAAATAATCAGTAACATTACCACTCCGATAAGTGCATGAACCAACAAATTTCTCCAATCCGAAACGTAATTATAAATTCCTTTGAATACTTTTTTCATTCTTTGAGTATATGTGAACCGTTTGTTACGTTTTTCTCATTTTTGATTCTGGTAATTCATTCGCAGTGATTTTAATTAATTCACACAACCATTCCTTGTCGTCAATTTCATTTATTAGGAAGTGTGATTTCGCTCCAGGGTATGGAGATTCTTCTGTGACACCTTTTATGTATGCTTTCCCTTTTGTCGTCGGTCTTATAAACAATTGATTGTCACAAATTAAGGCAATAACTATATTTTTGTAGTAAATAGCGCACCCTCCAAACATATATTTATGTGAAACATGTCCAATATCTTGGATTTGTTCAATTACGTAATTTACAAACGATTTATTTATCATTTTTGTTTTTGCGGAGAGTGTGGGACGAAGTCCGAACATTTATACAGCTTCAGGCTTTTTAAACATCTTTACTGCCATCTCTTCAACCATAGGATCGGAATAGTATTTTGTTGGCAAATCCCAATACTCCTGATTGTTATATGCTTCAGCAGCTGCTCTGAAAGACAAAAACATGGCTCCTTTTCGGTCAAACTTAAATGGGGTGTCTCCTGCATTTTTTAACTTATCAACGAAATAATTAAATGCTTTCTGAAGTTTTTCTTCTTTCCACAAATCCACTTCATATTTCTTTCCAAGTATCGCAAGTTTTGTAAAAGCCTCGAGATTGAACATTTCATACGACATCGCAGAACCGCCCCCTCTTCTAGATTCCTCTGGCATTTCACCCTCAGGTGTTATTTGATTTTCAATTCTTACTTTCGCTGAATCTAGTGTCTTTAACACAGTTTCTCTGTCCCCAAGAAAATCTGCAATGTATGCCACTTGAACATCGTAAAAAGTACCGTGATTATTTGGCATTCCTTTTTCACCAGTTCTTTCTTTTTCGTTTGCAGAATTTGGATTTCCAACAGCTTTTTCGCTAGTCTGTAACCAGTTTAAGTACTCTTTAAACCAAGATTTAACGCCTTCGTATGTTTCATCATCTATCAAACCTTGTTCTTTCAATACAACCACCCCTTGTGTCACATATTCCAACCCCGCCCCTTCGATAATCCCGAAGAAATTACCCGTTTCATCACCTTGTTTCATTTGCGCAAACTCGAGAGAAGGTGTCATTCTCGTTGTTTCGTTTACAAACCAATATTTTATATTTGTCAAAGCATACTGAGCGAATTTCTTTTTTTCGTCTTCACTTTCCACCTCTCTAGTAGCCAAAGCTGTTAAGAATATATTGTTCTCAACTTTTGCCAAGTTCTCTGAGTCGTGATATTTCACCACTTCTGGGTTAATTTCCCCGTCTCTAGGCGAATTTTCACCTATAAACCAATACGGTGTCAATGATAAAAAAATCTCGTTTGTCTAAGGAAGGAGCCACTATTTCTTTGTCGATTATAAGTGGAATTGTCTCTAGAATTATTTTCTCGGCAGCAGCGACAACAAGACTATCATTATGTTTTTCGACCTCATCAACCACAGCTATTTTTAGTTCGACAGTACTTTGGTTTTCAATCGGTGCTTCATTAAAATCTACAGCCATAAACACAGTATACTAAACCCACCAAACTTACACTCTCAAATTAATCTTTGGTTTTAAAACCTAAATATTATATATTTGCTGGGCGGAGGGGACGGGATTCGAACCCATGGTATCTTGCGATACGGCAGTTTAGTAAACTGCTGTCGTAAACCACTTGACTACCCCTCCAAGGTTATAAACAAAAAAATGCGGAGAGCACAGGGGTCGAACCTGTTAGAGCTTACGCTCATCAGTTTTCAAGACTGACGCATTACCGTCCTGCCCGCTCTCCGAACCTGTATATTTTACCATTCTGAAGCGGATTCTGGGCATAGCTTGATATAATGGACAGAATTGGAGACGTCCAGTAGTGGTTTATCTGAACGGTTCGCTAAACCGTAGCTCGAAAGAGCCTCGTGGGTTCGAATCCCACCGTCTCCGCCATTCTTTCAAATCAGTCGATTTCCCCAATTCTAGAATAGGTCGATACGGGAGATTTAGGTTCACTTTTGTTATTTTCTTATCTTCTATATAACAGTTCGAAAGTACAGAATCGAGCAAATTCTTTTTAACCTCAGAATCACCATTTATGAAGACTTTTTGGAGATTACAGGCACGAATCTTGATCGTGTCCAAAAGTTCGAAAGTTGTCTCAATATTTTCAAAGGGTATTGGAACGGAGATTTTTTCTAGTTCCGTTTTTTCTCTCAAAAGCCTTTCTTTTGTTTGTTTAAACAGATCTTCATCTATCTTCTCTTCCAATTTCATGTCAACCAACTTTTGGATTTTGTTATCAATTTTTGATATTTCGTTTTTTCTTGTCTTAATACTTTGATCCTCTAACTTGTGTTCATTCAATAATTCCTCTTTGTACAGTTCCAATGAAAGTGAAGCAGTTTCTTTATCTATTTTGCATCCCTTGAAAAAATCTTTGAATAATTCTTCAACAGAATTTTCACTTAGATAATTTTTATGTTGATCACATACCTTCTTACCATTCGTACAGTGGTAATAAACATATTTGTGCTTGGCGATGTCTGCCGTAATTTTGCATCCACAAACGGAACAGGAGAGAAATCTTCTATAAAGAAAATTGTGCTTTTGTTTCCTCGAGTTATGCTTATTGTTTAAGATATCTTGGACTTTGTCGAATAATGTTTGACTTACCAGTGGTTGATGGTTGCCACGATAAAGATGACCTTTTCTGTTTATAAATCCTAAATACTCTGGATTTGACAGCAATCTATGAATACAAGATTTATTTACATAAAAGCCTTTCTTTGTTGTAAACCCAGAATTATGAAGTTCTTTGGTAAGACTCTTTAGGGATAATTCCCCAGTTCCATACAATTCAAAGGCTCTTTTGACAAAAGAAGCTCTTATTGGATCGGGAACAATCCCATGGGGGATATTTAAATATCCAAGAGGGGCATTGGTAGGATACTCTCCTTTAAGAATCTTGCTTTCATTACCAGCCTTAACTTTTACAGATAGATCTCTTGAGTAATGAGAAGCAAAGACAAAATCAAAACCCATGTAGAACAAACTCATGTAGTCGTCGTACACCTTTGAGGGCGTTCTGACTTCTTTTAACAGCCCTTTCTCAAGCATTTTGATGATCATCCCAGCATCAATGAAGTTTCTGGCTATACGATCAGTGTGGACGACTAAGATACCATCAGCCTTTCCTTCTTGAATATACTTGAGCATTTCGAGGAATAATGGTCTGTTTCCATCGGTTTTCGCGCTCTTACTTTCCCTTATGAATCTGACAATCTCAAGTTTGTTTTTAGAAGCATAATCACGAAGAAGCCTCTCCTGAGTATCAAGAGATTGAGCTTGACGATCTTCGCCCTCGCTAGACTTTCTCGAATATGCTACGTATTTCATTTAATTTTTCTTCCTCAGTCTGAAACTGAATTGGATGGGTAAGATTATACTCACTAAATGCAATTTCACGATTAAAATATTGGCCAAATGAATTTTGATAGCATGGCTTGACACCTTTATTAATTAATTCTTTAACCAAGTGTTTTGCTTCACTCCCATAAAAAGTTTGTGGTTTTTTTAAATTATTTGATCCAATATACGTCTTACAACCCTTAAATCTTTTATCACCAAATGCTTTTGAAAGATATTTAGATAAATACACTCCCATTCCAAAAACATCTGTCACTGGTTCGATAAAAATTATTCCATGACCCCACATTTCAGCAAGATAATCATTATAAACATAGGGCAATGTGATCAAAATGTGATAATGAACAGCTCCTCTCTCTTGGAATTCTCTGACCATCAAATAAATAATATTTGGATATTCAGACCTTAATTTCTTTATAAATATCCTAAATTTTTTATCACACTCTTTGATACTTTTAATATCAAATTTTTTAGTATCGCGAAAGGTTAACGTTAAAAACTTGGATTTATAGTCAAAATTATTTTCAGCCAATAAACAAATTGTATTTCTTGCTCTATATATCGATCTTTCTACATATTCGGTTTTTCTGATGTTTTCAGAATTATTTTTCCGTCGGGTACGCTTTTCATGTTTACCAACCCTAATATGTTTCGGAAAATAATAATATCTCAACTTCCTGTCAGTCATCACTACCTTGTCAAAAACACATCTTTCTTCATTTCGACTTATGACGGTACTAACAAGTCTAGGGGGACCCCATACATCGTTCATATCGTTTCTCTCGATGGAATCGAAAGGAAACGAAAAATAGCCTTACCTAAAAACTTAAGTGAGCTAATGGTTTCTTTGAGTTGAGAATCGGTTGGATATGTTCCGTATTTCTTTTTGAAATACTCTCTAACCTTGTCTTCAACTACTTTCGAAGTGTCCATATTGAGGAAAAAGAAATCCAAAAAAACACCAATCAAAAACCCGAGGTGGGTTTATTTGGTGTTAAATATATTTGTTTTTCTTTTTATGGACGCAGCTCTAGCACTTTGCTCTGGGGATAGGATAACACAATCGATAAGCAAAATCATCATAATAATTCTAGTGAGAATATAATAACGAAATATCGAATAAATAATTAACAGGTACTCAAATGGGATATTACAAGCTTTCAGATGCAGAAGATTCAGAGATTGAAAAATATACTTCAAAAATCGGAGTAATTATTACAATGATGAATACTCTTGATCACAGTATACAAATATTTGTTGAAGCAATACTAGAGTCAGACAGAAACAAGACAAACACCGCAATACTATCTGTTATTAGGGGGTTTGAGTTTAGTAAAAGAATAAATTTGTTAAAGTCATTAATTTCTAACAATCACTACGACAAATTAAACGACTACTTAAAAATTCATGATGAAATAATTAAGTGTAGTGAGATTAGAAATAAATTAGCACACTCACAAGTATATTTTTGGGACGATCCAGATGGAACACATATGATGATTTCTAACTTAAAAAAAATTGAATCCAACATTACCGATAAAACATTTGATCAAATTTCTCAAGAAAAACTGGTTGGAATAATAAAACAAATTCGTAATTTAATGAATAAATTCGATAGTTTCACATACTCTCTTGGGTACTTTCAAGGGTAAATTGATATTATCTTTTACTATCGATTGTCTCTCAAGTTTCCCTCAACCGAGCATAATATCACGACTTCGTCGTGATGGAGAGCTCTGGTTAAGAGTGAAACTTGATGATGTACCCTCTGTTACATTCCAGATTTCATCCAAGTAACTATCTCAGTGGGTAGATTACGAGAAATCCAACGATTATCAACTGACATAATCAAAATTCTGTCTTTTGGTCCGGATTTTGACACTAAAGTATTCATGACCATCTCACTAGTAGAATATGTTTTTATCAACCAGACTTTTGAGGTTGGCCTAGCCCACAAACCAAAAGACTTAATTGCATCAATAAGAATGCTCTCCTGAACAGGAAAGGATGGGGGCAATATATCAAAGGTTATTAAATATGTATTCATAAATTTATTTGTTTTTCTCCACCAGATATACTTGTTGAATCGTTCCCCCCAACAGGTATCTCGTTGGGAGAAACCAGATATCCGCCAATGTCTTCATCTTCTTCAATATTTTTATCCGGTAACTTCATTTTAAACTCTTTGTTCAACATTAAAGGAATAGAAATATAGGTTGAACTAACTTTTAACTCCTTTTTGATCTGTTCGTCAATTTCATTCTTTCCCGAAGTAGAATAATAATCTGCATCATTAGTAACCAGAACAATTTCGTAGGTATCTTCATTTTTTAGCTCATCCTTAACACTTTCAACCATTACACAATCAGATTGGATATCACTAACCATCTTTCTCTTTCCTGCATCATTGAGCGAATAATGTGTTTTAAATGGTTTTTTACCTGAAAGACCCCTTTTAAAAGCGTTCATTAAAACATTTTCAGTAATTTTTGCAATTCTAGTATTCCTATGCGCAATGATTTTGTTAAAAATATCCCATGCTTTTTGATTGTCATGTTCCTCACTCTCTATGATTTTTTTCAACTCGTTTTCGATTTTATCTATTAGACGCTTTGATATTTTTTTATTCGAATCCTGTATCGATTTGAAAGAATTTAATGCTTTATCAAAGATTTCTTTAAGATCATTGTTTCTTTCTTTAAGATTTCTGTCTGATTCTTGAATAACCACTTCGGAAATAATTATTTTAATTTTGTCATCATCCAATGCCTTAAGTAAGTCTAACAATCCCTGAATTTCCTCTGGGGGTGTCAAAAAGGCTTTATCCTCGGGAATACTGAAACCATTTTCAAAAAAACTTACGATACTAGTTGTGTCAAAAACCACAAATTTCTTCATAGCTGGAATTATAATCCTTTATTATTGATATAAAAAGTTCGGTGACTTCGCCCCTGACTCTCCGCGTTTGAGGTTGTATCATAAGATATGAAGAAATATTTCCTCGGTTTTATAAAAGGTCTAGGAATTGTAGTTGCCTTTTTCGCATTGATTCTCGTGCTTCAAGAAGCTATCAATCAGGAATTACCTGGGGAAACATTATATTTATTTGGACTAATCGCTTGTGGCTTTTATTGGATTAAATATATGCCAAAAAACACACCAAAGGCATACATGATTTTGGCTTTATTATTGAGCATGTTTTCTCTACCGTTCTTTTCAGGATATAGAGAGTGGTCAAATAAATGAATAACAAAAAACGAATAACAATATTCATAGGAATAATTATCGTTGCTTTGTCGATATGGATTGGACCAATACTATTCAAAGAAATTGATTATGCGATGAAAACTCCAGATGAAAAGAAAAAAATTGAAATTGAGACTAATAAAAAAATTGAGTGTTCCTTTACTGCATATGATAGGTTTATTGACGATTGGAACAAAGAATGTAAAGCACAAAATCTTCACAATGAGTGTGAACTTAAAACAAATATGATGGATGAGCTGTTAAATAGATTAAGTAAAGAAACGCAAGAGTGTGAGAGCGAATTAATCCAACCTTAAATAAGTTCGGACTTCGTCCCATACTCTCCGCGTTTGATTTTAAGGTTGTATCATTTAGGTATGATAAACATCAAACGTGTATCTAAACCGATAATTACTGCTATTGTCTGGGTTGCATATTTATTTTTTGGCGGAAAAATTACAGCATTTTTTATAAGTGACCCAAAATCTATTAATTATTTTATTTTGTGGGGAAGTATAAATTTATTATTACCAATGATATTGGCTTCAAAGATAAAGTTCTTTAGACCAATTCTTGTTTTAAATGTTATATTTTTTATTCTGATTACCTTTTTTGCTAGAAGACTGGGTTAAATAAGTTCGGACTTCGTCCCATACTCCCCGCAGTAGAAAAATACTCGCCTTGTGTGAGTATTTTTTTAATGCCAAAAATGGGATTCGAACCTGACGGAGGCAAGCTCGTGACGATCTTGCCGAGTCGCGGTCCGAGGCGAGCTAGCAAGCAAGACCGAAGACTTCGAATCCCACCGTCTCCGCAGTAGAAAAATACTCGCCTTGTGTGAGTATTTTTTTAATGCCAAAAATGGGATTCGAACCTGACGGAGGCAAGCTCGTGACGATCTTGCCGAGTCGCGGTCCGAGGCGAGCTAGCAAGCGAGACCGAAGACTTCGAATCCCACCGTCTCCGCATTTGCTAAACTATTCATATGTTGGGAATTCGAAGAATCAAGCTACACGATCAACCCCTTACCACTGTCGTGGTTAACGAACTAATCAACACCAAAGAAAATGTACCCACTCCTCCTCAAAAAGTTCGTATCCTTC
>CAZENT010000002.1:0-140418 GCA_964513845.1 uncultured Pseudomonadales bacterium | reverse complement strand
CTTTTTGATTACAAAAAGACCAGGCTTTTTTGGCTTTGCGTAACTTCCTCATAAGAACGAAGTACTGCGGAATTTTTGGAGAATTTATTGACAATAACCTGTTAAAAAGAGAATGACTACGGACTTGTTTTTTTGAGAATCAAAAAAATTTCAATCTAATAGTCTTTGTGCAATATTTTCCAGATTGGAATATTGCACTACGAAACATCAAGAAAAATATTTATAAATGCTTGATGAGCTGTTGGAAGACGTGGGAGAGCTTGCGGGGGTCGTGGCGGAGGCGATTTAGATGTGGAGTGATTGAGATAATATCAGAAGTTATTACTTTGATGTCTTTGTCTGAGAACTCTTTTAACTCTGTTTCGGTCCATCCCAGAAAATGGGCGTGTTCGAGAGCATATGACTTGGCCACTTTGGGATACCTGTGTTCGAAGGCTTTTTGTGAGATATGAGGAGAGATGAGAATATCAAAAGGTTTGTCTAAGTTTGTGAAGTGCTGAAAAACCTTGAGATATTTTTGCGGGGTGAAGTGATGAGTTTGATTTCTATTGGAAACGAGGTTAGTAATGAGGATTTTTTGTGCCTTTGAGGCCTTGAGAGCCTCTGTAATGCCAATGGGGAGGAAGTTGGCGATTACTGAGCCATACAAACTACCCGGACAGTAAATGATGAGGTCGGCGTTTTCGAGTGCAGTGATAGCTTGGGGAGTTGCAGGCACATCCGGATCGAGCCAGAGATCCTTGATGGTGTTTTTGGACATCGATTGTTTGTCGAGTTCGTGTTCGCCGTGGTATACCGTGCCGTTTTTGGTTTCAAAACAAATGTTACTGGAGTCTGTGGTCACGGGAATGACGGTGCCATCAAATTTGATTCCCAGCAGATGTTCTAGATGCTGTTGGACTTTCATGAAGTCGTTTTGGTACATCTCCAAAAGTGCGTAGTAAATGGTGTAGCCAAGATTGCGCTGGCGACCGTCGGTGAAAGAAACAAGATCAGTAAAAGCCTTGATGTTCTTTTTGTGGTTGGTGCTGGAGATGAGAGAGATAAGGGTGCGGAGAAGATCGGAGATGGCGATGACTTGGTCGCGTTCGTCGGAGCGGATGATGCCTGTTTTGCCACCTGAGTCCATGGAAGCGGCGATACAGGAGAGATTTTTGAAGCCAGCCAACAAGAGAGCTTGAGTAATGATGGAGGCACCTGTGCCACCGCCAATAGTTACAATCTTTTGCATTGTTTTGATATTAGCAGATTTGATACTTTAAATTTTGGGATACATGATTTAAACTGTGGCAGAATGCCACCACGCAAAGAAAGAACCGGAACCAGAGATGTTTACGGAGAAGAGAGAAGTAGAGTGTCGTGCTGTAATGTATACGAGTTGTTTCGTTCTCGCCCTTGGGTTGTTGGAGAAATTATCGAAACGGAGATGAATAGCCCGGAAGATAGAGCCGGAGTAGATATGTTTGTGCCTGTTGATGAACGACTGGCCGATTTTATGTGCCTAGAACAGGGAGTGTACGGAATACTGGTGCAGGTTAAGTCAGGGCAGGGAAATGAGAATGAGTTTGCCAAAGATCATCGACCAAGAATGCTAAATCTGGCCTCAGGAGAGAATATTTTTGTAATCAATGGACAAGAAGAAAAAAATGTAATGTTGGCTAGTATGGTGGCGCAGATTGTGGCTATGACTTGTTTGACCGGATATGTGTCTGAAGAAGTGATGCTTGGATTTTTGGCGGAAGACTTGGGTGACAAAGAAGCTGTTATGGCATATAGAAAGAATAAACAGTTTTTGATTAGGAACAAATGGTTCAAGCGATACATTGATGGGAGTAATATTGATGAATGAAGATAGTAAAACTGGCTGAATTGAGTATCGCGGAGGTAGTTGATGTCTTGGTTCGTGGAGGATTGATGGTTTATCCGACAGAAACTGTTTACGGACTAGGTGTAGATGCAACTTCTGATACGGCCTTGGAAAGGTTGTGGGAGTTCAAGGGGGAACGGGGAGATAAGCCGGTATTGGTAGCCGTCGATGGAGTTGAGATGGCGGAGAAATATGTTGATTTTAACGAAACGGGTAAAAAAGTGGTGCAAAAATATTGGCCTGGGGCCGTGGCTGTGATAGCCGTGAGCAAAAATTTGGTTGGAAAAAAAGCGCAAGGAAAAACTCAAAATCTTGGTTTGCGAAATCCGGATATTAAGGAGGTGCTAAACATCATCAAGGCATTTGGAAAACCAATTACTTCAACCTCAGCCAATATTTCCGGGGCGCCTACAGCCAGAAGTTTGTCGGAGTTTTTGGCCACCGTGCCTGAAGACAAACAAAAATTGATTGATTTGTTTATTGATGCGGGTGAGCTGCCTTTGAGGCAACCATCGACAATTGTGGACACAACGGGGAGTGAAGTTAGGGTGTTGAGGGAGGGGGAAGTAAGGGTGGTGGTTTGAAAATATTTTTCCTATATTCTCTCATGCATATCCATACAAAAAACCGGACGCTCTTTCGCCTGCGTGAAAGCCGTCCTTTCTATCAGCAAAATTTTCTAGGAGTACCTAGAATCCAGGCAATTTTCCCCGTGAGTACCGAGGACTGTGAGTACACTTGTGCTTTGCGCGATATTTTTTGTATCGGATATGCATTGCGAATACAATATATTTTCATTGTCTGAGTATTGTCGCTTTGCGTAATCCTGCCGAAAAGGGAATAGACTACGGACTTGTGTTTGTGAGAAAAAGAAAATTTTCAATATTGGGGCTATATTTCACAAAAAACCCGCCATATATGGCGGGTTTGAGGGAGAAATTCAGAACAACAAATACGAAAGCAGGATATGTCGTGTCCTGCTATTCATCCTCGTCATCGAATTCATCTTCCGATTGAGGAATGACCGTGTCGGACACGGCGTATGTATCGTCTGAGTCTGGGGGACTAAGAATTATGTGATGGGGAGCGTTGGGGTCGAATGGAACAAAGGTGCTGGTGAGGGTGAAAAAGACCGGGGCAACGAATTTGTCTTCTTCAAAGTGACCCAGTTTTCTTGCCGCTTTTTGAGCAATTTTTTCCCATTTTTCAACTTCATCGTCATGCCAGACCTGAATGATTAAGTGCGTTACTCCGGTTTCTTCATCTACACCAGAAAACAAATCATCTCCTGTGTAGGAAAAAAAGAGAGAGGCTTCGGCCTGCATGCAATCAGGACAGGCGCTTTTTTCTTCTGTGGGGCGCGGAATAAAGCCAAGAGGGTGTTTCTTGCGCTTTACTGGGGGAGGAATGAGAGTGAGATAGAGAGCAGAGGTGTTGAGTAAGCCATTTACATATTCGTGCGTCGAAGGATCAATGAAGTAGACTCCAAGCGAAGCAAAGGCAGACTGAACATAGTAGCAAAGGTTTGGTCTGTGAATCTGTGTGAGCTTGGGAACTTTTTTTCTCGGAGAGCGTGGCGACTTGTTCATTTTTTCTCCTTTTAGAATTTGAGAGTGCGTTGGGGGCATTATATATCAAATTCATTTATGGTTCTGCTATGCTTTTGTAATGCAAAGAGAATGTGAAGACAAAATTGATATGGAACAGTATTTTCTGCCAGAGATGACTCTGGAGTCACTAAAAAGCCTTTTATCCATAATCAAAGGCTGTTCTGATTGCCTGGGATGTCAGAGCCAGATAAGAAGTATTGAGGATCAGATTGCTGAGATGGAAGGGGAGTAGAAAGAGTACAAAAATGTCCTCCCATAAAGGAAGGACATATTTTGCAGGGGTGCCAGGGCTCGAACCTGGGATGACTGTTTTGGAGACAGTAGTGATACCACTTCACTACACCCCTATGGCTACTCCGTATTTTAGCAGAAAATGAAGCTTGTGGGCGTAAAAAACCCTCCGATTAAGGAGGGTTTGGGGTTGGTTGTTCTATTAGATGCGGAAGAGAACGATCTTGTTCAAGTCAATGGTCATCATCTTCTTGACCATTTGAAGATCTGCGGGTAGATTGCCGTCTGGCCGGTAGAATCGATTCTTGATGTATTGATACATTGATTTCTTCTCAGAAGGTTCTTGGGCTTCGATATCGACAAAGGAAAAGCCGGGGGTAGGGCGAAGATCATATTCCTGGCGACGCTCTCGATATTCCTCAATCGTAGAGATGACCTGAGCGAGATTGGGAACAATCAATTTTTGATTTATACGGCCGTCTTGAGAGTGGCAGATTTCATCGATGATGGCGGTGAGCTGGCAAATTTCCGGAGTCAGGGCACATAAGTTTAAAGCCTGCTCTTCGGAAACACCTTGAGCGATAATGTTCGTTCGACGATTGGGAATAGAGTTAATTCTATTGAAATTGGTTTTGTTGCTATATGGTATTACGAAGCGAACACCAGCATAGCCTCCAACATGTTTCGTGTATTCATAAACTACATCATATCCTTGAGACATTTTTCCTCCTGAAAATTTAAGGTTCAAGCTGGGTATATTATATCAAACTAGCACAAAAGGGTACAGGCTTAGAAAAACCCACTCCTAGGAATTGATTATCGGCAATAAAGGGGATATTCTAAAGTGAAGAATATGAAAAAAAATGAATTAAAACTGAAAAGATATCAGGGTGAGAAAGCCGCGGTGCGTTTTTTTGATTCTGGGAACAAAGAAGATATGATTCGCCTCCGAAAAATAGTGCAACACCGCGAAGTACAAGAAAGAATGGATAGCGTGGCAAATATGACCAGAAAAGATTTGTTTGAGTGGGCTGACGAAAAAGGGGCGTACGGAAGATACTATTTATTTGCAGTGTCGGGAACAAAAGAGATATTTGGAGAAGAAGTGGAAGAGGTTGGCCAGGTGCAAGGTTTTGTTTATCTTTATGCCGGAGCTGAAGAGCGAAAGATCATTGAAAGAATGGTGAGGGCAAAGATAATAAAATCAAATTTGGTAAATAACAATAAAATATTTGAAATTAGCTTTGCTAAATTACCCGAAGCTCCCGGTGGACAGATAAGTAGTGCGGTGAGGCAGGCTTGTTTGGAGGTTCACAGATTGGATAAGATTAAAGAAGGAACCGGAGTGTTTATTTTTTGTTTTATCGATGAAACAAATACGGGTTCGATGCGGGTAGTGGAAGCGTGTGGTTTTGAAAGACTGGGGAGACATTTTTATGAAGAAGATTCTGCAGAGATGAGTGCTTTGTATGTTTTAAACCACAAGAAGTTGATGGAGATAATGAAGATGAAGAAGGAAGGACAATTATAATATTCTGTTTCTTTGATTTATATTTTAAATATTTATGATGTTGATTTTACTGGTGAGTAAATGTTAAGCTGAATGCATATGGGAATAAAAGATTTTTTGGGGATTACAAAAAAAGATGAACACATAGAAGTGAAAGCATCTCAGGAAAGCGAAGTTGTTGCTCAAGAAAGCGAAGAGTCCGTAACACCGAAAGCGCATAAGAAAACAAAATTGCGCATTGATAAGAATGCCTTAAAGAAATTGAGTTTGGTAGTGGTGGCCTATTCACACGTAGAAAGAAATATGTTCCCGACAGAAGAATCGTATTATGCGGAGGTTGAAGTGGAAGATAGAGCTAAGGAAGTGGCTGAGAGAATTGAAAAAATGGGAATTAAGGCGAAGACCTTACCTGGTGACCCGTATTTTTTGACAAACCTGCTTGTGGATCAACCTTCTTTGGTTTTGAATTTGGTGGACACCTTAAAGGGCAAAGATCGTTTACAAACATCTGTACCGGCGGCTTTGGAGCTGTCCAATTTGCCATATACCGGCGCAGGGATGGAAGGTATGGTAATTGGAAACAATCGAAACCTAACCAAAAGGCTTCTCATGGCTTACGGTATTCCAACTCCCGCCTTTCAGTTTATTCGTCGAGCCAAGACAAAAGTCGAAACAGAGTTGGGCCTGCCATTAATCGTCAAGCTCAATGAAAGCGGTGGAAGTGTGGGAATAGATAACCACGCGGTCAAGGAGACGATTGTAGAGGCTCAGAAGAAGGTGAATAAAATGATTCAGACTTACAAAATCCCGGTGATTGTGGAGCAGTTTATTGATGGTCCGGAAGTAACGGTCGTGGTTTTTGATGATGGTTCCAAGAAAAACGTGTATATGGGGCAAAAAGTGTTTAGAAAAAAGGCTGATGGGAAGCACTATTTTACCAGTATTGAGTCTTATGAAGACATAAGAGCCTATACCTACAAGCACGTTGAGGAACCTTTGGCCAGTAAGATCTCACAACTGGCAATTCGTGCCTTTCGAGGGCTGCAGCACAAGGACTACGCTAAGTTTGACGTGCGTGTAGACCAAGAGACAAACATTCCTTATTTCACCGATTCAAACCCCAATACCGCTTTTGGTCCAGACATGGGACTGCCAATGACCGAAGTTTTGGCGATGCACGGTGTGAGTTTTGATGAAGTACTGGCTAGTTTGCTCTCAAAATACGCCAGGAAATAAGATTTGGCAAATGATTGGTAAAATAGGGGCATGGTAGATATCGAGAATCAGTATTTCATAAAAGATGGGCATCGGTTTGCGGTGCGTTTCTTTGACTGTGACAACAGCCATGACTTGAAGGATTTAGTGACGATTGTGGAAAGCCCTCCAGTGCAAAGATGGATGGAAAACGTGACTGATCTGAGTTTCAGTAACTACAGAAGCTGGATGGACGAAAAAGGTGAGAGAATGAGCTTTTTATTTGCCATTGCCGATGAACGGGTTAGAGGGTTCGTGTATATCTATCCGTCAAAAATCTTGGAAAACTGCCTTGAAATAAGTTATGCCAAAGGGTTTGATGCGCCTTCGGGACTCATCGTGCCGGCGATTGAGATTGTGTGCAAATATGTTTTTGAGTATTTGTGCGAGAAAAAACCCTGGTTTGTCACTCCAGAGTTAAAAATTTTGGCGGAGATTGAAAAAGAAAATGTGCCATCGATAAAGGTAATCGAAAAATCAGGATTTGTGAAGATAAGAGATTTTGATGAAGAAAGTAATGGTTTGTGGGCGAGAGATCTAAGTGTACCGGACGTTGAAGAACCGAAAGAGGATGTTTTGGTAAGCGACATAAAATTGGGTAGAGTGCGCCAGTTGAATGGCTCCTATTGTGGTCCTTCGGTGCTTCAGATATTGTTGTCACATTTTGGAATTCAAGCAGATCAAGAAAGTATAGTGGAGGCCGGGGCGAGCCGAAAACACGTAATTGAAAACGGAATGTCGGTAGAACTTTTGGCAAAAGCAGTTAACACTTTGTATCCGGAGATGAGCCTGTGGGTAAAGCGAGACGGAACACTTGATGATCTGGAAAGGATGGTGCGTCAATACAACTATCCAGTCGGAATTGATTGGCAGGGGATATTTGAAAGTAGTGATTATGAAACAGGAATTACAAATGTCGAGGAAACTGTGGCCATAGAAGACTCGGCATGTCGCGGAGACGATGGGCATTACTGTGTGGTGGTTGATGTGGATAGGGGGAGTAATAAAATCCGCATGATGGATCCATATGGCCACTATGCCGAACATGATCGTTATTTTGAGATGGATGAATTTTTGAATCGTTGGTGGGATGACAGAACCGATAATCTTCCTGATGGCAGCAAAAAGTATATTTTTGAAAGGCGGCTTATGTTTGTAGTTGTACCTAAAAGTGTGAGAATTCCGGAAGTGTTGGGGATGGTGGAGATTTAAAAATCGTTTTATCTTTATACGGTTTGTCGTCAATATTCTTTGTTGGTCATCGCATATTTGTTATCTACCTCAACAAGATCTGCCGCCTTACACCTTTTGCAAAAACCAGACGTTCTCCACCTGCGTTGGAGCCGTCTTTGTACTGCAGGCGCGAAATTTTTTCTTTTCAAGAAAAAAGCCGTGCTTTCGCGCATGTGCGTAATATTTTTGAAAAGGTATATGGCTACGATCTTTTTGTTTCGGGAATAAAAAATAAATACCACCTAAGTCCTTCCGGGTACTCAGGGTTGAAGTACTGTTTATTTCAATTTGGAAACCTCTTTGTCCCCGTGAGTACCGAGGACTGGAAGTAATTACCTTATTACTTAAGTTTTGAGACTTCCTTGTGGTCGGTATGCACACGACAGGTACGGCAGTGCTTACTGATGACAAGTTTCTCGGGGGTGTTGGTCTTGTTGCGTTCGGTGATGTAGTTGAAATGCCCGCATTTGGAGCATTTTAAACCCATACTTTGTCTTGGTCCTTTTTTTGCCATGTTTTAGTGTCTATATGTTTATTAGAAGCAAGAGGTATTTTAACACCCATGGGTGGCATACGCAATCCGGCGAGTTGAGGTGGTGTAGGGACTGAGAGAGGGTTGACAGAAATATTCAATAAATATATTGACTGTTTTGAGTGTAAAAGTCGATTTGACAGAGCCTCATATTTGCTATAGAGTAATTGTAGTGACTTGTAATTATTGTTACATATTTATATATTTATGAAGAAAGTATTGGTGTTGATTTCTATTGCTTTGGTTGTTAGTGCGGGAGTGTATTTATATTATTCAAGTAAAAACAATAGCCTTAAGTATGTCGGCCCCGTAGAGGATGTCAGCTTGAGATTAAAGTGGGTCCATCAGGCTCAGTTTGCAGGAAACTATGTTGCTGTCCAAAAAGGCTTTTATAAAGATCAGGGGCTAAATGTTGATTTACAGGCAGTAAATCTTGAAGAAAACACTATTCAGGCGGTAGCTGCAGGTAGAGTAGATTTTGGAATTAGTGGTGCAGACGATGTAATTCTTGCAAGAGCAAAGGGGATTCCGGTAAAAGCAATCGCAGTAATCTACAAAGTTAATCCGGCCGCGGTAGTTTCTCTACAAGGGAAAAATATACTGGAACCCAGAAACTTAATCGGAAAAAAGATTGGAATTCAGACAGGAAACCCAATTGAGTATTTGTATAACGTGATGATGGAAGGAAATGGAGTCAAACTAAGTGAAGTGAAGAAGGTGGCAATTGGTTATGATGCGTCGGAAATTATTAATGGTAAGGTTGATGCAATTGTCGGTTACATCACAAACGAACCAGACATGATTTTTCAAGCAGGAAAGAAGTCCGATGTATTTCTAATGGCAAATTATGGAGTGAATATGTATGGCGACGTTTTGTTTACCTCCGATAAGCTAATCAAATCAAAACCGGACTTGGTCGAGAGATTTTTAAGAGCGACTCTTAGTGGATGGCAGTATGCAATTGACCATGAAGAAGAAGCGGTTGATATGACTTTGAAGTATGCCAAAGACAGTAAAAGAAGTCATGAAAAATACATGCTCTCAAGCTCAATTCCATTAATTCATACCGGTTCAAACAAGCTAGGAGTTATGGATCCGACGGCGATATCTCAAATGCAAGACCTTCTTTTCAAACAGAAACTGCTAGTCAAGAAAATCAATGTTGCAGATGCATACACCTTGCAGTTTCTTAACAATATATACAAATAATAACTATGAATAAGAACTACTCCGTAAGTGAAGTTGCAAAGATGCTTGGATATTCGAGTAATAGTATTTATGGTTTTCTAAAAGAAGGTTTGATAAAGGCGGAAAGAATTGGAAACGGGAAATTTCGTATCCCAGAAAAGGAAATTGCAAAATTTACTGAGCCTAATAAAAACACTTCTAAACTCAAACCAAGAAAAGAACCAGAGCAAAAAAGCAACACAGCCGATACGATACCGCAAAGTGTGCTTTTGCCAGCGCCTAGGCCGGGAATGAGCTTGGCCGATCTTGGGGGAGAGCCCGTGATTCACACATTAAAACTGTGGTTTGAAGAACGAGTTGGACTGCCCAAACTTTTTGATTGGTTAACGAGTTTGAGCTCAATTATTATTGGAGTGTCGTTGTTTTTGTACTCAGGTCAGCTGGATGTACTTTCTGTTGGAAGTTTGTCGTTGTGGTTAAATCCGGTTCGCTTGGGAATGATTTTTGGAGGTTTTGGGTTGATATTGTCCTCAATGATTCAGGGAGAGATTGGACGTTTTTCAAATTTTACAAACTATTTCAGATACTTTTTAGGTATGACCTTTTTAGGTCTTTCGGTGATATTACTGCTCGGGGGAGAGACGGATGGATTTTTGATTCACGGTCTGTTTGGCTTGATTATTTTAATTGAGGCGTCAAGCAATATAGACTCGGCGATACTGTACATGATGTATATATTTGGATTACTAATTAGTGTATTTGTTGTTTTAAACTTTATTCCTGATAACTCAAGCCTGTCTTTGTTATCAACCGACCTGAGGCCGTTTTTTGGCAGTAACGTCTGGATCGTAAGTCTATTACTGATTATATTGTTGGCAGCTGGTCTTTATAGCTTTATTGCAAACAAGAAATTTCTAAATAGTGTTTTGTTTGTTTATGGATTTTTATTGTGTGTTCTAGCACTGTTGTATGGAGCAAGAAATTTCTGGACCAGATCCTTTTCGTTTTTAATTGCTGGATTAATTGGATTAATGCTGCCGTACTGGCAGGCGTTTAAAGCAAAAGCGATAACAGATCGTCCTTTAGTTTTTAAATTGTTTGGAGCAATCCTTATGTCTTTTGGAATGTTTATTATTTTCATTGCGATGATACAGGGAGTTCTGGTAAGTAATACAAACCGAGTGCTGGTAGATAAAGCAGATTTGGCAAAAGTACAAATTGCAAATACTTTAACTGATTTGGAAAAAGGAGCTAATTATTTGGCGACAAACGCGAGTTTTGTGGATGCGCTAGCGAAAGGGAGAACAGAGGAGTTGACTAACCAGTTGAAATTTTTATCATTAGGAAAAACTGACGTGGCTATCGCAGGAATTATTGATACTGAGGGCGTTTCGTTGGCGAACTACCCCTCCTCAAGTATATTTAGCGGTTCAGATTTTTCATCGAACAACTTTTTTACTACTGTTTCAAAAAGCTCTGGATGTTAGTTATTCTTGGCTTGCTTGGATGTTTTATTTGTTATTAATCGTGGGAGTGATTGTTTTGATTTCCTATATTTATATTAAAAACACAAGGCCAGAAAAAAATTAATTGAAATGGGAGAAGAGATATTACTAATCACGGGCAGAAAATACGACCGAGTGGTTCGTCTGGTTTTGATGTTTTTTATCGCTATGGTTGCCGGAGGAGTGATATTTGCATTAAGTGGAGGTAAGATAGTGTCAAAAGACGTCCAAAAACCGACCGTTGTCCAGGTTGTGTCTGAGATAACAACAGAAGAGTTAGCAAAAAGCAACTTAGGGAACAAGGTTTATCTGGTGATTGCCCGAGCAGGAGGCGAGTATGCCTTTGTTCAAATTCAAAACTCTACAATCGAAAATGATAAAGCATTGGGGTATTCCGAACTGGTTTACCAAAACGGTGAGGCAAAATTGACTCAAGAGGTAAATGGAATGATAGATCTATATGACAGCAATAACCGAGTGGTAGAAACAGACCAGGTTGTTTTCCATGGAGTAACGGGGATTACTTTGTCGGACGGTTCTACTTTTCCTGTAAAAATAATTAATGGAAGGGTAAGCGGGGGAAGGTTGGTGGGTGATACCGAGTTGTGGAGTTTGAAAGATAATTCTCGGATATTGGGTACTTTTGATACTCGGGGACAATTTAAAAATATTCAGATAAGTCCGTCTTTACGTGAAGTTGATACAGCAAGCGCCATTATTGGAAAAGAGGCGGTGAAATGGTTGAGTCAAGTTCAGGAAAAACAAGCTCTGTCTTTACCTGGAGTAATTCCGGTGCCAACACCAACGCCAATTTCGGGAGCTGTGACAATCGATCCGATTACCGGCTTAGCCATTATCAATAGCGGAGTAGTCGGAGATGCACAGATAGTAAATGGTTCGATTACTAATTTAAAAATTGGTGATAGTGCGGTGACAACAACTAAACTGTCCGATTTATCAGTAACAACAGCAAAAATTGTTGATTCTGCTTTGACAGGGGCGAAAATTGCCGACGGAACAATTGCTGACGCTGACATATCTGGAAGCGCATCAATTTCTGATGGGAAGTTGGCCACGATTACATCTTCCGGAAAGGTGGCTGGAACGGCGGTAGAACTAAAATCCGGCGGAGGTTTGACACATGGATCAGGACTAACTTTGTTGACCACCTGCTCTGTAGATCAGGTATTGGCTTGGGACAGTGATTCTTGGGAGTGTAAATCGGTCGGCGGAGTTGGGACGGGACTTTCGAGTTTAAACTCTCTAACAGGAGCTTTGTCGATTACGGGTTCGGGATTTAATACGGTGACTGCTTCAGGAACTTCGATAGATATTGCCGGAGTGTTGCCTGCTTTGGGTACTGCGGGAACATACGGTTCATCAACCGATATTCCAGTTTTAACAACGGATGCAAATGGTAGGGTGAGTGGAGTAACGAGTACGGCCATTTCCGGTTTGACATCTAGCGCCTTGTCGGCGTCTGCGGGAATTACCAATGCTCAGTTGTCAAATAGTAGTATTTATGTGTCAGCTGGAAGTGGAGTATCAATATCTGGGTCACCAGTATCTTTGGGGGGAACAGTGACGATCGGTATGGCGGATGCCTCGACGACGGTAAAAGGAGCAGCGAGTTTTAACTCGACAAACTTCAGTGTTGTTTCCGGAGCGGTTAACACGGTACAAAACATTGATTCGACAGCAGCGCCCACATTTAATTCTCTGACGCTGACCAGAGTAAATAATCAACTCGTTCTGGGAACAACGAATACCACAACAATTACCTCTACAGCTCCAAGTGCCAGCAGGGTGGCAACGATTCCGGCCTTAACGGCTTCTGATGAGTTTGTATTTAAAAACCAAAGTCAGACTTTGAGTGGAAAAACGCTTGATGCCGGGAGCAATACCATCACAGGACTAACAAACTCAAATTTATCAGGAACGGCCGGAATAACGGATGCAAATCTGGCTACGATTACAACAGCTAATAAAGTATCCGGGTCGGCTGTGCAATTAAATGCTAATGGAGGAATTAGTAACAGCTCAGGATTAACCTTACTGACTTCTTGTTCTTCAAATCAAATTTTGAAATGGAATGGCAGTGCCTGGGCTTGCGCTGCAGACAGTACGGGTGGAACCCCTTCGGTGTATACAGATGGCGGTTTGCTTTCTGATGGTACAGGATTATCTTTAATCCGTACTTGTAGTGATAATCGGGTATTGAAGTGGACGGCCGTGTCTGGCTGGACTTGCCAAGCAGACAGTACAGGTGGCGGATCAGTAACAATAACCGAGTCTGATGGTTCTCCATCTGTTGGTTCGGTGACAACGTTGCAGTTTGGTCCAGCATCGACATCGTCTGATGAGTTTGTTGTTTCTGATCAAACAGGGGGGATTGCCAGAGTGCGCACAGGAACAAAAGTGGTGCTAACCGACGCTTCACAGGCTTTGACCAATAAAACAATTGATGCTAGTTTAAATACTATTTCGAATATTGCTGACAGTAGTTTGGCAACTATTTCGACTGCGAATAAAGTATCTGGATCAGCAGTGCAACTTTCTGCAAATGGAGGACTGGTAAACAACAGCGGGCTATCACTTTTGACAACATGTAACTCAGGAGAAATTCTAAAATGGAACGGAAGTGCTTGGGCATGTAATTCGAGCGGCACCAGTCTCGATGGAATTACGGCAGCAATTGGAGCCAGTAGTATCGCGAACGGTGAAAATGCCCAAACATGGAACTGGGCTCTAAGCACAGCTGCAAAAACAGCCTTTACTTTTGGAGAAACGACAGCTTCGATAGGTGTTGGATCATATATTTTAAATGCGAGAACATTATCAAGTTCGACCGCCGCTCCTTTGGGAGTGTTTGCCAGAACCTATCCAATTATCGACACAACCGCAGCGGGTGGTGTGACTATTGGAAATGCAACCTTGGCCCAGGCAGTGACGGTAGATTCCGGTGCAGGGGCAATAAACATCGGCAACAGTGCGACAGGAAAGACAATCACAATTGGCAGTGCGACAGGGACGGGGGCATTAAATATGTATGCCGGAACAGGGAATGTTGTATTAGATGGAGCCGGGGGAACGACTTATTCATTTGGAAGTTCAACGACAACAGGTACGTTTACTATGGGCGGCTCGGCGCAAACAGGGACAGCCAATTTGTTTACTGGAACTGGAGCAATGACACTTAATATTGGTACCGGAGCTTCGGCAAAGGCAATTTCTTTGGGTAATTCGGATACAACAACATCTGTGACGATCAATTCCGGGACGGGCGGAATTACATTAATGACAGGAACAACAGGGAATTTATCTTTGAAAACCGGAACAACCGGAACAGTTACACTTGATTCTGGAACGACCGGAGCTGTAAGCGTTGGGACTGGGGCGAACGCGAAGGCGATTACGATTGGAAGTGCAACTTCTGGGACAACTCTATCCCTAACAGGCGGAACTACTTGGTCTCTCAGTACTGCAGGTACTCTTACAACATCGGGAAACATATCTCTGACCAGCACAACCCCTACGATATCTGTCGGAAACACAGGAACCTTATCCTTTACCGACGGAACAAATACTTTATTAAGTGTGGTAGACAAGGGTACTTATGCCACGCTTCGATTATCAGACAAAGGAAGCACGGGTGATCCGGCGACGTGTAATGCCGGCGAAATATATTTTAATGACACAGATAACACTGTAAAAGCCTGTACTTCGGCGAATACTTGGGAACAGCTTGATAATGGAGCAGATGCCCAAGCTTTTGCTACATATGACACTTCTGAGGCTTTGACAAATGTAACAACTGCGGAAACCCAGATTGCAACTTTGTCGGTAACACCTTCGACAACAACCGGGGATGTCTATGTACGAGGGCTAATGGAGATAGTAAGTGGAAATAATACAAACCATACGATTACTTTTACTGTTGAAAAAGGAGGAACAACGTGCGCTGATTCGACAGTTTTGGAAACAAATACTATTGCCATTACTTCTGCAAATGGAGTAACCATTGGTGCCTTTGAATTAGCGGATATTGATGTGGATCCTGGAACAACCGCTGTTACGTACAGACTTTGTTCGATTACCAGTGCGGTTGATTCCGATGTTAGACTGTATTCTTTTATGGCTATGGTGGTAGACAACGGAGCCGATCTAGCTGAAATATACTCGACGAGTGATGAAAGTTTACAGGCCGGTGACTTAGTATCTTTAGACCCACTTCTGTCTGTTGGGGTAAAGAAGAGTTCGGAAAAATACGACCGAGCCCTGTTTGGGGTAGTGTCAACCTGGCCGGGGATGGTGATTGGAGGCTCCAATGGTGAGGGAGTAAAAGCGATACCTGTGGCATTGTCCGGGAGAGTGCCAGTGAAAGTAAACACAGAAAATGGTGATATCAAGGCTGGTGATCTGCTGACAAGCTCTTCTACACCTGGAGTGGCCATGAAAGCAAGTAAGGCTGGTTCTGTAATTGCCCAAGCGATGACAAATTATTCTGGAGATGAAGCAGGAACCGTTTTGGCCTTCATCAAGAATGGGGGAAGTAATGGAGCAACTCTCGCCGAAGTGATGAGCGGTCTTGATCAAACGAGCGGTACATATAGCTTTGATGTTTTGACAAATATAATTCTGCAAAAAGATCAGATCAACACCGACTCAACAAATATATCGGAAATATTTACGGACAGAGTGGTCGCTGGACTGGAAATAATTACGCCAAAAATAACGACGGAAAACTTACTAGTGAAAGGAGAGGCGACTTTCTCCGGAATCTTGTATGCCGACACAATTAAGGCCAATAGAATAGAAGGGGTGGATATTTTGACCAGGAAACTGAGCTTGTTATCGGATCAGGTAGCCGGCGTGGCCACAAGTGCCGGAGAGGTGCAGGAAATATTGACTGAGACAAATATACTGGAGATTATTTCAAGCAAGATTGCTGAAGTGTTTATGAACATGGTGGAGTTCTTGGGAAAGGTGGTATTTAGAGGAGATGTAAACTTTGCCGGACGACCGACGTTCAATAAAGACACAGCTGGATTTGCGACCATCAAAGCCGGCGGAAGTGAAGTGGAGGTTTTGTTTGCGAGAGAGTATGCGACAGAACCTGTGGTGACGGCTACAGTACAGATCGCCGGAGGAGCTTCAGTCGCGGATGTTCCCGGATATGCGATTGCGGACGTAAATACCAGAGGATTTATGATTCGCATGAGTAGAGGAGTTGGAATGGATCTGCGGTTTGCCTGGATGGCTCTCGCAGTTTCGGGAACGAGCGTGTTTGAGGGGGACGGGGGAGTTGTGATAACCACAACACCAACACAGGCTCCTGAAAGTACCCCTGAGCCTGTTGTATCGATTTCTCCTGAAACTACACCAGAAATACCGGAAGCAACGCCCGCGGCGATTGTAGTGCCTACACCAACTTCAATACCAGAAATTACGCCTACGGAAGAGGCTAGCAAGAGCGGAGATTTGTAAAATGCTTGTAAAATTGTTATATATTTGTTAAATTAGTTACAATTATGGATAAAAGAAAAGCTATCTTGGGAATAGTGTTGTTATTATTTTTTGGAGTAGTTGGGGGAATGTATAAACTGTCGAAAGAAAACAGACAACTAAGAACAGAGATACAAGGACTAAGAGAGGATCCAACAAAATTAACGAAAGAAGAAACACAAAAAGTGGTTGAGCTTGTGGGGAAACTGGCTATACTGCCGGAAGGTGAGGAGCCGGTACTAGCTACCGTGACTGACAAAGAACAGCTAAAAGACCAGCCATTGTTTGCCAAGGCTGAAAATGATGACAAGATCTTGATCTATTCCTTAGCTCAGAAGGCATATATTTATAATCCGAGTAAGAATGTAATTGTGGATGTGGTGCCGGTAAATGTGGGGGACGGTTCGATCGTGATTACGGGAACAGATGTAAAAAATCCTTTGAAAGTTGCCCTGGTAAACGGATCAAAGATACCTGGAGCAACGTCAGTCTTGGAACAAAGAATTATTGATAAAAAAGTCTTGGGAATTTTGGTGACAACAAAGTCGACGGCTAAAACCGTGGACTACCAGAAGACGCTGGTGGTTGACCTGACCGGAAAATGGGGGAATCAAGCAATTCAACTGGCTCAGCTGGTCGGCGGACAAGTGGCCACCCAGTCGGCAGAAACAATTCCTGACAACACGGATTTGATGGTTATTTTGGGTGCGGATTTCAAGTAAAACTCACCACAAGGGCGAGTATTAATTTAGAGCCGCCTCTGAGATTCGGTCACTGGTTCTTGCTTCGCAAGCCCATCGACCCCGGCTCACCAGGTTCGTTACGAAACTGGTTCCGCCATTCGAATCCCATCATTCTTGTCAAAATAAAAACTCACCACAAGGGCGAGTATTAATTTAGAGCCGCCTCTGAGATTCGAACTCAGGACCCCCAATTTACAAAATTGGTGCTCTAACCAACTGAGCTAAGGCGGCAATACAACTGTGATTTTATCATTTAAAGTAATAAAATTCTAAGTAGACGAGGCTGTTCGTATGCTATATATTTGACATATAGGTCTTTTTTGGGTAAAATGTCAAAGATTTTGAATGAACTTTAAAAAAGGAGATAATTAGAATGGCGAATAGAGGTTTAAAATATATATTTTTCCTGCTTTTGGTTTCAGCATTGTTGGTATGCATTTATGATTTCACCGCCCTGTCTGGCTTTTTATTGGCAGGCTCCTTATTATTACCAATGTATCTTGCGCAAGAGTCAACGTTTGCATTTATGACTGCAAACAAGAGTTTCTTCGTAAAATCTTCATTGAATAAGGGAATTATAATTGGTATTACCATGTTCGTTTTTTTCTTTTTTCTCTTTGTGTTGGTTTACAGATTTGTCGCGATCGACCTTCTACACTTGATGTAACTTGAATTACCCGCCTTTTGGCGGGTAATTTTCTATATGAGTGCTTGTCTGTAAGAATTTGTTGATTTGACATTTGGGTATTTTTCGGGATAATGAATGTATGGCAAGAATTCCCACAGAGAGTGAATTGAGAGAGTTGTATTTGGTAAAGAAACAATCACTTTCGGAGATAGCAAAAAATTTAGACCTTAAGACACACAAAATTATCTATTGGATGGATAAGTATGGAATTTCTCGAAGAATTAGGTCAGAAGCAAATTATATTAAGGCAAACCCTAACGGTGAACCGTTTTGTATCAAAAAAGATTGACACGAGACGAGATCAAACTCAAGTATCTTGCTTTGGGTTTGTATTGGGGAGAGGGAAATAAAACAACAAACCATGCAATAAGGGTAACAAACTCGGATCCAGGGGTGATAAAACAATTCGTAAGATATTTGAAGATTATCTGTCAGATAAGGGAAGGAAAGCTGTGTTTCTATTTACAAACGTTTAAGGATAATGATTTGGTAATTGCTAGGGAATTTTGGGGAGGTATGCTGGATATTGAACCAAGCACAATTAAAACGACAAATCCAATACCATCAATGGGAAAAGGAACATATAAAAAGATAAGTAAATACGGAGTGATGACGGTTGGATTCTTTAATACCCACCTAAAAACGTACATTATGAATGAACTTAAGAAAATGGGCATGAAATAAGGTAAAATATGGTGTTGGCTAAATTAGCCGTTGTAGCTCATCTGGCAGAGCATTCCCTTGGTAAGGGAAAGGTGTTGAGTTCGAGTCTCAACAACGGCTCCGTAATTCGAAGGTAATAAAATGTATGCCAAGGTGGTAGAGTGGTCAAATACTCGGGTCTGTAAAACCCGCGGCGCAAGCCTACACAGGTTCGAACCCTGTCCTTGGCACTATATGAAAAAACTTAACCGAGTCGCTTCATTATTTTTCATTGTTGGTTTAAGCGTGTTTTTAAGTGGTTGTGTAAAACAGCCAACAATTATTAATGACAATGTGGCGGTTGAGTCTCCCACTAAAACAATTAGAGGTACTGTAAGTGTGAATGGAAACACAATTTTGATTAAAAATGGTGGAGTGCTGACAGAGATTACCAGCCGTAAACTAAATTTATCCCAGTTTGAGGGTCAAGAAGTTGAAGTGAAGGGTGAGTTTTCCGGAACAACTCTTTTTGTAGACGAGGTTAATTAAAGCTTTTTACTTGTTGGCAAACTCCGGGGATTTGTAGACGATGGCTTTTGTTTCCGAGTTTATTTGGATGAGAAGAGGTGTCGTGGAGTCGTTTGGATATAAAGATAACTGCCAGATGATACCAGTGCCAGTTTTGATGTACATAGAATTTACAGTGGCAGAGGTACAGACAGCCTGATTGGCACACTGGGCGTAGGTTAACTTGAGAACTTCATCGAGCTCCATACCCATTTTGTTTGAGAGAACGGCGTCATTGAGAGAAGGAATGTTGTTATCCGGGTTAACGTAGATTTGTTTGTCGATTAGTTCCGGTAAACCTTTTCCTGTAATTGAGATAAAGAAGTACTTTTTGGTGGTCATGTCTTCACGGAAGAAATACTTCGTTACGGAGTTGGCCGGATCGGTGGCTTTGTCGACTTTAATTAAAAGTAGCTGAGCACTTGGAGAGTGATTGATGGCAATCTTTAGAACTGAGGCGGCGTTGGCTAAGGGGGTTAGCTTGTCGGTGACGATGAAAGTTGTGGGGGTAACCGATGGGGTAGCCGAAGAGGTGGCAACGGCGCTTTGGGTGGCCATGGTGGGGGTTGGAATCTGGAAAACTGTTGGTGTGGCAGTTGGAGTAAGGGTTGTTTCTTGTTTTTCAAGAGTTTTGGTAATCTCCAAAAGTTGAACTTTGAGCTTGTTTGATTGAGCTGAGAGATATGCGGCGGCAGCCAAGCCAATGCCGGCAATAATGAGAAGAATGACAATAATAATGGGGGCAGCTGATTTTGATTTGGCTGGGAGGGTGGCGGCGACAGGTTCCGGTGCTGGCTGGGGTGTTTGGGGAGCAGAGACCGGTTCTGCTTCTGGAACAATGGGGGTGGTTTGATTCTGGATTAAGTTTTCGTTGGCGGCGACGAGTTTGTCGTGTTCTTCCGCAAGGGCGGTTGAGGATTGAAAAGAGGGGATTTCTTCAGGGGTTTCTTCGAAAGCGGGAGCTTCTGGTGCTGGAGGTGTGGCTGGGGTTACTGGAGCATCGGCAACTACAGGTTCAGCTTGAGCAGCTGATGCTTGTTGGGGCGTAGGGAAAGTACCGAGATCATCGTTGGGCATATCTTAGTATGGCAAAAAGTGGGCGATGTGTCAAGGTAAAAGAAAACCCGCCCAGCTAGACGGGTTTTGGTGTTTGTTAAACCATAAGAAATATGTATTTTCAAGAAAATGCTTCTTCACGGGTGATGCTGAAGATATTGTTTGATCTTAATTCAATTCGTTGTTGCAACATTTCTCCAGGCAACCACACGTTGCCATCCTTGTCGAACTCAAATGGAACACAGTTGATACAAACAACCTGTTGAACCTCGCTGTTATTGTATATGGCGGTTCTTCCCACGTAGCATGGTTGACCGCACACTATGCAGATGACCCTTTTGGGATTCCGATGGGCCCGGAACTTCTTCGAAATTTTTTTCAACTTTTGAACTCCTTAAATAAAAGATCTTGGATTGCTGGCAATTATCTCATAGCAATACGATAGAAGTCAATTGCTAGCTGTGGAGAATGTAGTTGTGGGAAGATTTTTTGATCTTGAGCTTAAGATTGACTTTGTTGAGAAGTCTATTAAGATATGGGGTGGTGACGGCAAAATGAAATCGAGGTTTTCCCTGGAAAGGAATATATAAATAGTGCCAGTTTTGGAGTTTGGTTTTTATATCAAAGTGATATTTCCTGTATTTGTTTGGCTGCCAGAGATTCCAGGCGGTGATGAGAACCTTTCCACCCGGCTTAAGATGCTTTTTGATTTGTTCAAAGACAAAAAGATGATCATTTTCTGTGGGAATGTGGTGGATGACCGCGATGCAAAAAATATAGTCATACTGAGGAAGATGTTTCCAGATGGAGTCTTTGGTGATGTCTGTTTCGTAAAATTTGTGTTCCGGGTGGGCTTTTTCGGCTTCAATAAGCAACTCTTTGCTAATATCGATACCGGTGTATTTGATGTCTTTGGGTAAACCGAGAAGTAGACGCCCATTGCCACAGCCAACATCGAGTACAGAAATGCCTGGTTTGACTTTATGGAGAAATGGTTGGAGGTCCGGCCAGATGTACTGGCGAGTGGCGGAAAACTCCTTACCAATATTGTTGTAAGTGTCCTTTACGGAGCTGATGATATCTTCTTGGGGCATTAGGGATATTTTAGCAGTGTTAATGTAGTAGAATATCTGGAAAGTTCATTAAATTTTTAAGGAGGTACGAATGAAGGATTTGGTTGAATGGGTAAAAAATACCGAAAATAAATTTGTCTTGTTTTATTTGTACGATCAGTTCTTTTGGCTTAATCTCGAAGGGGATGGGGAACATATAAATATCAAAGCGCTGGACAAGAAGATTTCAGTAATTGTAAAAAACACTGAAGAACTGGCTGTATATGTGAGCAATCACGTACGTCTTGCTCCCAAAAATTACGACACAATCTTGTTTGATGTCAAAAACGCGGTTTGTAAAAGCTTAAGACGTGCTATGTAATTCCTTAAAATGTTGTTTTGTTGCCCCGGCTTAATGTCGGGGCATTTTGCTATTTTCAGGTACAATATACAAGATGACAATTGCGGATTTAGTCTTTCGGGACAATGAAAAACTGACCCTTGATAATATCGAGGACTATCGTCGGATTTGGTCGAAGGAGTTAAAAAAAATGCCCAAAAACTCGGAGATCTGGCCAAGTCTGGCTGACCCTGAACTGATCGAGGCGATGAAAACTCGGGGAGTGCGAACTGAGTCTGGTGTTGCCCCTTTTGCGGTGATGATGAAGCCGTTTTATTGTCCAGGAGAGTGTGTATATTGCCCCCTGGAAGAAGGGATGCCTAAGTCTTATCTGTCTGATGAGCCAGCCGCACAAAGAGCCAAACTGCTGGATTTTGACCCCAAAAAACAGGTGGAAGGCAGAATTCGACAGATGAAAGAAACAGGACACATCACAGATAAAATTGACTTGATTATTATTGGCGGAACCTTTGGTAGTTACCCGGAAAAATACAAAAGAGAGTTTTTTAAAAGTATTTTTGATGCCGTCAATGGCAAGGAAAGTGAGTCTTTGACAGAAGCTCAGAAAATAAATGAAACGGCGGAGAAGCGTGTTGTAGGTATTTCGGTGGAAACTAGGCCAGACTGGGTTACAGAAGCCGAAGTAAGATTGTGGAGGGAGCTGGGGGTGACCAAGGTTCAGCTGGGAGTGCAAGCCTTTGATGAAGCTATTTTGAAAAAGATCAAAAGAGGACATAGCCTTGAAGAAGTGGCCGAAGCGACCAGAATGTGTCGTAATGCAGGTATCAAGATTTGCTATCATTTCATGCCAAATTTGCCTGGAAGCAGCCCCAAAAAAGACATGGAGATGGCCAAGATGATGTTTACTGACCCTCGATTTGGGCCAGACTATATCAAGGTGTATCCCGCAATGACGATCAAGGGGACTGAGATGTATGAGATGTGGCAGAGAGGCGAGTATGAGCCTTATGAAGAGAAAGCATTGGTAAAAGTTTTAAAGGAAATTAAGGCCCAGACACCTGTTTGGTGCCGAATCGATCGATTGATTCGGGATATTAGCAAGAAATGGGTGTCGGCGGGAACGGCCAGGACGAACTTAAGACAGATTTTGCAACAAGAGCTGGTGAAAGAAGGCAAGAAGTGCAAATGTATCCGTTGTCGAGAAGTGCGCGGGGGTGTTTATGACACCAAAGTGGAGCTTTTGATAAACGAAAGAGAAAGTTTGGGAGGCAAGGAACAGTTTTTGTCTTACGAGAATGAAGATAAGCTGTTTGCCATGCTTCGCTTAAGACTGCCTGAGAAAACGGAAAAAATGCTTTTTGATGAGCTTGGAGGAGCGGCCATTATCCGAGAGGTGCATGCTTATGGCCAGGTAGCAGAAATAACCAGTAATTTATCTCGGGAGTCGGGGGTTGCTTCGGTTCGGAATACCGAAACTCGCAATGACGAGACTAATAGCGATGAGAGTAATGTAAAAACTCAACATCAAGGATTAGGAAAGAGGTTAATGATAAAAGCGGAAGAGGTTGCCCGTGAGCGGGGGTATAAAAAGATGGCGGTAATCTCGGCCATCGGAACGAGAGAGTACTATCGCAAGCTGGGCTACGAGCTTGAGGGAACTTACATGACAAAAGACCTGCAAGGAGTCTCCTTGCAGGGAGCTAGAGAAATGTCTTGGTGTAGTTGATGTTGTACTCCTTGGTGGCCTGAAAGAGATGATTGTAGTAGAATTGAGATATGAATAAGAAGATTTTTTCTGGATTGATTACTTCTGCCGTTCTTGGTGGAATAATTCTCGCTCGACCAGTAATGGCCAATGAGGGAGTGGTTTTGCTGAGAGGAGCAGGGTCCGGAGGAGCTTGTTTTGCCACCTCGGTATTTGTCGATGGCACTTACAGAATTTTGGCTACTTGTCGTGATCTAAAGATTGCTTTATCACCTGAGCAAAATCGATATGTCGTTTGGTCGACAACTGAAGCGGGAAAAACGAAGAGAATTGGCGAGATTGTTAACGGAAAGTTAGCCACTTCGTCCGATACCAAGTTCACGAATCTGTTCATCACTGCTGAGACTGATGGTTATGGCAGTAAGCCTTCGGAAAATGTTTTACTTACCGGAGTTTTACAAACTATTAATTTCGAAAGCGGAGAAGTTCGACCTGACGTAAATGTGACCGTTGCTCCAACCCCAACACCTAGTAAGGCGGTTAAGGTCACACCTACAACTACCGAAAAAGTTGACGTTACCGTTGAAGCTGAAAATCCAAGTAAGGGAATTGGTGGAGCCTTGTCTACTGTTTTGAAGATTGCCTTGTTTGGTTTTGGAGCTTTGTTATTGGTGGTGGGAGTCTTTAGCTTCATTTCGAGGAAGAGAGCACTGTAGACTTCAACTAGAATATTTCATCCTTTTCCTTCTTTGTCACTTAGTTTTTTTAACGTCACCTGTGGTGACCGTCGGTTCCTATTTTCTTGATTCTCGTCCGCTCATCGCGTAGACTCGCAGACAGTAGTCTGAAAATCAAGAAAATTACGGACGTGCGACTCATTGTCAAAAAATACTAAATTTCCAAAGGGAAAGAGAAATATTTATTTTCGTTATGAAATTCGAACTTTCGTGAAGTGAGATTACCTGCAGGGCCTGGCCCTGCAGGTAAACGATTCACGATTTACATAATGCCTCGCAGACTATATTTTTGGAAAACAATGTATCCTCGTGTTATTTTTTAGCTTTATGGCAGGAGGAGGTGGATGAGAAAGCGAATTACCGGCTCCATCAGAGCCATCACGGGAGAACTACCAAAGATAGGGAAGATGAGGAAAATAAGAAGGAGGGTGCCGTATTTATTCATGATTACCTGATATTCATAGGCTAAGTCGCGAGGAAGGAGGGCAAAGACGATTTTTTGACCATCTAAAGGCCCTACAGGAATAAGATTGAAGATGGCTAAGCCGATATTGGTGACCACAAAGGAGTACAGAAAGACGCCGATGGTGTAGGGAAGAAAGTGGATAGCTAGAGCGACAATGGAAGCTAAGAGAAGATTGCTAATTGGTCCGGCTATGGAGATAATCCCGGCATCGCGACGGGGTTTTTGGAGATTATAAGGGTCAAAAGGGGTGGGTTTGCCCCAGCCGAAAGCAAAACTACCGCCCGATAAAAGCATTAGGGCAAGAGGAAGGGCAACAGTGCCAACTGGGTCAATATGAGCAAAGGGGTTGAGGGTGAGCCTACCGGCGGCTCTGGCTGTGGGGTCGCCTAGACGGTCAGCGGCGAAGGCGTGGGCGAACTCGTGAATGGCAACAGCCAGGATGAGATAGACAACCGAAAGAATGATTCCAAGCAAGGTAAATAGCATATTGTTTATTCTAGTATACCTTGAGGTCAAAAATATGTTAAAATTGTGCCCATGAAACAAAATATAAAACAGCCTGAAAAAGGAAAGCTTCAATGTGCTATTTGTGGTAAGGGAGTACAACATGTCAACTTGGTTAGTTTTTCCAAACGCAGAATCAAACACGTCAGAAAACCTAATCTTCATGTTCATCATTTGGTGATTGAAGGAACAAAAGTAAAAATTAAAGTTTGCACCACCTGTAAAAGATCTCTAAGAGAAGCTCAGAGAGCTGAACAAGTTGCTGCTGCTAAAGCAAGTGTCTAATTTTTCTGCAGAGTACTGGAAAAACATTCCGTTTGGAAAAAAGCTAGATCAGTTTGGTGGGAGCAGAATTCCGATGAAAAATCCAGAGCTAAGACAATTTTATGTAGAAGAGGATACATCTAGGGGTCGTATTGAACTGCGTTTTGTCGAAGGAAGATTCAATGTATTAGCTGTTGATTTGGGTATTGGCTTGCTTTATGACAAAGACGGAAAGCTTGAAACAATTGGAATTGATCTGCTGGCCTATTGCATGAATTTGGATAAAGAAGATGTGAATGACGAAGATGGTGTTCTTTTGATGGAGATGTTGGGAAGAATGGTTGATAACAACGACCGCCTGTATATTGGAATAGAGTTAAAAGACAAAACACTTGCATTTGCCAACTTGAATGAGACTACCGGAGAGAGAGAAGTGATCTCGTATTCTGAAGAGATTAATTATTCTTTAAAAAATTTAGCCAAGGTAAATTACAACGGAAATAAATTGCTATTTGGCTTGTGCAACAATGATGACGAATTTATATTTGGAGTGAGGGCGGGTGATAAAAAGACTCCTGATAATAAAATTAACACCAATATGTTGGTGACGAGAATTTTGTCTGATTGTAACTATCGGACGTTTTTGGAAAGTAAGGCCGAGGACAGGTGGGAAAGATTGGCGAAAAGAATATTCATGTAGTTAGACCGGGTGGCCTTGGAGAAACTGTTTCCAGGAGATGGGGGATTTGCCGGAAAGTTGGACCGTGTTTAGGACAAGCTTGTTTTCTATAAGAGAAGTATCAATGAGTTTTATCTGTATAGCTTCTTGGTCTGACGCTAATGGTATTTCGGTCCATGCACCAGGGTCGGGGTTCAGTGACCGAATTAGGGCGTGTATGGAAGGGGAGTCGGTTCCGTTTTGTGCAATTAAGATTTTTTCGAAAGGAATAAAGGCGGTCTGGCGAGTTAGGGTTCGATGGCTTGGTGTGAAAACTGCCTTGGTTTCGTCTTGGGCCGTTTTTGGGTAACTTCCCGCACAGATTTCGGGTAATTTATCAGCCAATAATGTAATGGCTGCTTGAGTAAGTTTTGTGGTCAATGTGGCCGTATTGTCATTGATATCAATAGGGATTTCTGTTTGAGAAATGATTGGGCCATGATCTAGTAGTTCGTCCATTTCCATTAAAGTGACTCCGGTTGTTTTGTCTTGATTTTTGATAGCTTCGCTGATACAAAGCGCGCCACGATATTTGGGAAGCAGGGAGAAATGAAGATTAAAAGTACCGATCTTGGGTGTATCTAAGTAACTTTGGGGAACTATTTTGCCTAAGGAAACGACAAGAAAAATATCGGGTTTTAAAAGCTTCAGGTGAGCCAGGTTTGCCTCGTCTAACTTGCTTGGTTTGTATGTGGGTAAATCGAATGTTTCTGCCAAGAGGGCTACGGGAGATGGGGTAAGGGTAAGGCTGCGGCCGGTGGGTTTGTCTGGGGTGGTGACCACGCCAACCACATTAACCTGGTCACTTTTGATGACGGATTCAAGAATGGTAGCAGAGAACTCCGGAGAGCCGAAGTAGATGAGATTGGGTTTGATCATATGATTTTTCGACCTGGTCGGTATAAATGATATTTTAACATTTTCTCAGTATGATGTCCTATAGTTGACAACTATAGTTAGGCGGTGTAAAATTGGCCTCGAAATTATCTCGTCCGTTGAAAAGGAGAATCGGTGAAAACTATTGAAAAGGTGATTGTAGGGTTATTGATTGTGGTTATCGTGGTGGCAATTTTTGTAGTTTTGCTGTAATTTTGATCTAATTTTTCACAAAAAGCCTCGAGGAATCGAGGCTTTTCCATATCATAATTGTATTTCTAAACTTACATTTCGATGGGGGTAAGTCCTGAAGGGGTTTCCATAAGAATTTCGCCACCTTGCTCCAAAATGCGATCGGTAAACAGAATACCATCCAAGTGATCGTTTTCGTGCTGAACATATGAGGCGTCGGCGTCTTCGAATTTGCGGTGACGTTTTTCAAGCTTGTCACCAACCGGAGTGAGGTAATCGACCTCGACTGAGTATGGGCGATTGACCAAGCCCCAGAGTCGAGGAACCGAAAGACAGCCTTCGAGCCAACGGTCTTTGGACTTTGGATGGACATCAAAAAGAGTAGCTTTGGAGAAGTTCTTAAGCTCGGGGTTGATAAAAATTTCAGGGACACCATTGAAAGATATGATAAATAGACGACGATTTAGGCCTACTTGAGTGGCCGCCAAACCAACACCCTCTGGATCCTTGGCGGATTTTAGGGTTTTTATCATATCGACAATCTGCTCTTTGATCTTTTTATCAAGCTTTTCGATAGGAAGAGCTTTTTGTTTTAAAAATGGATCTGGTGTAGTCAAAATTTTCATAATTGTATGGTTCCCAAATCGAGTTGGGGATGACATATTTTACCGCACTTCGAGTATGGTATGCCCGATATCGAGATTCCGAACCGAAAGAAGTGTTTGACCTGTAATGTGTGCAGTGTTAGAATTGCCGAGAACATTGAAACTATATTCTTTCGAGGAGGAGGCAAAATGCAGAAAATACTCTTGTGGTTTTCCTGGCTGGTGACCCTATCGGCGTTGGTTTATTCCTCTCTTTTCCTGGCTCAGGCAATTGCATTTCCGATCTGGATCTTGATCCTGTTTTTTGTGCTGAGCGAAGCATTGCCACTTGGATGGATCGCACGCATCATACCGCACAACACTGCCAATAGCCGGCTATCGATGAGCGCCTGGTCTGTTTTTTGTGCCGCTTTGATTTTCTTCTACTTCTTCTGTGTGGGAGTGGTTATCACGACAAGCTTTCCGTTGTTGATATCAGATTTGACAATCATTGTAGGAGTCGGAGGTGGAGTTGCGATTTATAAAGCTCTGGTAATGGTCAATTTGTTGACAGTCTACGACAAGTAAAAAACAACAAGGAGATACAGAATTATGATGGATGAAAAAGAGACTTTAGGTCTCGCCGACATGTTCGAGTTGTTTGCCAGTGCTGTATTTGTAAAAGATTACGGCGCTCAGATTGCAGAGGATGGACAAAGATTGTTTACCGCCAAAGCAGAAGTGTTTGTTCCTGCCTTGGGAAAGGTGACGATTTACTCGACATTGTATCCACGTTTTACGTTTGCAATACCGGTTTTGCTAATTACTGAAGAACAGAAAACTATTCTGCGTAAAAACGAGATATATTTTCCTCTTCGGCGAAGGATAAATCCGAGGGGCGACAAAATTTATATCGGTATCCCTAACAAAGAAGCCCTCGAGAAAATAGAAAAATTGTGAAGCTAGGCCCCCGCCACAAACGGGGGCTATTTTATTGCCTTGAGCTGATTTAGCTGTGCCTTGGCGGATTCGGAGTTGGGGTTTAGCTCCAGCGCTTTTTCGAAAGCAAATTTGGCTAGGTCGGGTTTCCCCATGTTTTGATAGAGGATGCCAACATTGGAGTAGTTATTGGGCTCCGTAGGGGAAAGCTCAATGATCTTTAATAGAGTCTTGAGTGCGTCTTGATAGTATTTGGCGTCTACTGTGGCTAAAGCAAGCTCTGTTTTGGCTTTGGTTTTGAGAATGTTCAAATTGTACGGATTTAGTGAGTAAGCCTTGTTGATATTATCAATGGCAAAATTGGTGAATTTATCCAAATATGTTTTTGCCTGCGCTTTGATTTCGGCAGATGCTGTTGCAGGAAGCTGAGCTGTTTGAGGAACGATTATCTGGGTAACAATGAGTGAGTTTACATTGCCTAATTGGGCATAATAAATGGGCTCTTTGGGATTTAGTTTGATGGCTCTTTCGGCTTCTTCAAGATTGGCTTTTCCCTTGTTGTATGCGATATCAGCGCGCCATGATCTTGAAAGGCCAATGATGGACCAGATGGCAACTATGGAAATGCCGATAATGCCGATGGTGCTGTCGAGACCTAGCTTACGACTATATGGAGAGGTTTTGTCTGTAAGAGAAATATAGATGGCGGGATAGAGAAAGAAGAAAAGAGCGACATTGACGACAGAAAAACCAATGTAGTTGGTGATGAGAATGGAGATAAAGCCGAGAAGTAATGGAAGTTTTAAATCATAAGTCGGGGATTGCTTCGTTTCGCTTCCGCCATGGGCGGACTGATGCGCAATGACAAAAAGAATGGAGCCGATGAGAAATAGATAGGTGGCAAGTCCGACAAAACCAGTTGTTGCCAGAAAGTTTAAATACTCATTGTGGGCTTTGTTGTAGAGAAAATCGGACTCGGAAGTTAGATTGTGAGCTGGTGGACGTACCCAGTAATATGAGTAACCAAAAGTTTCTACGCCGGTACCGAAAAGGGGATGAGAAAGGCCAAGCTTTATAGCGCCTTCCCAAACTACACGACGGATAGACATGGAGTCACTGCCACCAATTCTGGTTTTGTTTTCTTCATTAATAATGGAGATAGTATCTGAGTAAAAAGGATTGATTTTGTTGAGTGAAGAGAGGGTTTGGTGAACATAGTTTCCTTTGAAAACAAACACAAGAATGGCGAGGGGAATGAAAGCCAAGAGAAATATAGATTTCTTTTTTTGGATGGCGGTGATTGTCAGGAAAAGAACTAAAACTACACCCGTAGCAGCGATACCGGACTGGGATTTGGTAAATAGTATGGCGATGAGAAATAACAGGGAAAGACCTGAGTATAACAGCCGATGATTTGATTTTTCTGAAGAAGTTATTTGGAAAAGGGATAGAGGAAGAAGGGCGACGAGAAAAGCGGAGAGCCAGTTTGGCTGACCCAGGGTGGAAAAAACGCGACTCTGGACATCCTGAACCCAGACATGCTTGTCGATGCCAAAATGCTCGAGAACTGCATAGATAGATATGAGGGTGGCGGAAGAGAGAATAGAGGTGATGAGATTCTTGATGGCTTTAGTTTCACACTGAAAATGAGTGACAAGGGCATAGTAAAGAGTGATATAGGAAATGGTGGACATCAAGCCACCATGAAAACGGGAGTAATAACCCCAAAGACTTGTGTGAGGGTTGATGGAAATAATAGTGGAAATGATCTGCGAGGCCAAAAAAAGGATTATCGGAAGATCAAGGGGTGTTTTGGCAATCTCGAATTTTTTATTGAGGAAAGATTTGATAGCCCAGGAAGAGGCAATGAGAATGGTCATTAGGTAAACAAACATCATTTTGTTGAACTCGAATACTTCAGAAGTAAGTGGCCAGAGAAGAAGGGGGGTGATGAAGAAAAGGGAGTAAAAAAGCTGACGGATGAGTTTGGTCATGTTTTGTGCCGAGGAAGACATGGGTTTAGTTTAACAGAATGGAGGAGAATGATATGATTTGTTTATGACAGACAATAGAGAATTCGTATTTCCCGACAACTATGACAGAAGCATAATATTGGTTGAAGACCTGCGAGAAGACTTTCAAGTCGAGGCCTTGGTGGTAGATGGAGAAAAAATATCAAAAAAAATAGGAAATTTGAGCTTGGACTTGGGAGCTGTTGGGGATGTTTTGGAGTCAGAAGGAGCAATTAATCTACTTGAACTTCCGGTAAATGATGATGGTTCTTGGAACGAAATAGATTCGGGAATGGCGGCTACGATTATGACGGCTGATCAACAAAAAGAATTAAATATTTCTATTGAAAACAATACGAGGGTTGGAGTGATTGAAAACAAAAATAAAAGAATATTTTTTCGTGTCCCTGAAAATGATGTGGCGGAGTTTTTTGAAAAAAAGTTTAAGTCCAACAATGATAGGGAAGAATCAATAAAATATTTGATCGAGCACAAAGAGACTGTGGGAACTGGAGGTGAAGAATCAATAAAATTAGGAAGGATAATTTATGGTTTATGGAATGATGCTGTTGACAAAAGCGACTTCGCCAGACTTGATGAGACAATGGAGAAAATTTACCCAGAAACACTTCCTGGTGCAACCGAGAGTATTGATTCTATTTTTACAGCACTACAGGTAAGTTTAAAAAATGAAGCAGTTAAGCCTGCGGATAATTGGTGGCTGGCTAGGGTGGCGATGAAAAAAATGCTAATCGTTTTGGAAAAAGAATCTCACACTTCAGATGCATTAAGTAATGTTTGTCGTATGCTAGATTTGGTGGCAGAAAAGACATTCTATCCTCAAGCTTATTGGAAAGCGATTGCTGAACCGTTGACAAAAATTAATTATGAGGGTGGAAATCTACTAAGTGAAATAAATAATAATGACGAGTATGTATTTGCTCGAAATTTAATTTCACAAATTAATCAGTAAAATAAAAAAAGACATAAAAAAACAGGTTGCGCTATGCGCAACCTGTTTGCTTGTTATGGGGTCGCAAGTTGAAGCGACCATTTTAAGTATGCGGCGCTAGCCGCTACCTCATCTCCGGGTATCGTGTCGACAGCTAGGACGACAATACCCAAAACAATCAAGGTGTTCAGGCTTGCTCGAGTGAGATTGGAAAAATCTCCCGGGTGTACCTGAATCATGATTTCCTCTCCATTACTTTTAGGAAAGGGAATTGGAAAGTCCGCAGGGATTGAGTCAAGGTGTTTTTGGAAGTAGGTTTCGTTGTGCTTCCGGCGTACCTGCTCAGAATCCCCACTATTTTTTGGCCAGTTATCGCGAACACACTTTACGATCGCGACCGCTTCAGCCATCACACTGACGGCCTGGCCCTGCCCAACGACTAAGTTGTTCAGGTTTCCAGCCAGCCGCCCTAGCGTATTTCCAATTACTGGACCAATAATCGTGGGAGGTGTCGAGCTGTTTCCAAAAAGGAACAGCCACTTTACACCTTCCCACACGAATTGGATGGCTTTGGCGCCATTTTTTCCGCTTTTTATAACATTGGGGACAATTTCCCCGTTACCAAAAGCGGTCAACATCGATGTTACTTGCGCCCAGGTCGCTCCATCTTGGGTCACTCGATAAATCAAGTGACCAATTAGAGCTTTGCACATATTAGGGTCGGGATTGGTCAAAACCGCACTGGCCATCACTAGCGACCCGTCGTCTTCATTTATCCAGCTTGAAGGCAACATTGCGAACATGATCTGTTCGCTTGGGTCAATACCAAATTCCGCCAGAACGGCGGCTGTTTCCTCCGGACTAGGTTCTGGAAGAGGAATTAACTCCTTCACATATTGAGGGAACACTCTCTCAGATGGCGCAGGTTTTTCTGCTGTTACCACCGAAAAGCATTCTCCAGTAGAAATTTCGCAAACCACCGGCCATTCTATCAATGTCGAAGTTTGAGAATATCCTCCACTACAGGAGGATAACAGAATACTTACAATTACAAAAACGAAAAGAATCGCCTTCATCCTTATCTCCTTTTTTGAAATATCCTCTTTCGAGGTGGATTTTAAGGTACAACTGGGCCTATAGTATCACACTGAGGCTAATTTGTCAAGAGAACAGGCTTGCGCTAGGGGCGAGTTTCACTCATAATACGGCTTACTAAAGATGATACATTTAATTATCGTTAGTTAGTATTCTGACCACTTTAAAGCATGATATTTGAAAAATTTTGGAGACTAACGACCCTGGACGTGGGTATCGATTTGGGTACAGCAAATACCGTGGTTCATGTCCGAGGCAAGGGCGTGGTGATTCGTCAGCCGTCTGTAGTTGCACGACACATGAAGACAAAAGAGATTTTGGCCATTGGAGAAGAAGCCAAAAAAATGTTAGGAAAAAATCCTGCCAGTATTGAGGTGATTCGACCCTTGCATGATGGAGTGATAGCTGACTTTGACGCGGCTGAAGCAATGCTGAAACACTATATCGTAGAAGTTCACGAGTTTTATAAAGGACTGGGTTTTAAAATTGCTAGACCTAGGGTAGCGATTGGAATTCCTTCCGGGGTGACTGAGGTAGAGAGAAGGGCAGTGCAGGAAGCGGCTTTGTCGGCCGGTGCACGAGCGGCATTCTTGGTGGAGGAGCCCATGGCGGCCGCGATTGGATCTGGTCTGCCGATAGAGAAAGCTGAGGGTCAGATGGTGTGCGACATTGGAGGCGGAACATCGGAGATTGGCGTGATCTCTTTGGGGGGATTGGTTTTGAATCGTTCATTGCGTGTGGCCGGAGACGAGCTAACTGAAGCGATTTCGAATTTTGTGAGACTTAAATACAACCTGTTACTGGGTGAGTCGACAGCAGAAGAAGTCAAGATAAAAGTGGGATCAGCATTTCCTCTGAAGTGTGAAAAAGAGGGCAAACCCCTGGAGGTAGTCGTTCGGGGTAGAAGTTTGGAAAATGGATTGCCTAAATCGATGAAGTTAAATAGTGTGGAGATTCGTGAGGCGATGATGCCCGTGGTAAATCATATTCTTTCGGAAATTACCTTAATCATTGAGGAAACTCCTCCTGATCTGGTAGCTGATATTTTGGAAAAAGGAATGGTGATGGCTGGGGGTGGTTCGCTCATTCGCGGAATTGATAAGCTAATTGCCGAACAAACCGGAATGCCGGTTTGGGTAACAGAAACACCGTTGGAAGCCGTGGTGCGTGGCTGTGCTAGAGTGTTGGAAAATGACAGACTATTGGAAAAAGTAAGAGTGGTTGGCGGATTGAGGTAGGCACAAAATATTGACTTTATCCTATAGTTACAGTAATATACAAGATGTAATTTCAAATTCTGTCTCTGGAGGAAAAATGCGAAAAAGTTATCGTTCGGAAAAGGGCGAGAGCTGCCTTGAAACAGCTATCACAATAGCATTAGTTCTGTTTATTGTGATTTTATTTTTCAACGGGCCTATCCGTGGCAGCCTGGTTAAAAGTGAACGAGCTGAACAGGCCGCTAAAGCTCAGCTTGAGCCTTACGTTGAGCTTGGTCCTAAACAGGTATTTTTTGTTCACTGGAAGGGTTGCGAAAACGGTGATGTCGCCGTTTACAAAGTACTTCCATACAAAAGCGCCGAAGGGGTAATTGTCACCAACGCAATCGTTTGTGATAGTTGGCCCTTTAAGGGGGCTACTGTTCGGTTTAAATAAATTGTTGGGTAAATTCCCTCTCCTCATTTGGAGGGGGAATTTTTTTGGCTCAATCTCTCTAAAGATGTTTTTCGAGAGTAGAGATACGTTTTTCGTGATCTGTAAGCATTGGACGGTAACTGGCAGTTGCGGATGTTTCTAGCCTTAATGTTTTGATTTCACCAATAATTTCGTCTTTGAAATTTAAGATATCGTTATTTAGGTCTCGTCGAAGATCCTCCTTGGTTGCAGTCAGCTCGTCTTTTATAACGGAAACCAAGTGCTTTTCCATCACATCCAGTTTTTGGGAAAGTGTCATGTATTAATAATAACAAATAAATTACGGTTCTAAAATGATGGCCAAGCCTTCGTTGGCATCACGAAGAGTGGTTTCCAGCTTTATTTGAGCTTTTTGGAGGGGTTCTTGTTGAGCAGAAATAATTTTGATGATTTTCCCTACGACGAGATTGGCGGGGATGAGCTCGCCTGGCTCGGTAAAAACATAGTCACTAAAAGCAATGGGTGAGAGACTGGGAATATCTGTAATCTGAGGAGTGTTTCCAAGATATTTGTACTGTCCTTTTTGGCCGGAAGAAGTGTGTACGGCAAATACCTCGATACGTTCATTGTCTAAGGGAGTGATGTTGATCACTGAGCCTTTGACTTCGTCGACGATTCCCAGAAGAATTTTTCCCAATACCAGAGGTTGTCCTTTTTTGACCTTGTCTATTGAGAGAGAGGAAGATACCGAGTTGTTGCCTATGGACCCGGTGAGACGGACAGGGAGAACTGATTTAAAGTTTTGGGAAAGGGTAACGGTTTTGGCGTCGGTTAGGGTTTGTTTAAGGAGCTCATTTTCGGACATGAGGCGAGCGTTTTGGGAGATGAGATCTTTGTTTTGTTGTTTTAGACGAGGAAGACTATTAATAAAAGAAAGCTGAGTATCGGTTGTTTGACGAAGGAAACCGATGGGTCGATGGATAGGGGTTAAAATAGTGTAAAAGATACTATCAACAGTCTTACCTATCTTGAGTTTGGTCGCTGTTGACAGTAATATTGACACCAGTAACGGCAGTAGAAGAAGATTTAACTTTGTTGACGTCATAAAAATGGATAAGCAATCAAAGAATACCACAAAAACAGTTCTGACTCTTTTGATCATGGTGCTTTTGGGTGAGGGAGTTTTGGGCTGGGGTCTTTTTTGGCCATTTCTATTGACACTATTAAACTGGAGCGGTGTTTATTGGCTGGCTTTTGTGGTGGGTATTTTTATCTCGGTTCTGCGAGGATTGTCGATTGGATTGCCAAGCTTGTTTATTTTGGTGGTTGTCGGCGGCTTATCTTTTTTGATGAGTACTAGAAAAGAGATGGGTTGGGCGATAGTGCTTTTGGGTGTGGTAAGCAGTATCGTTTTTGATATAGCGTTTGGGCTTAACTGGAGTTTTTGGGAAGTACTGTCGGTGTTTGTTTCAGGATTGTTGGCGCTTTCTTGGTTTGAGAGAACGGAAACGATAAGAATAAACTATTAGTATGAGTACGAATAAGTCATACGGCCTGACAAGTGTGATTTTAATTTTATTATTTGCAGTTGGATTTTCAAGAACGTTTTTTTTGACTGTTTTCATGGGAGGTCATTTTTCGGATCTCGCCAAGGGAAATATGGTGAGAGTGGAGCTGAGTGAAGCCAAAAGGGGAGTGATTACCGATAAAAATGGGAAGAATATCGCGATGAATGTGGAAAATATGGGTAAGGTGGTGCGCTTTTATCCTTATGGTGAGGTAACTGCGGGATTGGTGGGCTATACCGGGAAACCGCAGGAAGCGGGAGTAAATGGAGATATTTTGATTGGCAGAGATGGACTGGAAAGTCAGTATCAAAAAAGACTGGCCGGTTCTCCGGGTGAAACGGTAGTTGAAGAAACTGCCCAGGGCTCGCGTAGAACAGAGCTAGTTAGGAAAGAGCCGATTCCGGGAGAAAATTTAGTGACTAATCTGGACATGGCGGTGCAGCAAACAGCCTTTGCGGCCTTGAAAAATGCCTTAGTCACTTCGGGGAAAAGTGGAGCCGTGGTAGTGACCACAGTTGATGGAAAAGTGCTGGCTTTGGTTTCGGCACCCTCTTTTGATAGTAATTTATTTGTGTCGGATGGGAAAAGATCGGACTTTGGGGGAGAGTTTAAAGATGTAGAAAGTTTGTTGTCGAACACGGAAAAGAAACCGTTGTTTAATAGAGCCTTGTCGGGGGATTTTGCCCCTGGGTCGGTATATAAAATAGTTCCGGCCCTTGCGGCCTTGGAGGATAAGAAAATTACCAAAGAAACTTTGATACAAGATAGTGGTGAAATTGTGATTGGAGCGTATCGCTTCGGAAACTGGCTATTGGACAAGTATGGCCAGACAGAGGGACAAATAAATGTGGTAAAAGCTATCGCGCGTAGCAATGATATTTTCTTTTATAAAACGGGAGAGTTGTTGGGAGTAGATGGTTTGGTGTCTTGGAGTAAAAAACTGGGTTTGGGAGAAAAAACGGGAGTTGATTTGCCCGGAGAGTCAAAAGGATTTTTGCCCTCGCCTTACTGGAGAGAGAAAACTTTTGGAGAAAAGTGGTTTTTGGGAAATACTTATCACATGTCTATTGGCCAGGGAGATTTGATGACAACACCTTTACAGATAAATATGATGACGGCGGCGGTGGTGTCTGGCTTGAAATGCTCACCGAGATTGGTAGGCAATGGACCTTGTGTGGATCTGAAAATAAACGAAACAAACAGAAAAATAATTCTTGAAGGGATGCAGGCAGTTTGTAGCCCGGGGGGAACAGCCTTTCCTTTGTATCCTTACGCCGGAAAAATATATTGTAAAACAGGTACAGCTCAGAAAGGTGGCTTGGATACTTTGCCTAATGCTTGGCTAACAATGGTGATTCCTGTGAGTAATAATGTTAAAGACTGGGTGGTGGTAACGGTGTTGGTTGAGGAGGGTGGGGAGGGCAGTGCCGTGGCGGCGCCAATCGCTAAAGAGCTGGTACCTTTGTTTATTAAGTAACCTATATACTTGACAAATGGGGGAATTGGTGATATATTATCGGTTATCCTAAAAAGGATGTACATTGATCACAGTTTTAACTCATCGGGCACACACACGCCCATTCCGGGCAAGCCTGATGAGTCTTTTTTTCAGAAAGGAGGACTTTTTGAAGAAAGAATTCGACTTCATGTAAGCAAGGCGGGAACTAACGTTCCCCCCTTAAAAGACACCGCCATTTTTTGGGCGGCGTACCAGGAGGAACGATTTGCGGGCTGACATGCTTGGGTACACATATTGTGCGCCCCGCTGAGTCTTTGCCGGCGATCACCCTGGTATCTTATCAACACTCATCCTGTGGTGGCCGCTATACGCACGCCACCCCTGAGCAGGATGAACAAGCGCCGAAAGGATCATGCCGTGAAAAAAGAGTTCGATAAGCTGTGACCTTATTTTAAAACGATGTGACTGTGGCCCGGGATTCCGCTGCCACACAAAGCTACCCTCCGCTGACTGAGCGAGACACTGTTTGTCTCCGCACGTCATGGACTGGTGAGCTTAAAGGTCACTTCGTTTACACACGCAGACCTCCGCCTGAAAGTTTAGGCGGAGGTATTTTTTGGGAAAAATGGTAAGTGGTAGAATACTGGTTCTGTTTTTAATGTATATTTTTATAAGTAATGAGTAAACTAATTATCGTTGAGTCTCCAACTAAAACAAAAAGCTTAGGCAAGTACCTAGGGAACGATTATGTGATCATGGCCTCCATGGGACATGTGCGTGATTTACCCAAAAGTAAGTTTGGCATTGATATTAAAGAAGAAGGCAAAGGTGAGTTTGATTTTGTGCCTTCGTACGAGCTGATGGAAGGTAAGGGAGAACAAGTGAAGAAGCTTGAGGATGCAGCTTCTAAAGTAGATGAAGTTATTCTGGCGGCTGACCCTGACCGTGAAGGAGAGGCAATTGCTTGGCATGTGGAACACATTTTAAAGAATTCTCGAAAGCTAACCAAAAAAGAGAACCTGGTTTTTAAACGCATTGCTTTTCACTCAATCACCAAGGAGGCCATTTTGGAGGCTTTGGAGCACCCAAGAGCCATCGATATGAACATGGTTGACGCTCAGCAAGCCAGGCGTTTCTTGGATCGTTTGGTGGGTTACAAATTGTCACCAATTTTGTGGAAAAAAGTTCGTCGTGGTCTTTCGGCCGGACGGGTTCAGAGTGTGGCGGTTCGCCTTATTGTCGAACGCGAAAGAGAAATCGAAAAATTTAAACCTGACGAGTACTGGCAGATCAAAGTACAGGTGGAAACAGATAAGGGAGAAAAGTTTGAGATAGAGCTAGCTCGAATTAAGGGTAAGAAGGCTGAGATTCATGATGAAGAAAAGGCCAAAATAGTATTGGCAGAGCTGGAAAAGGCAGATTATATTGTTTCTAACGTCAAAAAGTCTGAGAGAAAAGCAAGTCCACATCAACCGTTTAAAACTTCCACTCTTCAGCAAGCAGCGGCCAATGTTCTTGGCTGGTCGGCCAAGAAAACGATGAATGTGGCTCAAAAGCTATATGAGCAGGGCGACATCACTTATCACCGTACCGATTCTTTTAACTTAGCACCAAGTGTGATTGAGGAAATTCGTAAATATGTAGGAGAGAAGTATGGCCCTGAGTTTTTGCCAAGTACTCCTAGAATTTACAAAACTTCAGGAAAAGTGGTGGCTCAGGAAGCTCATGAAGCCGTGCGTCCAACACATGTTGAAGTTTCACCAGATAAATTTGTGGGACAAGAAATGGCTCATGATCAAGAAAAGATGTACTCATTGATTTGGCGAAGAACTGTGGGTTGCCAGATGGCCGATGCAATATTTGATGACACCAAGATTGTGGTAACGGCAGGGGACAATGAACTAACAACGACTGGAGCCGTAATTAAGTTTGCCGGATGGAAGAAGTTATTCTTAAAAGACAAAGATGAAGAGCAGGTTTTGCCGGTGCTAGCTATCGGAGAAAAGCTAAAAAAGAATAAGGTGATTGGAGATCAAAAATTTACCCAGCCACCCCCCAGATTTAATGATGCTTCATTGATTAAAGAGCTGGAACAGCGAGGTATCGGAAGACCGAGTACCTACGCTGCCATTATCTCCACAATTGTTGATAGACGCTATGTGGAGCAAAAAGAACGTAAATTCTTCCCCACATCGATTGGTATGGCTGTGGTAGATTTTTTGGTGGCCAACTTTCCTCGCGAGATGGAGTATGAGTTTACGGCCAAGATGGAAAGCGGACTGGATGATATTGCTGATGGAAAATTGAAATGGAAAAAAATGCTCAGTAACTTCTGGGGTGCATTTCGAGACAATATTTTGAAAGTGGATAAGGATAGTGCGAGAGTGGGTGTGCCAGCGACAAAAACTGGAAAAAAGTGCCCAATCTGTCATGAGGGTGAAGAGGTAATCCGTGACGGAAAGTTTGGTAGGTTTTTGTCTTGTTCGCGATATCCAGAGTGCAAATATACCGCACCTTTTATCGAGTATGTCGATGGGGTGAAGTGTGAGAAGTGTGGCAAGAGAGTGGTTTTGAAAAAAACTCGCACCGGACGTGACTTCTATGGCTGTGAAGACTACCCAAATTGTAACTGGGCTAGCTGGCACAAACCAGGAACTAAAAAAGAGGAATTAAACTCAAAAGACTAGGAAACCTCAGATATATCTTTTGGGAAAGTCGTCGATGGAAACGTCCCAGATACGGACTCCACAAAAATGAGCGCCTTCTGGGCAAAATGGTTTTTCATTGCCAAGGCGACGAACACCACAAGGTGAGGGATAACTAAAATATGGTTTTAGTGCTGGGTCTAGATCGCAGATTTGTTTGGTGAGAGAAACGGCAATGTGATAGATTTCTTCCTGGGAGTTTAGGCAAGTGCGAAGTTTTAGAAAATGGTAGATAGCACCGAGAGGAGCGTCGACGGATTTCCTGACACGGGTGGCGTTGGTAAAGAGATACTGTAGTTTGTCCAGTGGAACGCCTTGATTAAATAACTCTTGAAGTACTTGATTGTGCTGTTTTTGAATGGCCAGATAGAGCTCTCGGGCTTCTGGATTTTTTTCTAAAATGGTCGGTACTAAGATATCGTAGTCGTCTTGGGGAATGGCGAGCTGAATTTGTTCGGTGTGATTAAAAGCACGATGACGGTGGAACTGTTCGTTGGCGGCGTGACTTAGAGAAACGAGGAAAGATAGACTGACCTGGTTTAAACACTGCCCCAAACGATCGATGGTGATATCGCCATTGGTTTGAGCCAGCATTTTGTTTATGGCAGGATTGAGAAGAAGGTCCAGGGCATCTGCGTCGGGAAGTTCTTGAGAACTTTTTCCTAGAGTTTCTCTGACGGCTCGGGCAAGTTTTTTTGAGGGCAACTGGTTGTCTTCATCTAACTTGACTTGATAGCCGGAAAGAAGGGCATCATATTCTTCAGAAAATTTTGAAAAATCTTGGAGTTGAAGAACCGGCTCGAGATCAGCTTCGAGAGGTTCTTTGATTTCATCAAGGATTCTCGGATCAACTTGAGCAACTGTCATCACCATGCCCTCAATTATTTGCCGCATTTCCGGCTGAACAGGCATGGTTTGGGATTGATGATAGAGTCGGAGGAGGGTAAGCTCGGAAATGGTGTGATAGAGGTTTGCGGGAGTACCAAGAGGAAGAAGATAGCGAGCAATTTCTTGAGCCTTTTTGCCGGCGTCATCATTGATTTTTCTTTCCCATTTGGAATTGTTTTTGCTCGAAAATCTTTCGAGAATTAAGGCTTTTGTCGTAGGGGTGAGAAGCTCATAAAGCTGAGTGTAGCCCGCGACAAGATCTCTGACTGCTTCGGCAGCCTTTTGATTTGTTGCCGGATCTTCGAACTCGGGAATAATGGGTTTTGTTTCGGAAAAATTGCAGTATCGCTGGGACTGCATGTCGGAAACGTAGTGAGGGTGTGAGTGTAGGTAATATACGGCGTTTCTGGAGATGCCGTCAATTTTGAAAGTGTAGTGAACATGTTCACGGGTTGAGCCGTGGCCCGACTCATTGGTTTGTTGGGAAATTCTGTCTGTTGTTTCTCGATATTTGTCTGATTTGGTGTTGTAGTCGAGAGGAGAGGGGGACGAGTTGGAGTAACACATTCGACCGGCTTGACCGGCAATGACGACAGCCGAGTTTAGATCATCTCTTTGTTTTTGAGAAAACTGAGAGAGGTCGAGAGGAGCTTCCGAGCGCAAGATGAGGGAAATTTGAGTGTTGAACTGGGGTATCTCAACATGAGGATATTCAAGCGGAAATGATGTAATTTCATTTTCTGTTTTCATCTTTGATTATTGTAGTGCCTTCGAGCCGATGCGTCAGGACATTTTGGGAGTGGATTTGAGGACTAAGAAATATAATAGAAGTAACCCAAGGGTGGCGTGAGAATAGATTATTTGCCAGTCATCAAAAGGAACTGGATTTTTGAGATTTAGATTGATAAGCATAAAAGAAATCAGGGTGAGAAGAGGGAGTGTTTTTTGGGTATTACTTAGTAAATAGATAAAGACGGTGATGGTCCAAAAAAGGTAGTGTTGCCAAGTGATGGGGGAAATAAGAAGAATGGTTACGAGAAAAAGGACGAAATATTTTTTGGTCTGAGATGGATTTTTGATAAAAGAAAAAGCAGTAAGAAATAGGATGAAAGCGCTGAAAAGGTTGGATAGCGATGACAAGTTTAGCCGATAAAGCAGGGCAGGAAGAGATTGATTGTAGTAATAGAGTGGAGGATTGGTGGTGCGAAAAAAGGTGCCATCAATGAAAGACTGAGTGAGATGATGGGCAGAAGGAAGATCGACGACAAGGTTGAGAAATACCAAAACGGCGAGACAGTAAAAAATGGGGCGGTATTTTTTTTGGATGAGGAAATAAAGCAAGAAAAGGATTGGGCTAAATTTCATGATGGTGATAATCGCCAGGGTGAGCCCGGCCAGAAAGTCCTTCTTTTGAGTGGTAAAGCGATACAAAAGAACAAACCCTAGGAAAACAAATAGATTAATTTGTCCCTGGGCGAGAGCATATTTTACGGGGAATAGCTGAAAGGCGATTAGGCTAAAAAGGATTTGTAGTTTGAGGGAGAGATGAGATAAAAGATAGTGAATGGCCAGAAAAAAGGCGACTAGAGATAGTGTGGTCCAGAGAGCTCTAGCAATTTCAACCGGAAGAACCGCAAAGGGAACCATGATAAATAAAAAGACCGGGGGATAAACCTGAGGAGCAACGGCCAAGTAGGGATTGTGACCAGAGAGAAAATAGTTGGTGGCCGTAAGGTACATGGAGAAGTCTAGAAGCGTAGAAGAGTAGAGGTGGAAAAGGGTGCGAAGAGCGAGGGCGACAAATGGGAAGATAATCAAGTAAAACACTGGGCTAATGATATCAAATAGATAGTTGTTGATATTGATATGAAAAACCCTCGCCGGAGCGAGGGTTTTGAGTAATAAAATTTAAGAAGAACCCTGCAGAACTAATGCAGGATAAAGAAATAGGTTAACAAGAAGGCGTAATACAAACACGCCAACACATTAACCAAGGACAAGAGATATTCTTTTGTCTTATACTGGATGAAAATCAGCAAGAAAAAGAATACGAAGCTCAGTAAACATGGGATTGCCATGTATACAACTTCAACCCCGATGGAAAGCATGATTGCCAGCCCCAGGGTGGAAATCAGTCCAAGAATCGACAAGATGCCCGCTTTTTGGCGAAGCATGACCATTCTTCGAGATTGTCTTTTGCATGATGGACAATCGGTGAGACTATTGGTGGCTTGAGTGTAGCCACACTTACACGTGTAGGTTTCTTTGCTATTTTTCAATCCTTTTTCTCCTCTTAAAATTTTAAGTTTGCGAACGATTTCGAATATGGGGATTATATACCCTATAACGTATATAGTCAAGTAAAATAGCCTTACATTATTTGAATAATGATGGTAATTCGGGCTCAATTTGCTCTATGATGGAGTTATGGCTGTTTGGAATCGCATGTTTGGGTTTTTTAGACGAATTGGACCTGGTTTTGTAACCGGAGCGGCCGATGATGATCCATCGGGTGTGGCTACATACTCCATTGCCGGTGCTCAGTATGGTTACAGAATGAGCTGGATGACCTTATTTTTAATTCCGGCCATGGTGGCAGTTCAGGAAATGTGCGGACGAATTGGGATGGTAACCGGTAAGGGTCTGGCCGCTGTAATCAAAAAGTATCACTCGAAAAGTCTGATGTGGTTTGCGGTGGTACTTTTGGCCGTGGCCAACACGATAAATATTGGAGCCGACTTGGGAATTATGGCGGCTTCTTTGCAAATGCTTTTGGGATTACCATATTACTTTTGGATTGTAGTTGTGTCAGTTTTGGTGATTATTCTGGAAGTAAAAGTTCCCTACAAGAGATACTCACAAGTACTTAAATGGCTAGGGCTATCATTGCTTGTTTATGTGGTTACTGCCTTGATGGTTAAGCAAAACTGGGATGAAGTAGTGATGTCAACCTTGATTCCCAACATTGAATTTAACATGGGATATCTGATGACCTTGGTGGGATTTTTGGGAACAACGATCTCTCCATATTTATTCTTTTGGCAAGCTTCGGAAGAAGTTGAGGAAGAAATTGCCGAGAAGAAAATTCGTGACTTTAATATTAAGCCTGAGATAACTCGCAAAGAAGTTAGGGGAATGGGAATTGACACCAAAATCGGGATGATCTTTTCAAACACTATGACATTTTTTATTATCCTGACCACCGCGGCAACCTTGCATCAAAATGGCATTTTTAGTATTGAAACACCACAACAGGCGGCGCTGGCCCTACGCCCTTTGGCGGGAGATTTTGCTTATCTTCTGTTTGCTGTGGGGATAATCGGGATTGGTTTGCAGTCGATTCCGGTACTGGCCGGATCGGTGGGATATGCCATGTCTGACGCCTTGGGAATTAAAGAGGGGTTATCCAAAAAGTTCTCGAAAGCTAAAGGATTTTACGCAATTTTGGCGATATCGACGATAGTGGGATTGCTGATAAATTTATTGGGAATTAACACAATGCAGGCTTTGTATTTTGCAGCGATCGTGAATGGGGTGGTGGCAGTGCCCTTGATTTTTATTATCATCAAACTGGCCGGAGATGAGCGAATTGTGGGAAAGTTTAAGTCCCGAAAACTAAATCAAGTAGTTGCTTGGGTTACCTTTATCTTTATGGCGTTGGCGGTGATTTTGATGATTGCCAGCTTGTTTGGCTTGAATTTCTAATTTGAGGTGTAGACAAAAATGAAATTTAGGTTTAAGTTATTTCATGGTTGAAAGAAAATTTGAAAATAAACTGAAGATTGAGCCGATAACGGAGGAGGAGATTTTGGAACAGTATCGAAAATACGTGGGAGACCCAAATGTAGAACTGCCTGAAGAGTTAAAGAAGCCATGGTTATTAACCCAAAGGACAGAAGATGCTGAGGGATAATTTATTTCAAGGCAGGGGAAGGTTGATGGTGTTGTATGGTTCAAATAATCTTGGTAAGTCGAAACAATTGGAGCTATTGGAAAGAGATTGGCAGCTAATGGGGAGGCCATATACGCGGTTGAAATACCCAATATATTCATCAGAAACCGGAATTTTGATAAACAGTGTACTGCGCCCAGATGAAAATGGTAACAAAATAAAAATGGGGGATGAGGAACTGCAGTATTGGTTTGCGGAGAATCGATTGCAGTTTCAACCGCAGCTGATGGAATTACTCAAAATGGGAGATGTTATTGCGGAGGATTATAAGGGAACAGGAATGTCTTGGGGGTTAACTAAGGGTGTAAGTAGAGAGTTATTGGATTTATTTAATCAGGGAATAATTGATCCCGATATCGCTATTTTGCTTGATGGTGCGGTGAGATTTTCTGGAGGAATCGAAAGAGGACACCGACATGAAGCTGCGGGAGATGCTGTTTGGGAATTAAATCGTAAAATTCATCTCGAACTTGCCGCTGAGTATGGCTGGGAGATTGTTAACGCTAACGAAAGCCCCGAACTAGTTCATGAAAATATTATGAAGAAGATTGCTGAAAGGTGGTAAAAAAATCCCCGCCTCTTGTGAGACGGGGATTGGTGATTTTATTGAAGTGCTTCGATTTTCTGGATGATTGGTCCGGACATCGTAACCTTCCATTCGGAGCCAGTAACCAAATAGGGAAACACTGCTGAACAGTCAGGCTTGATTGTTCGTTGTTTCTCGTCAACCAGAATATTTGTTTGACAAGTAATCATTGGGCCTGATGATTGTATGATTGTTTCTGTTTCTTGGATTACAGGACAGATAATTGTATTATCAGTTCCCGATGATACCGAGGGTTGAATTGGAACCCATTCCCAGATTTTGTAGACGTAGTAAGCCTGTTTTACAGGAACATCTTTGTTGACAATGATGGGGTTGCAGTGCTCTACCCAGCCGTAATCGTCAACTGGCATGAGACTAGTGACGTTTTCGCACACGAGCTCATCTTCGTAGATGTCCGTGTAATCACATGTTCCGTCATCGTAACAATCTTTCGTTGAATCAACGTAGACTGGTACATTTTTACAAACTTGCTGGGTGACGTTTTCGTTGTGTGAACCAACAACTTCCCATATATCTTGACAATTGGGATTGGTGTAATCGTACACAGAATCGTAATGGTGTATTTCCTCACTTTCGGAAATATAGTCTCCGCCAGTTGGGATTGACCAGTCTTCGTGTTGGTTGTATTGATATTCCACCAAGGGAATTGAACACGACCAACTGTTGGAAACGACCACACCAGTTTTTTCTTTGGGGGAAAAAATGGCGATAAGGGCATAAATAACGACAACCAAAATGATAAAGCCTGCGCCAATTTTTAAGAAAAGACTTTTGTTGTTTGGCTTATTTTCAATGGTCGAGACTGAATAGTTGGAAATAATTGGAAACTTTATGGACGTTGGTTGGTCGGAGGAATGTGTTGTTGGTGTTGTTTTGAATACAGTTTTTTCTCCACAGTTCCCGCAAATTAAGGAGTTGGTTTCGCGAGAACAGCTGGGACAAACTCGTTGTGTTTTCCCAACATCTTTAATGGTGCCACCGCAATTGGGGCAAACCTCAGTTTTTGGGGCGATCTTGGCGCTGCAATAAGGACACTCTTCATCAGAACCATGATCCGTGTCAACGCCACGATTATCAAGCTCTTTTTGAGTGAGATAGGGGTGGCTGTCAGGAGAAGGTTCGTATGTCTCCGAACTGTCCTTGGGATTGCCACAACTTGGGCAGATTTTGATGTTGCCATCAATTTCTGTTTGTCCGCAACTATTACATGTCCAGTGGGCATCTTTGGTGCCTACATGAATTTTGGTTGTACCAGCTGGAGCATGAGTGCCAACCTTTTTAGGGTCAACGTACCTCGTTTGGGAGATTAATACCTTTTTGGCCATTTCGGCCTCCTTTATTAATGAACAGATGAGTTTGAAGTTATGGCGCATTTTAGCATACTTAGGTTCAAATAGCTACACTATAGGTAAACTAATTGAGAATTATGCTTATGATAAATTAGGTTAAAATTAAGGGATGAACGATTTGATTTTTGAATTGATAGACAAAGAGGCCAAAAGACAGTCTGAAACGATCTCTCTGATACCGTCTGAGAATTATGCCAGTAAGGCAGTGCGAGAGGCTGTGGGTTCGGTGATGGCAAATAAGTATGCCGAAGGGTATCCGGGAAGACGATATTACCAGGGCAATGAAGTAATGGACGAGGTGGAGAACTTGGCAATTGAGCGAGGCAAGAAACTTTTTAAACTAGAGCATATAAACGTACAGCCTTACTCCGGCAGTCCGGCAAACTTGGCTGTTTTATTGGCCTTGGTAGAGCCTGGAGAGACAATTTGTGGAATGGAACTCTCGGCTGGGGGACATTTGACTCATGGACATCGGGTGAGCGTGTCCGGTAAGTGGTTTAAAAGCGTGCAGTATGGAGTGACTGACGAGGGAAAAATTGATTACGATGCTTTGGCTCAGCTGGTGATGAAAGAGAAGCCAATATTAATCTTTGCCGGAACGACAGCTTATCCTTGGAATATTGATTGGAATAGATTTGCCAAGATTGCGGATACTGTGGGCGCTTTTTTGGTGGCTGACATTAGCCATATTGCAGGCCTAGTGGCGGGTGAGGCTATTGAGAATCCTGCTGATTATGCCCATATTGTGACTAGCACGACCCACAAGTCACTACGAGGCCCCAGGGGAGCTTTTATAGGGGTAACAAACAATGGTTTGGAGAAAGATGAGTCGCTGGATTCGAAGATTGATAAGGTTGTTTTTCCAGGACTTCAAGGCGGTCCTCATATGAATGCGATTGCGGGTATGGCAGTAGCTTTTGCCGAAGCGGAAACTAGAGAGTTTGGAGAGTACGCAAATCAGATATTAAAAAATGCCAAAGTGCTGGCCAACGAGCTTCGCATGGGAGGCTTGAAAGTTTTTGGAACCGAGAATCACTTGATATTGGTCGAGGTGGGGATGGAAAAAGGCAAAGAGATGTCTGTAAAGCTTGAAGACGCGGGGATTGTGGTTAACGCCAATACTGTTCCGGGAGATTTGGGCAGCCCGATGAAACCGTCCGGAATACGTTTGGGAACTCCCGCTGTAACAACCAGGGGAATGGGGGAGTCGGAAATGAAACATATCGCGAGCTTAATTTTGAGAGTGTTTGGGGGTGAAAATCCTGATATTATCAAAAAAGAAGTATTAGAAATTTGTAGAAAATATCCATGCCCAAGCTAGTCCTAGACGGAAAAAAAGAAGCAGAAAAGATAGCTAAATTTTTGGAAGAGTCCGAGAAATTAATGGGGAAAAGCCTATTGATTTTGCAGTGCGATGGACATGCTGAAGAAAGTACCTATGTTCGCTTGAAAAGAGAGATGGGGGAGAGGCTGGGGGTTTTGGTAACAGTCGCTATGGCCAAGAACAAGGAAGATTTAAGGGAAATGATTGAAGAGGCAAATGTTGATGAGACGGTCGATAGTTTGTTGGTACAACTGCCAATACTAGGAGCCAGTAAAGAGGAAACTGAGCAAATTTTGTCCTCAATCAACCCTGCGAAGGACATAGACGGATTAAACCCGAAATCTAGGTTCATTCCGGCAGTTGTTGGGGCAGTGGAGAGAGTTCTGGAAATATTTAATGTTGATGAGGAACAGCCAATTGCAGTTGTTGGGGCTTTGGGTGAAGTTGGAAAAAAAATGGTACCACGTTTGAAACAGTTGGACTATCTGGTAACTGGGTTGGACAAGGGAGATGATTTAAAAGATTTGGCAAAGTACGAAGTGATTATAGGATCGACCGGAGCGGAAGGACTAATTAAAGGAGAAATGGTGGCCGATGGTTTCGTGGGGATTGATTTGGGATATCCTAAAGGAGATTTTTCTTCCGATGCTTATGAGAAAGCTTTGATGATTACACCTGTGCCTGGGGGTGTGGGTCCTTTGACTATAGTGAGTTTGTTTGAGAACTTGGCGGATATATAGGTATCCGTCGAAGACGGACTGTATAGAAAAACCCGCCGGATTAGGGCGGGTTTTGATTAGAAATAATTGTTTACAGACGCTTTGCAGCTATCTCCATCATAATTTCGATGATGTTTTGATCATCTCCATTCATCTGGAAATATATTGCCGATTCATTCACGGCAATAATACGTGCCACAGAGGCTTTTTGTTTCTTGATTTCCCAGACCTTGGGGTCGTATCTGGCCAGGTCTTGGTAATCATAAACTGACACATTTTCGACCCCTCGCTTCCCCAGGTATTTTACCTGATAACCTTTCTTTAAAAGGATACTGTGTCCAGGACAACGCATGGGGGGAGTATTGAATGCGAAAAATGTGATCACCCCCAGGATCACCATAAAGACACCCATAACTATGAGAGTCCCGAGTTGAATTTGCATACTATCTCCTTTTTATTTCTTTACAAAAATTAGGGTGTGGTTGATGGTACTTTTAGAGGGTCTGTGATTGGCTGTCCCACAGACGCACCTTGATAGTATGGGAAGTTATCTGGCAGGGGGAAACCGATGATCTCGGATGCCGCGGCGACAACTTCGCCGGAGACCGAGGATCGAAGAGTGTTGTAGGCACGTACTGCGTCGTTACTGTCCGTTCCAGCGAGTTGAAGCGTGTTCATGGCTTCGTTACAGGTATCGATGACTGCCATAGTAACGGCTGGGTCTGGAACCGGAGGAGGTGCCTGAACTACGCTGTTGACAAACAAGGAGAATGCCGCTCCAGTGTCCGAGGGTAAACCTCCACTTGCAGCCAGGGCGGCCAGATCAGGTTTTGTTGGATCGCCACCCACATATTGCTGGGAATTGGCAATTGCTTTCTCGAGAGCTGCCTGTTCTGACCGGAAGTTTCCTGTCCAGACCTCTCCAGACTGAGCTACGGACTCGTAATAATTTTGAGCAACAGTGTTGCTCATGGTGATTTTTGCGTACTGAGTGTCTCGTACAAGGTTGAAGTTCGATACGGATGCCTGTACACCTTGAGCCAAAGCAACAAGTTGATCGCGTTCGGCAATGAGTTTTTTGCTGGCGTCCACAACGGGACTACAGCCAGTAAAGGACATCACCAGGGTGATAATCACCAGAACAAAAGAAAAAACACGGGAAATTTTGATCATACTTTCTCCTTTTTTAAATCAAATTTTCAGGTTCAGTTTTTTAAACTTGGGTATATTAACATGTAATAGATTGACTGTCAAGACTATGGGATGTAAATTGTCAAGAAAAAACCTTCCCGTTAGGGAAGGTTTGATTTAAAACTTTTACTATCCACCTCGACCGCTACGGCCACTTCCTGATCCACCGCGAGTAGGTGGCGAACTTGGTGGACGACTGGGGGCTGTGAATGTAGGGCGACTTGGGGTTGAAGGGCGATATGAATTACCGGAAGAGGGACTGGGGCGACTACTACTATCATCGTCATCTGAAGATGAGCTGGGACGAGTGTATGTACTTGGCGAGCTTGGAGCATATGACGAGTAGATTGTAGATCCTCCGTCATTTGAAGGGGAATAATAAGTCGGCGTATACTCGTTGTCGCTTTTCTTTTTTGCGATGATATAGATTACCAGTCCGATAAAAAGAAAAATACCCAAGATTCCCAAACATAAAAAGGCAATGGATGCAGGAGATTTTTTGGGACTTGTTTGAGGTGCTGCAACTACAGGGGGAACAGCTGTGGGTGTAGGTGACACCGCGTATTCACTACGAACGTAGATGTCGTAGGCCTTGATTGTTTCCAAAATTGCGGTATCGAGAGATTGGGTTTCTTTATATTTTTCTTCTGCCAGTCGGTTCAGTGGGGTGAGGTTCTGAGCGGTGAGAGCTGGTAATCCAAGTCCGACACCGTAGTGAACATCAATCTTACCGTCGCCGACAATAAAGAGAAAACTGAAACCATTGTCTGCGTGTGGCCCATCGACCAGGCCGAGTTCCATGTATCGCAGAAAATGAACGGCGCAGTTTACAGGAATACCAACTTGGTCTTCCGGCAGAACAAGGATCATGGTTTGAGCCAGTTGGTCGGCATTAAGCTCGTCCAAAATGACATCAATATCGACCATTGTTTGTTCCGAAACTAAGTTGTTTCCAACAGTCCAATGAGGTTGGCTGTAATCATAGGTAAAGCCATAATTGTCAGCTTCACTACCATTACCACACCAATTTTTGTCTTGTTGGTCTATATTGGCCGAAACCGGGTTAATCGGTGCGGCAAGCGCCACAATCGCGATAATTGCGATCAATATCAGAGAGAGAGCTGAACGTTTCATTTTTACTCCTTTGGAAAAATTGTTAGCTACCACGACCAGACCGACCACTGCCAGATCCACTGCGTGATGATGAACTGTCTGAATCTTTTTGTCTTAACAAAATGATCATGATGAGATAGTAGCCAATTCTGAAGATATAGTATCCTAGAATTGGATCTATCGAGTAACCTAAAGCGATAAGTCCAATCCACGCGGGAATGATTAGTGCCAGCCACAATAATGTGGCAAGAGTGACACTTGTGTCATCGTAGGTGAATAGGACAGGAGAGCTCTTTGTGTTTAACAGTTGAGGAAGGTTGGTGAGGGCAAATAATGCCCAAATACCAGCAATAATTACCAAAAGAAGAACAACGGCAACGGATCTTTTCATTATTTTCTCCTAGGGACGAAATATATTTTTAAGGTGTGACTTTTCTTGCGGGATTTTAACACAAAATAGTAAATTAGTAAATACTATAGGCAATAACAGAGATTTATTGTTAGTTAAAGTAGTTAGCGTGATGCCTGTAAATTTGCTAGGATGAGTAATATGGCAGAATCAATAAACGAATTTGACTTAGATAATAAAAAAGAAGTGGGTGAGAGATTGGAACACCCAGAGAGTGTGTGTTTGGCGAGTACGACTTTCATGAAAACCTGGAAACGAGAAGGTGGAGATAAAACCAATGCCGAACAGGTGAGGGGAGATTTGGCAATAGAGTCAATCAAAATGGCTTTAAAAAAAGGCTGTAGAGTAGTTATCGTTGATGGTGGAAGTTCTGAAGATTTTGTAAATCGATTGAAAGAAATTTCTGCTGAAGTTAAAGCCGATGCTGTTGATGAAAATATACAAATCCATGATCTTATAGTTGAACCGGAAACAGATAGGGGTTATAGCGGTTCTCGAAGACAAGCTCTGAAAAGGGCTGAAAATTTGCGTGAAGAAGGCGTGAAAGCCATTGTAATGATGGAAATAGAAAAGACGGGGATAACTGAAAATGTCGAAAAACTGGTTAGGCCAATTCTTGATGGTTCGGCCGATATGGTTGTGCCAGAACGAGGTATTAAAATAAACACATCAAAAAAAGATCCTCACGTTAAAGAAGAAGGAGAGGACTTTCGTGGTTATCCTCCTTATCAAGCGTATTCTGAGACGTGGGCAAATAAAATACTGGATAAATTATTGGTGTCGGCGCACTTGAAAAATGCAAAAGATCCAGTACTTGATTTGTTTGGTGGTACAAGAGTTATTAAGAATGATCCGGAAATTTTGGAGGATTTCTATCAGAAGCACACCGTAGTTTCTGGGGAGACAAAAACGAATCCAAAAATGTACTTTGATGCGGCATATGCACCGATTGCTTATTTGTTAGCTAAGAAAAGAAGAATTGTGTCTGTTCCAATTGAGTATCAACATCCGGCGGAGCAAACAGCAACTGAAATTGACGTTGCAAATTTTGATGAAAAAAGAGATAGCCAAAGAAATATGATTACCAGTGAGATGGCCAAGCAAACAAGATACTTATCTGAACTGATGAGAATGATGGATATATGGATGAGACGATTTCCTCATGAGTTGAGAGCTCCCGGCTTTGGTATCGAAGGTGTGAGTGATATTGCGAATGGAGAAAAAATTGCAGAATTTTTGGCAGAAAAACCTGATAAAAATTCTTCATTTGAAATGCTTAAGTTGGTAAGGTCTGAAGGTAAAATAGGGGAAGGTCTGATTGAATATGAGGGTAGAACAATTATTGAAGCATTGTTGGATCAGAAAATTAGGTTATGTGGTTTGAATAGAAAAGATATTGAAATTGATCAGGTAATTGATAAAGAGATTAAAGACTTTACTGGAAGTGAAAATTCTATTTTTATTATCCGAAAATCGATGTCGGGTGTAGATCTCTCAATTGAAAGTTTGGAGGTGTGTTCATGGGGAAGATTCTATTTTGATCACAATGAATGGATTTTGGCTATTGACGAGGGGAATGAACTAGATGCTGCAGCTTTAATGGTTAATGATATTCTGGAAGATTATCAAATTAAGATAAACGTTAAGGTGATTCCTCAAAGAGACTTAAATTCTGAAAAAACACAAGGAGGGGGATTCTTAAAGGGAATTTTTAGAAGGTGAGGAAATGTGTGGTTGTTTGTGCTAAAATAGGCAGGTTAATTACTAATTTGTTCCGATAACGAATCTCTAATCAGTTTCGGAACTATAAATAGAGATAAAAAATATGGCTACAAAAGCTAAAACAACGGTTGCTTCTACCGAAAAAGAAGTAAAAATCGTTAAGAAAGTCGTTGCAAAGAAGGTTGTTGCATCGAAAGTTGCTCCTGCAAAAAAGGAAGCCGCTCCCAAGAAATTATTGAAGGAAAAGAAAATCGCGGAGATTGCCACGGAGAGTACTCCTCGCAATGACGTGGTTGAAGAGGCTAAGGTTGAGGTAAAAGAACCCAAGAAGGTTGCCGGATCAATGATTGAAGAACTTTTTGAAGCTGGTGCCCATTTTGGCCATGTGGTCAAAAAATGGAATCCTAAAATGAAGAAGTATCTTTGGGGTGCAATGAACGGAATTCACATTTTTGATCTTGAAAAAACCGCTGATGGTCTAGACGCTGCTTGTAAAGCTCTTACCAAAGCTGCTCTTGAAGGTAAAAGAATTGTTCTTGTGGGAACAAAAAGACAAGCTAAAGCCATGCTCGAAGCAGAGGCTAAGAGAATTGACGTGCCTTTTATTACTCAGCGCTGGATGGGTGGCTTGATTACCAACTGGAAACAGGTTAAATTGACTCTTGATAGATTGAACTCTTTGAAACTTAAACGTGATCAAGGACAGCTCAAAAAATTCACTAAGAGAGAACAGGTTTTGTTTGATAAAGAAATTGCTCGCTTGGAAAGAGTTGTTGGTGGTATTTGTATGCTCAAAGACGCTCCTGAAGTAATTGTAGCTATCGACTCCCACAAAGAGAAACTAGCCGTGAAAGAAGCTAACAATCGTGGCGCTTTGGTAATTGGCTTGGTTGATTCCAATGCTAACCCAGATATGGTTGACTATGTCGTTCCTATGAATGATGACTCCGCCAAAGCTTTGGAAATCGTGATTGGCGCTTTCGGAAAAGCCTTGGAAGTAGGCCTTAAAGAACGTAAGGACTTGACCCCAAAAACTATTAACACAACTACAAAATAATATGATGGACCAAATCAAGGAATTAAGAGAGAAGACAGGTGCCGGAATTATGGATGCCAAGAAAGCCCTTGAAGAGGCCAAAGGCGACATGAAGAAAGCTATCGAGTTGATTCAAGCCAAGGGTTTGGCAAGAGCTGAGTCAAAATCAGATCGTGAAGTAAAAAGTGGCAAAGTGTATTGCTATACACACCTTGGTGGAGTGGCTGCTGCCATGGTAGAAGTGGCTTGCGAAACAGACTTTGTGGCCAAAACAGAAGAGTTTGATGGGCTTTGTAAAGAAATTGCCATGCAAATTGTTTCTATGAACCCTAAGGATGTAGAAGAGCTTTTGGCTCAACCATATATTCGAGATGGTGCTAAAACAATCGAACAACTCGTTAAAGAACTGATCAGTAAAACCGGAGAAAACATTCGTGTCATTCGCTTTGCCAGATTTAAGCTGGGAACAGAGTAAATAATTTTAGAAATTAAAAGCAAATTACCCGTCGAAGAGGCGGGTTTTTGTTTGTGTAGTGCTTTGTAGGTGTGATATATTTTTATAGATGGAAAATGGGAATAATGATGAAATAATAAAAAATGGTGAAAATCCTTTGAGTTTTGTGGTAGAACAGGAACAGAAAAGATTGGCATCAATCGCAGAACAGAAAGCAAAAAACAGAAGTGCTGGAAAAAAGGGTATGCCGAGTGTTGTTCCTGATTCTGGGGAAACCCGTGTAAATAATAGATCTTTAGGAAGAGAGTTGGCAAGGGAAGAAGAAAGAGATGGTGTGGTAATTGTTGATCCTGAGAAAAATGCATTAGGAACTAAAAGAATCGATTGGAATACAATTAATTAGTAGTTTAAATTCCTGTTGTACAATTAGGATATGGTTATAGAACATGAGTTAATTACCCTCTTGCGTCAGAAGTTTGCCCGAGTGATTGAAAATGTCGAAGAAGATTTTGACACTATTCGCGTGGGCAGAGCCAAGCCGAGTCTAATCGAGAACCTGGGAGTAATGGCATATGGTGGCCGTATGCGCTTGATGGAAGTGGCAACTATTTCTGCTCCTGATCCAAACATGCTTATAGTGAGCCCGTTTGATAAGTCGCTAATGCGAGATATTGAGAAAGCGATTGCCGATAGCGAGATGAGGCTTTCTCCAGCTGTTTCGGGAGACATAATCCGTATCGTAATCCCATCCTTGACTCAAGATAGAAGACTGGACTTTGTAAAACTACTAAAACAAAAAACCGAGTCGGGAAAGGTGATGCTTCGCCAGGCTCGCCAAGATGTGAAAGAAAAGATTGATGCGCTTAAGGAAAAGAAAGAAGTTTCCGAAGACGATATCTATATGCTTTTGGAACAGCTGGACAAAATTACCGGGGAGTTGAATGAAAAAATTGATGAGATGAGCAGGCTTAAGGAAGAGGAAGTAATGGCGGTTTAGTTTGCGAAAACGACCGTTTCGACTTTGGTGATTCGCTGTTCGTGATTTTCGATTTTAGGGCGATAGGTGGCGGTGACTTGGTTTTCGATATTTAATTTATGGATTTCACCAACAAGATTATCTTGGATAGTAAGCATGGTGTTTTTGAGATCAGAAATATCACCCTTCATTCCGGAAATATCACCTTTTATTCCAGAAATATCACCTTTCATCCCAGAAATATCTTCTTTAATCTCGTTTAATTGATTTTGAACATTAAGAAAGCCTTCGGCTGTTCTGGAATCAAGTTTTTCGAGTTCTTCCTTGGTGGCAAAGGTCCTTTTTAATTTTTTGACATCTGCATCAGTAATCATGTTTTCATGATAGCAAATATATTGGTATGATTTAGTAATGCAACTAATTGTTTTTGTTCTCATGCTCTCGGTATTAATTCTGATTCACGAACTGGGGCACTTTTTTTCAGCAAGGCTTTTCAAAATGAAAGTGGAGGAGTTTGGTATTGGTTTGCCACCGAGAGCCAAACGATTGTTTAGTCGTGGGGGGACGCTTTTTAGCCTTAACTGGCTGCCTTTGGGTGGTTTTGTTAAGCTGTATGGCGAAGACATGGAGAACCCTGAGCAGGCGGCTTCGCCGGAGGCATTTTTTAACAAACCAATGTGGCAAAGAGCGGCTGTTCTGCTATCCGGAGTATTCATGAACTTTATACTGGGAGTGGTTGTTTTTGGGATTGTGTATTCATATTTGGGTATTCCAACAAAAACAGACAAAGTAATCATCGTAGAAGTTACCGAAAACTCTCCAGCTGCACTGGCCGGAATTGAGATGAATAGCGTGGTTAAAAATATCTATTCCAATAAAAAAGAAGTGTCTTTTTCCGGGATTGATGGTTTTGTGAAACAAATCGATACCCTGAAGGGGAGTGAGGTAGAGCTGGTAATAAGTGACAAGGCGGGAATGGAAAAAACAGTGAAGATTACTCCTCGAGCAAACCCACCTGAAGGTCAGGGAGCGCTTGGGGTGGCCTTGTCGAATATGGAAATGAAGAAGTATCCAGTTTGGCAAATGCCCTTTAGGGGAATGGTGGTTGGCCTGGAAGAAGCTTGGGGCTGGGGAAAAGAGATTGCCAGCAATTTGGGGATGATTGTAACTAACCTGGTAACAGGAAAAGGGTTGCCAAAAGATGTTTCCGGTCCGGTGGGAATTTATCAGGTAAGTAAAGAGGTTTACAAGGTCGGTTGGGTAGCTGTATTGCAGTTTATGGGTATTTTGTCAATTAATTTGGCCATACTGAACGTGATGCCTTTCCCAGCCTTGGATGGAGGAAGAATTGCGTTTTTGGCGATAGAGAAAATCATCGGTAAAAGAAGAAAGAATTTAATTGAAGGATATGTAAATACCGGAGGAATGATTTTCCTTCTGGGGCTGATGGTTTTGATTACGGTGAAAGATGTTATTAAGCTGTTTGTGAAGTAAAAATATTTAATTATTTTTGCGTTTCTGCCGTGTTTACCCATTCTAAAAACCGAACGCTATTTGGCCTGCGCCAAATCCGTTCTTGTTTGCAGCCCAAAATTCTTGAGACTACTCAAGAAACCTGGCTTTTGGGCTTTGCGCAATATTTTTATAATGGGTGAAACACTTCGAAACAAAATTATTTCAATATTTTTAGAAAAAGTAGCAAGGTTTTGGGCTTTAGCGTTTCGAATTAATATGGTTTATGATTTAGTTATGATTGATAAAGATTGTTTGTTTTGCCAGATAGGAGAACACCGCGAGCCAGCAGAGATAGTCTGGGAGAATAAGGAGTTCATAGCTATCAAAAATAAGTATCCGGTGGCTCCGACGCATGTATTGGTTATGCCGAAGCACCATGTAAAAAAGGTCGAAGTTGGGACTAGCGAAAGTGGTATGTTCTGGGGTAAAATAATGCCAGTCGTTTTTGAAGTGGTTGCCCTGCTCGGCCTAGATAAAACTGGGTACAAACTAGTAAACAATGGAGCAGGATACAATCATTTCGAGCATGAACACATTCATATTCTGGGCGGTTCTAAGGCCGAACCAGGTGGATCGACATAATGACTATATTTTATCCGCCAAAGGCGGATTGAGTACAAGAAAGGTAGGTGTATCTATTTATGGCACTCGTTGCAAGAAAAAAACAAGGACAAACCACACAGCAACTCATTAGTGAATTCAAAAAATTGACTTATGAGGATTCAGGACTCGAAAGGGTAAAAGCTGTGGGAATGACCGGTTTCCAGAAACCTTCAACTATACGTAATATTAAGATGATTGAACTTCGTAAAGCTTCGGCTAGAATTCGTCGTCGTAACAAGCGTGCAGCTGGGTTAACAAAATAAGAGATTTACTCGTTACTTCGGGTTTATAATGTTCTTATGTTATATTCACAGATAAAGTCAGAATCAGTTACTGCTCTCAAAGCGGGAGATACTCGTTTGCTTGGTGCTTTGAAGTTTATTCTTTCGGAGATGGGCTATGCTATAGACCTGCGAAAAGGAGAACCGGCCGATGAAGAAGTAATTCGTGTACTGACTAAAGAAGCCAAGAAACGTCGTGATGCGATAGAGATCTATGAAAAGGCTGGCGATGTGGCTCGTACAGATCAGGAAAAATATGAATTGGCTTTGATTGAGAAATACTTACCCTCTTTGATGCCGGAGTCTGAAGTCGAAGCTGAGGTGGCAAAAATTGCCGCTGAAACCGGGCTTACGGGCGGACGCTTGATGGGAGCGGTGATGGGTAAACTTCGAGGCAAGGCCGATGGGTCTGTAATTAATAAAATTGTGATGGCCAAGTACCAGTAATATGGTAAAACTTGAACTAGACATTGCCGCAGACAGCAGATATCCCTTTGATCGAAAGAGAGTAAAAGAGGCTTTGGTTAAAACTCTTGAGGAACAAGAAGTCATTAGTGGTGTGGTTAAGATTTCTTTGTCTGTGGTGGGGGAGAGAAAAATTAAGGAGTTGGAGAAAAAGTATTTTGGGGAAGATAAGGTCACAGATGTGCTCTCGTTTCCTTTGGAGGAAGGAGTGGAGATGCCAGGTGACTTTGATGGTCTGAATCTGGGAGACATTGTGATTTGTTATCCACAAGCCAAAAGACAGGCTCTACAATGGAACAGAATTATCGATGAGGAAATCGAGTTTTTGGCTTGCCATGGCTTGTTGCATCTTTTGGGTATTCATCACGATTAGACTATAGGCGTGGTTTTGTGGTACAATCCTCAGCGTACTTTGAGTTAAATCTATTTTTCCCATGGAGGTGGAGATGTGTATGACTTAATCGAAAAAGCCAAGGCCGTTGTGGCAGCGCTGGAGGGTAATACGTTCAGTGTGGTTTCTTTTCACTCGAGGCTAAACGATCTGCCATTTGTTTTGTGTGATCGGTCCTTAAAATCAAATAGAATATATATAAATGGAACGCTGATTAAGATCTTATTGAACCCAAGCAGAAGCTTGTCGTTTGATTTAAAGGAGTCGCCAAAGATTATCATCGCAGAAAATCATATATTTATTGTCCGGTTTCTATCGCGCCGAGATGTTGTAACAAGGGTGATTGTAATTAATCATTAGGAAGGGAGAAGAATTAATATGACCAACACTTCCAAAAAGGTGGTTTTTCGTTTGAATGAAATGTCAGTTCCGATCCAAACACTGACAAGAATGCTTACCGGCCGCATGTTTGATTTCCGTTATATTTTGTCGAGCGACGGTTGCGGCTTGGTGACTGTTTCGGATCAGAAACTGCTTACCGAGTGTCCTGGTGGCCCTATTCGCCTTGAAAAGCGAGGACCGCAAAAATATAAAAGGGAGTACTTGGTTTTTGTGGTTGAAGACCCCGATGATTTGTTGGTTTCAGTGTCTGGTTGGAATGGCGCGCTGGAAATAGAAATTTCTAGCGACAATAAGCAAATATTCATTACTAATCATGACGGTGATTGGTATTCGATCACCATACACAGCGGAAAAAATAGTTAATTATCTTAAACCCGGGAGAAATCCTGGGTTTTTTGTAGAAAAAATTAGATTATGGCGATAAGGTGAACCAATTCACTTTATTGAGTAATTTTTGACGATTTGGAGAGGAGTGGAGAATCTGCCAATTGATATAGTCCGGCAAAAAGCTGAGTGGTTTTGATTGGGTTATTAGTAGTTGACACGAGTGAGGGGGACAACATAAGGTGTTAGTGTGAGTTTTTATCAGAAATACCGACCAAAGAAAATTTGCGAGCTTGACCTTGTGTCTGTGAGAGATTCTTTGGAATCAACACTGAAGAGCGGGAAAATTTCTCATGCCTATCTTTTTGTGGGTCCTCGAGGATCAGGAAAGACCAGTACGGCCAGAATTTTGGCACAAGTGGTGAACTGTGAGAGAAATCAAGGAAAGAAAGATAATCTTGAGGAGCCTTGCGGTAAGTGTGACGCTTGTGTCAGCCTTAATTCAGGAAATGGTGTGGATGTTATAGAGATAGACGCTGCCAGTAGTGGTTTGGTAGATGATATCCGCGACTTGCGAGAAAAGGTGCGACTAGCACCTGTAGTACTTCCTAAAAAGGTTTACATCATTGATGAGGTACACATGGTGTCAACAGCAGGATTTAACGCTCTTTTGAAGACTTTGGAAGAGCCACCTGCTCACGCCATCTTTATTCTTTGTACAACCGAAGCTCAGAAAGTGCCGGAAACAATTATCAGTCGCTGTGCCAGAGTAAACTTTACCAAAGCGAGTATCAAAGAAATTGTGGAGTCTTTGATGAAGGCGGTTAAGAACGAAGCAATCGACATTGATGAAGAAGCCTTGAGAGAAATTGCCGATGCAACTGATGGCAGTTTTCGTGAAGGACATAAATTATTGGAACAAGTGGCGGCATATGGAAAAACAATCGACTCAGTTTTGGTTTTACAGGTACTGGGAATTGTGGGCCGACAATCGGTAAAGAAATTATTGGAAGCGGCGAAAAATAGGGAGTCGGTAAAAATTGTGAAGATATTTGGAGAGATGGAAAAAGTGGGTATAAAAGCACAAATACTGGCAACCTCTCTTTTGAATGAAGTAAAAATTTTGTTGGAGGAAAATTTAGAAAAAGGAGTGGGTATTAAAGATGAGTTGAAATTGATAGATGAGCTGATCGAGGCGACTGACAAGATTAAAGTATCTCCATTGCCCTTATTACCTTTAGAAATTGCCTTGTTAACTTTAGCAATTGATGACAGCGGGGGAGGCGTAGTCCACCCAAAAGTTGAGACGCCTGCCCAAAGCGTTTCTGAAAAAACTGTAAGTACAGAAAGTGCTATCCAAACGGAAGAAGTTGAAGATAAGGGTAATGTTGTTGTTCAAAATTATGACGGGCCTTTGGCGAGTATTGATAAGATAAAAATGGAGTGGACAGACTTTTTGAATGTGATGTCTTCCAGTAATGGGTCTCTCGCCGGAATGCTAAGACTGGTTTCTCCTGTAGATGTAAAAGGTAAATCACTTACTTTGTCCGTCACCTCAAGATTTCAACAAGATATGTTGGAGCGGGATGTCAAAAAGAAAGTAATTGAAGAACAGATGACAAAGATTTGGGGACCGATGACTTTCAAGTGTGTTCTGGGGGAGAAAGGTCCGGAGAGAACTGAGCCGGAGGAACAAGACTTGAATGTTGAGCCGATTAATAATGAGGGGGTTGAGGATAAAGGGATTATTGGGGCGGCGGAGAAGATATTCGGGGGGTAATATTTTCTTGATTCCTGCCGTACATATTTCTTCACAGTCAAAACTTTATTGTTTTCCTCAGTACTAGACTTGTCGCCTTATACATTTTTAAAAACTAGACACTCTTTCCTCTTTTGTCATTTAGTTTTTTTGACGTCACCTGTGGTGACCGTCGGTTCCTATTTTCTTGACTCTAGCCGCTCATCGCGTAGCGTCGCAGACAGTAGTCTGATCGTCAAGAAAATTACGGACGTGCGACTCATTGTCAAAAAATACTAAATTGCCAAACGGAAAGAGAAATATTTAACCTCGATAATAATATTTTATGGAGTTGTTATAATAGGTTTTGTTAAAAGTTAATTTTAAAAATGTTTAATGGAATAAAACAATTTGGATCTCAGGGTGCCGCTATTGCTAAGCTCGCTATACTACAGAAAAAAATTCAGAACCATAAGACTGAAGTGGAGGAAAATGATGTTAAAGCTGTGGTTACAGGTGATGGAAAGCTTAAAGAGCTTTTTATCGACGGAGAAAATATGAATAAAGCTGTGAAAGTGATCAATGAAGCCATAACTAAGGCTCAGAAGTACTCGGCTGAAGAAATGAAAGACTCGATGGGGGACTTGTCTAAGGTGCTCGCCAACATGCCGAAAGGGATGGGAATTTAAGGAAATATGCGCAGCATACGTCCGGTTCAAAAAGTAATTGATGCGTTTGAGTCTTTGCCTGGTGTGGGACCAAAATCAGCGGCTCGTTTGGCATATTACCTTTTAAATGTTCCTCAAGAAAAGCTGACGAAGTTTTCTGAAGCGTTGGAGAACTTAAAAAAAGATACCAAGCTATGCGCTCTATGTTTTAACGTGGGTGAAGAAGAGTTTTGCCCTGTTTGTCAGGATGAAAGCCGCGATAGATCCCAAGTGTGTGTGGTGGAGAACTCTCTTGACCTTTTAGCCTTTGAGAGGGCTGATGGTTTTAGAGGGGTGTATCACGTACTGGGAGGAGTAATAAATCCATTGGCCAATATTGGACCCAATGATTTGCGCATTCCCCAACTGTTGGGACGGGTAAAAACAAAAGAAATTAAAGAATTGATTATTGCGACCAATCCAAACATGGAGGGAGAGGCGACTGCCATGTACCTTACTCAGAAGATAAAAGACATGGGAATGGATGAGGGCATAAAAATTACCAGAATTGGCAGAGGATTGCCTACGGGAGCGGATGTGGAGTATGCCGATGGTCAGACACTTTTGCGGGCTTTGGAGGGTAGAAGTGAGATGTAGAAGTATTTAACTGAAGAATTTGTTTCGGATTGTGGTTAAATGAAAGTAATGCCCAGTGTATTAGGTCAAGTCGGCCAGAATGTGGCCGATGAATTATTTGAGTTAGGTAAAAGTGCTGTTCAAGGAACGGTAAAAGCAGTGGCAGATGTTGCTTCTGAGTCGATCGAACAGATTACCGCTGCAGCTCCAGGACAGGTAATGCCTAAGGCAACAGAAAAAACAAAAACGGCCGATGATCGCGTCGCCGAAAAAAATAAGATAAAGGCTGAGGAAAAAAGAAGGTTTGACGAAGTTCGAGCGGAGTTGGATAGATATATTAACTGGAAGAAACAACAGGATCAAAAAATTGCTCAGGAAAAAGCGGCACAAAATCAACAAGAACATCAAGAAAAGGCTGTAGAAAAACAAAAGAAAGATTCTTGGGTAAAAAATATGATTAATCGCGCGCAAACTGGGACGGAAAAAGGAAGATTGCAAGAATAGAAAGAGAAGGAATAAAGAAATTATCCATGAATGAGTTAAAATAGAGCCATGCTTAAAATATTTAATAGTCTGTCGAAGAAGGTTGAAGAGATAGTGCCGATTCATAAAGGCGAAATTGGAATGTATGCTTGTGGTCCCACAGTTTACGGATTTACCCATATTGGTCATGGCCGAAAATATGTCACAGATGACGTATTGCGCCGAACACTGGAAATAATAGAAGAGTTAAAGGTGAAACATGTACAGAATGTGACAGATGTGGGGCACTTGATTTCTGATGGAGATGAAGGTGAAGACAAAATGGAAAAAGGGGCGTCTATTACCGGAATGACGGTTTGGGAAGTGGCGAAAGAGTATACCGAGTATTTCAACAATGTGATGAAAGAGTTGAATATTCTTCCCCCAACAGTGATTTGTAAGGCAACCGAGCACGTTGAAGACCAAGTAGCTTTGATAGAGAAAATAATGGCCAATGGCTTTGCTTACGATACTGAAGAGGCAGTATATTTTGATGTCACAAAATTTGCAGACTATGGCAAAATGTTTAATCAAAGCTTTGAAGACAAAACAGTTGGGTCTCGTGAAGAGGTGGAAACAAACAATTCAAAGAAACATCCGGCAGACTTTGTACTTTGGTTTAAAAGAGTGGGTAAGTATAAAGACCATGTAATGCACTGGAGTAGTCCTTGGGGTGATGGTTTCCCTGGCTGGCATATCGAGTGCTCAGCGATGAGTATGAAGTATTTGGGTGAACAGTTTGATATTCACACCGGAGGAGAAGATCATCTTTCGATCCATCATCCAAATGAGATTGCTCAGAGTGAGGCTGGAACCGGTAAGAAACCATTTGTGAAATACTGGATGCATACCTCTTTTTTGATGGTAGACGGAAAAAAAATGGGTAAAGGATTTAATAATTTGTATAAATTGACCGATCTGGAGGAAAAGGGTTTTGCACCTATCGCTTTGCGATATTATTTCTTGACGACTCACTATCGTAAACAGATGAACTTTACCTGGGAAGGCCTGAATGGAGCCAAAACTGCTTGGACAAAATTAAATAAAATGGTGGTCGATCTGACCGATGAACCGGTAACGGCGGATGGATATTCCAATGAAGGAAAAGAGTTTTACACAAAATTTGTGGCGGCAATGGAAGATGATTTAAATACTTCTTCCGCCTTGTCTGTTGTCTGGGAAATGATGAAGAGTGATATATCTGACGCTGCTAAAAAGAATTTGATCAATGTCATGGACTCCGTTCTCGGTCTAAACTTGGGAACTGAAGAAGACAAAAATGTTGGTATTCCAAGTGAAATAAAAGAACTGTTGGCAAAAAGAGAAGAGGTGAGAAAGGCAAAGAACTGGGCGGAGTCTGACGCTATCCGTGATGAAATCTCCAAGATGGGATATAGAGTTGAAGATTACGCAGATGGAGTGAAGGTGGAGAAAATATAATTGTGTTTTGTTTGGCAAAATGAAAGACTGGTTTGTCTATATATTGGAGTGTAAAGATGGAACATATTACACGGGAATTACTGATGATCTGGAAAAAAGAATTACGGCGCATAACTCAGGCAAGGGGGCAAAATACACAAAGGGCAGAGGTCCGGTGAAGATGGTGTACTCAGAAAAATACCTGGGAAGAAGTGAGGCGACAAAAAGAGAGGGAGAGATAAAGAAATTCAACCGCCAGGCGAAAATAAAATTACTCCAGACTAGAGCTCAATAAAACCCTTTTCAAGATATTCAGGAATTTCGGAAAGAGAGATCAGGATGAAATATTTATTGTCATCTTCGGTATCGTAAAAGACTAGGGCTTGGTTAGATTTTTGGAGATGCTTGTTCACTGCGGAAATGGCATCCAGTATGAGGGTATCTGACTCTGTTTGAAAAGAATACTCTGATTCATCAATTATCATTGTTTCTACCCAGTCTCCGTAAACTTGTTTTTCCGGTAATGCCTTAATCTGTAAATTTGGGCAAACAATCTTAACGTTGTAAACAATATCTTCGATTGAAGCCTTCCAATCTAGAGAGAAGGCTAGATTATTTTCTTCTGCCTCATCGAATAGTTCTTCGAACTGTGTGAAATTTAATTTCATTACTGTATCTTATCACTTTGATGCTAGAATAGGCACAACTGAACTTTGAAAATATAGATTAGAAATTAAGGAGGAGCCATGGCGCAGAGTTGTGGAAAAACTGGAACTCCAGAGGATACGCAGCATAATAAAAAATCAATTGAGGCGTTTGGAAATAAATTACAAGGGGATATTGGGGAACAAGTCACGGCAGAAATCGCGACGGAAGAATTGAATTTGACAGCAGAGTTTTTTGATCCGCCACATAACGGTTTTGATGGTGTGTTTCGAGACTCGACAGGAACTTTGGTGATTGTTGAGTCTAAAATGACAACAAGTGGTGGAATGGGTAATCTCAAAAATACCGCTCACGGCAAACAAGGGTCGGTTGAGTGGGTCGAATACAATGCTGAGTTAATGTGTGATCCATGTTCAAGCAGATATTCCCCGGATAATGCCAAGATTGGTGCAGAAATATTGAGGGTCGGTGCTGAAAACGTTCACATGGTATATATCCATATTGATCCTGGTGACTTACACCATACTGTTCATAACATACGATAGGAGGAATAAGTGCTCACAAAAGATAAAATTCTGGAACAGTTCGCTGTTTATGAAGAACACGTAAAAAGATATGATGCAGAGTTTCGACAGAAAAATATATTGCCAAAAAATCATAACTGGCGACCGTATCGTTGGTGCAGTCGTGATATCGTATTTGCTTTATTGGTGTTTCGACATGAACGCTCAAGAAATTGTGTAGAAGTGGATGTTTGTTTGATGGCCAATCCACCTCAGTATGCCGAAAATAGTGGCCCGCGGATAGCGATGAACGCCATACTGTCAGAAGCATACAAATGTGGAAGTTCAATGGAGATTGTCTTTACAAAAAATGTTGAAAGCCGTATCGAGGATGGGGTGAAAAAGGGGAGAGTACCCGCATATATTTATGATCTTGCGTGTGAGCTTAACATAAAGCTGAAACATGTTCTTGAAGGTCATATCACTCCATTCGAAGCCAGACAGATGTACATGGCACTGGTAGGTTTTTCGCAAAAAGCTCAAGAGAAAATTATGAAGCTGGCGGTCGATGGTTTGTTGTCACCTGAGCGAGCATGTTTTTTGGTTGCCGGAGGCATCTGGTCTGTTCCCGAAGCGGAATCGATTATTTTGGGTGTTAAGAATCCTGAAAATGTGCTGATGTCTGCCAGTATTCCTGAAGATCGGCTTTTGTATCTTAAAGATATTCTGGCCGCAAGGGGAGCAATCTTGGGTGGTTCTTTGGATCGAAAACTTCAGAAAAATGAGTTGACGGAAAATGGCCAAATTGTGGAGTCGGAAGATGAGCTGGTCGAACACGAAATCGTATTTGACAGTGAATCTTTCGCCAAATCATATATTGCTGCTGAAGATACCCAAATTCCCTGGACGGGAAACAAAGAACTTTCGTTGCTTATCGGGAAACAAATGGTGGTTGTGGTGAGGGCAAGGTCAAGTGCTGAGATTCGAGTTACTTTTGAAACTGACCTGGAAAGCCTTTTTAATACCATCTGTAAGTACAAAGCAATCAACGCTGAAGTAATCATTGGCTTGCTGTACCCTCGTGATTTTGAAGATATTCCCGAGAGTGAACAAACGCTGAAGAAAAAACAGATCACGGAAAAAGGGGCGCTGTTATTGGTGTCTCCTGAAAGCGTTGCTAGTCTCGATAAAGAGGCCATACGTCGAATCGAAACAGGAAGGATGGTTCGTCATGAGTGATACCCGAATGGTGCTGATTGCTTTAAAAGACGAGCAGTGTAAAATGTCACGCTTGGACCTAAAGACGTTGATGAATATGGCTTTGCGGGTCGAGAAACGAATGGAAACAAAGGTATTGATCGAGGATGAGCAAAGACGATACAACCTATATTGCGACAGAATTGAGTTTTACGGCCAGTCGTTTTTGGCTGAGAAGCGGGTGGTGAGCTGTGATCTGGGAAGTGAGTATGTTGATCTGATAATGACGATTAAAAATAAACTGCCCAGTGACGCCACAGTTGCAAGATTGACGGCGAGCTTTTGTTTGAAAGAACAAGTGGCTGAAAGCGCGAAACTCTTTGAGTCTTTGTGCCTTAAGGCTGGGGTGATTGCTCGAAAAGATGTTCAAGCAAAACTGGCTTTTTATCGAAAGGCTGCGGTTGATGAATGTAGCGTGATTGAGCTGATGTTACCCTGGATGCCAAGCCTTCTGAACCAGGAAGATGAAATTGACTCGGAAAAACTGAAAAATGATTTCTTGTCTCTTAAAATTTCGGACAGTATTTCCGAAGAGCGTGGAGGAGGCCACTTTGTGGAACTGAGTAATCAGTTTGAAAGAGTGGTAAGACTTACCAGACAGAGAGCTCCTGCGGCCATGAATTTCAGTGAACTACGGCACGATGTGATTGTAGAAATAATGCACAATTATGTTTATCGAGGCGGAAGTCCGATCTTTGTTCCAGTAATTTATGCAGATGGAACAGAAGCCGCGCCATTGCCATTGTTTTTTTTGAAGCCGAGAAGTATGGAAGCCTTGGCTGAGCTAAGACAACAACCTGTATTGAAAGTGGGAATGATGTCTTCAAGGCACAGTAACGATGGTTTGGATGAAACGGTCGATATTTACTGGTTTAGAAATCAAGAAATTTCAATCGGCAGAACGCAAGCAGAAACCGATGAGGTGGCCTACAAAAAATCGAAAGAACAGTTTTTAAAAATGAGAGGTGAGGGGCCAGTTCGAATATATTTTTACCAAACAGGTTTCGTGCCGGCCCTTGTTGGCTTTTATCGGGCTTTGACTGAAGAATTGATCGAACAGCATAAAAATCCAACTGTCTTGCTTGAGGTGACGCCTTATTACTTTATGGGGGGAGATTACAAAGTTGGGAAGATTTGGAACTAATCTATTTTGGTACATACCGAGAGCTAATCACTCTCGGTTTTTTATGGCAAGATATTGATTAAGTTCATCATGACATTTGCGAATTTTGTTTTGGTCATTAATCAATTCATAGTACTGTAATTCAGAGAGGTTATTGAGAAGAGAGTCTAAATTCTGCTCAGATAGTTTTATTTGAAACTTGATTACGTCTATATAGAATAATTTATTTATGACACTACAGTAGATTAAAGTATTAATTTTGCCTGACAGATAGTCTTTCGAACAAATAATAAATGCTTTATCTATGGATTCTTCGTCTTTAAAATCATGTGGATAACCAATCTGATTCAGATAGGCGATGGCACCAACTGTGTCCAAATTAACTGTGATATTGTCGTTTGATTTCATAAAAAAAGACTAAGTGATTTTACCACTTAGTCTTGTTTGGATATTACCGATGTCTGTTTGGATGACCAACGGGAAGATTTTGATCAGTTGTGTGTTCATTGGTTACATTGCCGTAGATGTCGACATCAAATGAATGTCTGACACCAGTTTCAGTATTTACAGTGGTGTAATGGATGCTTCCGTCTGGATTATATGTTTCACTTTGAATCACATCACCAGGATTGTATGGAGATACTCGGTTTACCGACCCGTCACTATTTATTTTTACTTCTCCTGAACTGGGAGTTCCGTGGGCAGAAGCATCATTAAAATGTTCTCTGTTGTAAGCTTCAATTGAGTCCTTGATATGTTGACAATCTTCAGGCGTGCTGATCTTATCGCAAGCTGGCATTTTTCACCTCTCTTGTAAAGTGCGGATGTGTGAATTGTAACAGATATTAAATCGAGGCTGGGTAGTGTAAAATCCAGGCAAGCATCACATGATGTAAGATCTTTGACAATATTTTTATAAGGAGGAAAAAACATGTCTGAGTCAACCGTTCAGTTCACGGTAATGTGTAAGCGATGTGGAGTAGTTCCCGTGGGGTATTCAGGAATGATGTATGAGCGAATGAAAGAGTTTGGTCATTCCAGACCCGAGTATTGTGAAGCGTGTCGAGCAATTTTGCTCATGGAAAAAATGACGATGGGGGCGGCGTATTTTTCACTAAAAATGCTTCCTGGCGCCGATAAGAACGTGGTGATTCCAGGAGAGTTGGGAAAAGTATGGCACCCGAATCGTCCTCATGTTAAGGAAGAAAAGCCCAAAACATTTGACGCATCAAAATTTGGAGCAACACCGAATAAGGTGGTTGAGCTATATGAATGGCTGAAAGATCCCAAACACCAAGTGGCAATTATTAAGGGTGGAACGGGATCTGGCAAGTCAACGGCCTTACCTTATTGGCTGATTTATCCACCTGAAGGTGTACCGAGTGACTTTTTTATTCGCAATGGACAAATCGTAATTACTCAGCCAAGAATTTTGGCAACTACAGGTGTAACAAAATACCTGGGAACTCTCATGGGTTCAAGTGTGGGTAAGGGTTTTGATATCGGATATCGATACAGTAAGGATCGTAATGCCGACAGATTTAATGCGGCTTTTATGGCAACTGATGGTAGTTTGATCAACATGATCAAGCAAGGTCAATTAGCTGATCTGAGTGTTGTGATGATTGATGAAGCCCATGAACGATCATTAAACATCGATATTATTTTGAAGCTGATGAAGAACATGTTACCGTTGTATCCACACTTGAAACTGTTAATCGTTAGTGCCACCTTAAATGCCGAGAAATTTTTGGAGTATTTTGGAACCGAGACGGCGGCTTTGATTGAGTTTGAACCAAAAAGTAAGTTTATATATATCGGACATTTCGCTGATGAAAGTGAAAAAATTCATTACGAAAATCCGAGCAGATTAAAGAAAGAGATTGTTGGTGCTTTGGTAAATAAAACAATGTGGCTTTTAAACGAGCAGGTGGAGGGTAGAAAAGGCTATGGCCACATTCTTGGATTTTTACAAGGTGTAAAACCAATCGATGAAGCTGTTAGTCTACTTCGAGCCGCTGTGGCCTCAAACCCAAAGCTTAAAGATTTGGTGGAAGTACTGCCTTTGTATAGTGCTTTGGATGAGAAAGACAGTGATTACGCTATCAGTATTCCGAAGACATCTGTTATCCGCGTAATTGTGGCCACGAACGTGGCTGAAGCATCGATTACTGTTGAGGGTGTGGTTTATGTCATTGAAAGTGGTATCGAAAACCAAGCTCAATGGGAAGTGGAAGATAGTAAAAAAACGGTCGAACTTAGACGAATAAGCAAGGCAAATGCGCGACAACGTTTTGGACGATCGGGTAGAACTAGGAACGGTGAAGTGTTTACGCTGTACACCGAAGCTCAGTACGATGAAATGATTGATTTTCCGATTCCAGCAATTCAACGATCATCGATGGAAGAACAGTTTCTCAAATTAAAAGAATTAGGAATAGATGAGTTTATTGATGGATGGATTGACTCACCCAAAGTGGAAGAGTTCAGTCGCGCTGTTAGTTCGTTAAAAAATAGCGGAGCGATTGATAGGGAAGACATGCTTACCGAGTATGGAGTACTGTTAACACAGTTTCAGTATCCGGCTAGTTTGGCAGACTTATTGATTTTGGCTGATCGTTTTGGATGCGCAGTGGAAGTAGCGACTTTGTTGCCGATTATTAAAAATGGTGGGTATCGATCCTTTTTTGTTAAAGATACAAACTGGGATGAACCAACCAAACAAAAGGTAATGAAGATCCAGAATGTTTTGTCTTTGGGATGCCGCGATGACGTGGAGTTTATTTTCCGAATGTATAGTTTTTGGAAAAATCCGCCCGTTTCGATTGGCCCAAAGGGAAGTCGACCCAAAAGCCTAAAAGAACGCCGAGAAGAGTTTGAAAAAACATTTTTCGTTGACTTTAAGGTTTTTGAAGAGGACATTGATTCGGAAAGATGGCGGATTATGAGACTGCTAAACGCTCATCGAAAAGATCCAAATGTTCGAGAAATCAATTTTCGATTACTGGAAAGAACGAGAACTGTAGTTGCTTACTGTATTCCATATACACTAGCTGTTGAGGGGTCGTATGAGTTTAATCCCAAACAGGAAAGTGAAAATGGGGCAGCTATTTGTGTCTTAGCTATCTCAAAAGAAAGAGCTGAAGAAATTAAGAAGCTGAAAGACCGAAAAGACTCATTTTTTAAACTCTCACGAGAGTCGGCAAAATGGGAAAAGAAAACGAACAATGGGGGAGTGAGTGACGAAGAAAGGATTTTGAAAAAACCTGAAATTCCGGATTTTGATACGAAACCGTTTAAAGAGTTTGTTTCAAGGTACGAAAAAGGTGATGAGGTTGAAGTTGTGGTGGTTGGCTATGCTGAACACGCGGGTGATTTCCGAGTATCATTGACCGTGAAAGAACCGGAAACGGGTTATGAAACCTGGCTGACTCCATCAGACCTCAACTTTACTCAGTCTTCGGCGGTGATCAAACAAATTCCGATTGGCACTAAGCTTCGTGTTTTGGTAAAAAATATTTCTCTTGAGAAAAGTTTTGTTAAACTGTTCTGTCTGCCACTTTTGGAAGCGGAGCTGAAGAAAACTTACAAGGCAATGAGTAAAACTGATGGCCAGGTGGTGACAAAAGCTAGAGTGATCGATGTCCGTACTGACGGGAAACTGGTATTTGTGGCTGAGCTTTCTCGACCGGAAGAAGGATTTGTTTTGGTTATCCATGCCAATGACAACGAAAGAGTCCTAGAAAAACCGGCACAAAGTTTCAAGGTTGGTGATACATATTGGGTTAGTTTTAAAGTTGATTCCGATTTTGAGTACCGAGCTAATTTAATCAGTGTTTCCGATATACTTAGTAAGTATTTGAAACAACCCGGAAGTCGTTTGAGTTGGGTTGATAAAAAGCTGTGTTTTAAGGAAAAAATGAATTATGCGGACTGGCTTGAACTCTCTAAGATTGACACCGACGAAAGTTTTTTGGCCGCTCTAGACTATCTATATTTATCTTCGAATACCAACTGGGCGTCGAAGGTTAAAGATGCAAAATGGTTTGAGTCGGTAAAAGAAAAATATGCGGTAGGAAAAGTGATTGAAGTGACAATTAAGAAAATCATTAGTGTTGGAATGGTAGTAATCCTACCTGGAGGTCAGTCTGGTTTTGTGCGAACCGGGAATCCCGGTCCAAGCATTAAAGAGGGGAGCGCGATTAAAGCAAAAGTAATCGACTTTGACGAACTAAGACAGCAGGTTAATCTGAGTATCGCGATTCCTGAGAATAACGCGCTGATGAAATTGTCGAAAGGTCAGCGAGTTCAGGGAGTGGTTGATAATCTTAAAGACTATGGCGCCTTTGTAAATCTGGGACTGGGAAACTCGGGACTGATCCATAAATCGAATATGGGTAGGCGAGTGAATTATCCCAGCGATATTTTGTATAGGGGCGATATCGTGCTGGTGGAGATTATTAGCATAGAAGATATTGGGGGAAAACAAAAAATATCTTTGAAGCTAATTGAGATTGTTTCTTCGGGGGCTTGACAAGGGATTGGGGATGAGCAATAATATCCCGAAACCAGAGAGCTCCTTAATATTTCGTTTCTGTCAATCCAAAGTTGACCTTTGTGGCGATTAAGTCACTTGGCGCTTTGGGCGAAACGATATATTGTGTACGGGTGAAATCCCGTATCCAGACTGCAGTCTGAGAATGGCATTCGGTTTGTCATTCGAGTTAACACTCACGCCGACACAGAAAGAGGCTTCTCCATATGGAGAATAACGTGAGCAGTTAGCTGAAATTATATTAGGCAGGTTCTTAATGAGCCTGCCTTTTTCTTTGGTCTGAACGCACAGAGATGGTAAAATTGAGCAATGTCACTTTTAATCGGAATAGTCATGATACGTCCCATTTTTAGAGTTTAGGTTTAATTTTGTCCTTCCCAAACCTAGGAAAGAGTGAAATATCATTATGAGAGATCAGGGGGAGTGGTGATTGTGAAGTCAGTAGTTCCACCAATGAGGAGTTTTTTCAAATTTATTTGTTTCAAATTTTTGGCATAAAAATACCTCTCAAATTTCTCTGAGAGGTATTGTGTTTAATTTTCAAGCTATTTTTTGGAAGAACTTTTTCCACCCAGTAGCTGTAGGATACGAAGAAAGATGTTAATGGCATCGAGGGTGATTGCGCCGGCGGCGTCGATTGCGTTGTCGACTGTCAACGGGAGCGAGAGAGAACGTGACCAGTCGAAGCCGACATAAAGCGTGAAGATGCCAATGCCGATCCAGGCAAGGATGGGCATATTGACAGCAGCTTCAAAGCCGAGGGCAATGAAGATGATTTGGGCAAATGAGGCAAAAATCAACAGTGTCAGACCTGCCAACAGGTACGGTCCTATGCCGATGAAAATCTTTGGGAACATGATTCCAATCACAGACATGGTGACCACAATGCCTCCAGTAATGAGGATGGCCTGTAGGACGATTGCAACTTGGTATGTAGCCACAACAGGTCCAATCATCAATCCCGCTGAAAAGCTCATCAAGGCTACGCCGAAAGCGGATAGACCCGGATTGTCGATCAGTGTAAAGATCAGGACTCCACCCAGCATGCCGATGAAGGTTGCGATCAGAAGTGGCCAGGTCATCGGCCAACTGAAGCTGATGTACGAGCCAAAAGCCACAAGCCCAATTGAAATAGCCGTGATAAATGCCACGAGGCGGATAAATGCAGGCTGTTCAATTTCATCAGCGCCCGTGCGTTTCCAAATACCATTGTTGAACATAGTTTCTCCTTTGATTGAATAAGGTAAAGTTCCTGGCAAGCGCCAGATTCGTTTGTGATGATATCATAATCAAGGCTATTTGTCAAGTGTTATAGGGTTACACTTAGGTTCAAAAATGGAGTAAAATAAGGGAATGAGTTTAAAGATTGGAATTGTAGGTTTACCAAACGTGGGGAAGTCCACGCTTTTTAACGCGCTTTTGAAGCGTCAACAGGCTTTGGTGGCCAATTATCCGTTTGCTACGATAGAACCGAATGTAGGAATAGTAGAAGTGCCTGACGAGAGGCTAAAAGTATTGGCCAAACTAAGCAACAGTGGAAAGATTGTGCCAGCCACGGTGGAGTTTGTAGACATTGCCGGTTTGGTGGCCGGAGCGGCAAACGGTGCAGGTTTGGGAAACAAGTTTTTGACTCATATCCGTGAAGTGGACGTGATTCTGCAAGTAATGCGTGATTTTGGAGATTCGGAGATAGTTAAAGAGGGTTCTGTTGATCCGGAAACCGATTACGAAGTAATTGAAACGGAGTTGATTTTAAAAGATCTGGAAACTGTCACGAAAGCTTTAGAGAGTAAGGATACCAAAGCTAAGGGGATGGAAAAGAAAAAGGCCGTGGTGGAGAAACTTTTTGCCGGACTCAATGCGGGCAGGCCTGCGAGGAGTCTCCTTGCAGGAGAAGAGGAGATAGAGCTGGCCAGAGATCTGTTTCTTTTAACCATGAAAAAGGAGATTAGAGTGTATAACGTGGCGGAGACAGATCCAAGACTGCGTGAACCAATGGGAGAAAACTTATATATTTGTGCAAAGGTAGAGTCTGAGCTGTCTAGTTTAGACGAAGCTGACGCTAAAGCCTACATGGAAGAGCTGGGAATAAAAGAGTCGGGGTTGGATCTACTAATTAAAAAAGCGTATTCAAGTTTGGGTTTAATTTCTTTTTTGACGACAGGGGAGATGGAAAGTAGAGCCTGGACAACGACAAAAGGGGCAAGGGCGCCACAAGCAGCCGCAGTCATTCACACTGATTTTGAAAAAAAGTTTATCAAAGCCAAGATCTGTGATTACGATAAATTTGTCGAGGCTGGAGGATGGAAAGCGGCTTCTGATAAAGGGTGGGTGAGGTTTGAGGGCAAAGAGTATGAGATGAAAGATGGGGACGTAGTGGAGTTTATGATTGGATCGTAAATACGTATCAAGTATTATATAGAGGAGAGGATGGGAAAATGGTTGACTTTTAGGCACGATAACTGTATGCTACAGGACATACTTTGAAAATATTTCTTGTAGGAGGATAGATGACAAAAAAATTTGAAGATGTGACGAACGGAGATGTGATATCTCAAGATGATATTCGACAAATTGCAAAGGAAATTGCAGATAAGATTAATGAATTGAACGCGTCGCTGGATATTGCCCGTGGACAGATGGAAATTCTTCGAAAATTGTGTAGCCGTCGCAAACATCCGAGGAAAAAGAAGTATTTTTGTCCTGACTGTGGAGAGGATTGGTCTCCGGACGGATATTGATTCCAATTTTTCGTGTACACCCTCTGGGTTTTTCCTAGAGGGTTTTTTGTGGCCTGATTTGTATAGATTCCGGATCCCGGTCCGGAATGATGATAGTGTGAGATTGCCACGGTTCGAGTACGAAACTCGCAATGACGGTGATATAATAGCCATGTTAATAAAAAACCAAATTAAGGTGAAAAAAACTAAGACAACCGAAACCAAACCGTCCATGGGCTCGACTCTAAACAAGTACGAACTCGTTGTCATTTATCCTGTTTCCGAAAATGAAATCGGCGCAGAAAAAGCAATTACCGAAAAGTGCAAGAAACGCGCTTTGAAAGTAGCTGAAGTTGATAAATGGGGAACAAAAACCATGGCTTACGAGATTAAAAAACAGAGTAGAGGATACTACCTCAAACTCACCATCGAAGGTGCTCCTGCATCCGCAAAAGAGCTTGAGAGAGATTTGCAGATGGATGACAAACTGCTAAGATATTTATTGATTAGGATTTAATAAGAGCCGAATATGAGTACACGAAGTTTAAATAAAGTTCAGTTAATAGGTAATTTGACCCGTGACCCTGAGTTGAAATACACTCCTTCCGGTACCGGAGTCTGCACTTTTGGTTTGGCAACAAACCGTGAGTGGACTGACTCAAACGGCCAGAAACAAGAGGGTGCTGAGTTTCATCGTATTGTTGCCTGGGGTAAATTGGGTGAGATTTGTTCTCAGTTAATGACCAAAGGGCGAAAGGTGTATGTTGAAGGTCGTTTGCAAACCAGAGCTTGGAAAAGCCAAGATGGAGCTGATCGCCAAGTGACCGAAGTAGTAATTGACGAAATGATTCTTTTGGATGCACCAAAAGGAGACAGACCAGAGGGTGGATACGAAACTCATTACAGTGCTGACGACGCGGTTTCTCCAATTGTTGATGTAACTGCCGCCGAAGAAGTGTTTAATCCCTCAGAAGAAAAAACTGAGAAGAAATCAAAGACAGAAGAAGTGAAAGAGGAAGTAGATGAAATCCCTTTCTAAAATAACAAATAAATTATAACCCCGCCATAAGCGGGTTGAGTACAAAAAATATGATCACAAAAAAGAAAATCAGAAAGTCCAACAAACCATGTCCATTTTGCGTTAAGAAGGCCGAGCCGGTTTATTCCGACATTGAGTCTCTCGCAGTTGGAGTGTCGCCCAAAAAGAGAATAGTGTCCCGCTGGACAACCGGTGTGTGTGAAAAACACCAGTTAAGACTAGCTCGTGCTATAAAAAGAGCCAGACATTTGGCCCTTCTCCCTGTGACTGACAAAGTATAATTAGCAAATTTAATACTGTTCTTGCCCATGAACCTAAAAAAAATTAGGCGGTTACTTCTGGTTATTATTGTCTCCGGGACTTTAGTTTACGGAGGTTTTAGGCTGGGGGAGTGGAAAGCGGAACAGAAAGTAAAGTCGCTCACAACAATCGATACCTCATCGATGAATGATGTGTTGGCTCGCTTGAAGGAAAGCTATCTCAAAACTGAAGACATAGATGCTAAGAAACTAATGTATGGGGCAACCGAGGGAATGACAAAAGCTCTGGGTGACCCGTATACCAACTTTTTTCCTCCGGTAGACAACAGTAGATCCAAAGAAGACCTTTCCGGAAATTTTGGAGGCGTAGGAATTGAGCTTGGCTATATCAAAGAAACCTTGGCGGTAATCGCTCCGATTAAAGACAGTCCGGCTATGAAGGCTGGGGTAAAAGCGGGAGACTTAATTCTGAAAATTGTTGACATTAAAAACAATGTTGATAAGGACACTGCTGGAATTTCCGTCACCGACGCGGTGAATTTGATTCGCGGAGAAAAGGGGACAGAAGTGACTCTGAATATTTTTACTGAAGGTGACAAATCTTCTCGAGATGTAGTTTTGGTGCGAGATACAATCAATGTTCCCTCAACTGAGCTCAAGTGGATTGATAATGGCAAGGTAGCAGTGATTTCTGTGAGTAAGTTCGGAGAACAAACCTTAACTGAGTGGAACAAAATTGTGACAGAAGTGAAAGCCAAAAATGCTTCAGGTGTAATTTTGGATTTGCGAAATAATCCAGGTGGATATTTACAAAGAGCGGTAGATCTGGGAAGTGAGTTTATTTCCAGCGGAGTAATTGTCAAACAGAGAGATAAAAAATCGACTGAGATTATGAACGTGGACAGAGCCGGAAAGCTAATTGGCATGCCTTTGGTGGTCTTAATCAATAAAGGTTCTGCCTCTGCTTCGGAGATTTTGGCTGGAGCTCTTCGTGAGCGAATTGGAACTAAGCTTGTAGGTGAGAAGAGCTTTGGTAAGGGGACTGTTCAAGAGGCTCAAGAGCTGCCAGACGGTTCTGGACTGCACGTCACCGTCGCTGAATGGCTTTTACCATCCGGAGGTAATATTCACGGTAATGGCTTAGATCCAGATGTACTGGTGGAGTATAAGTATGATGAGAAAAACCCCCAAGCAGATAATCAGCTAGACAAAGCACTGGAGACTCTGAAAAGTATCATCATTGCCCAAAAATAAATGGGAGTGGGGGAGTTTTACTCGAGATTGGTGAACTCAGCCATGGTGAATTCAAAAACGTTTTCCAGATCACCTTCTAAAATCTCCTTGAGGTTGTGCCATGATTTGCCAATTCTATGGTCGGTAAGGCGATTTTGGGGGAAGTTGTAGGTTTTGACTTTTTCGGCACGCATACCTGAGCCAACTGCCTGCGAGCGTTTATCACTCAGAGAACTAAGACGTTTTTCTTCTTGCTGTTGCCAGATCTTGGAGCGAATCATGTTTAAAGCAATCTCTTTGTTTCTGGCTTGATAACGTTCTTCGTGAACAAAAACGGTAAGGCCTGTTGGTTTGTGGGTAAGACGTACGGCGGTGTTTACTTTGTTAACGTTTTGGCCGCCTGGTCCGCCGGCTCTAGTGAACTGCCAGTCGAGATCTGTGTCGAGCAACTCGACTTGAGTTGGTTTGACTTCGGGCAATACGGCAACTGTGGCAGTACTGGTCTGAATACGGCCTTGGGCTTCGGTAACCGGAACACGCTGAACCCGATGAACACCCGACTCGTACTGAAAAGTTTCGTAGGCGCCATGATTCCACAGAGAGCGATTGGGACGAGAAAACTTGACCACACCATCGTCGATTGTTTCGACGGTGAAACCGTGCTCTTGAGCAAAACGAGTATACATACGGAGAAGATCATTGGCAAAAATCTTAGACTCATCGCCACCGGCGGCACCACGAATCTCCACAATGGCAGGGGAGTCGTTGAAATTTTCGGAGGTATCGGTTTCTTCATCCTGAGATTGGGTTGGAGATTGAAGGGACTCGAGCTGAGCTTGAAGCTTTTCCACTTCGGCCCTGGCAAGAGTACCTAAGTCTGGGTCGTTTACTAGAGCCTGATTGGCTGAGATCTCATTTTCGATGCGGGTGATTTCGGAGGCAATATAAGGATTATCCATGTTATTTAATTATAATATTTCCTTTTGTATCTTATCCATCAGAAAAACCGAACGCTTTTTGGCCTGCGCCAAAACCGTTCTTGTTTGCAGTCAACAATTCTTGGAATACCAAGAAACCAGGCTTGTTGACTTTGCGCAATATTTTTCTGATTGGACAAGTACTTCGGAAATATAATATCAAGAATCTAATCGGCTTTCTCGACTTCGGTTTTGGCTTCGGATTTTTTCTTGGCTTCAAGCATTTCTTTGAGAGTCTTGGGGGTAGTGTCGGTTTCTTTTTTGTCTTTGCCTTTTTTGACGTAACCAACAGCGGCTTGACGTTTGGCGATGAATTTGTCAACACGACCCATGGCATCGATAAATCTTTGAGTACCGGTAAAGAAAGGGTGACATTTATCACACACGTCGACGTGTAGGGCTTCGGAGGTTCCGCCCACAGTAAAAGTGTTTCCGCAAGCACAAGTTACTTTGGTTTCTTTGTAATCTGGATGTAAGTTCTGTTTCATAGCCTTCATATTGTATCACAGGAGGCTGGTTTTGGCATATTCGTCATGAGCGGATTAGGTACATCAGCCAAAGGCTGATCGCTTACGAAAAAGAGCCCCGGGTGGGGCTCTTTGGGTTAGGGAGAATTAACGACGATTCGGATTGTCGGTATTTTCTTTTTCAAGCTGATCATTGAGGGGGTAATATACCGACACCCCAATCACAAGCGACATCAAGGGGCAGAAGAAGAAATAGAACATTATTGATTCGGACATGTCTGCAAAATGTCCGTTGTGAAAAAATGCATAGGTCATTGCAACTAACCACAGGACCACAACGCTGAGAAACGATAAGGCAGCAATAATCCCTGCCAATGATCGTATGGTGGATTTGACAGAATAGAAATATACCGAAAGGAATTTTTTCACGATTTCCTCCTTAAGGAAATTTTTGAAAAGTTTTTAATTTGCGTTACGATGTCCTATATAATATCACTATTAGGCTTATATGTCAAGTATTTTAGCGTATAACCTAAAAGTGTGAGATTGCCGCGTCGTGCACACACTCCTCGCAATGACGATGTTTGTTAGCGTTTTTCGGAGACGTAGACACCGACAATAATTAAAATTGTGGCTATGATGGCTACGGGAGAAAAAGCTTCTTTGAGCCATATTATGGAAAGGGGAATGGCAAAAGCTGGTTTGAGATAGGTAAAGACTGCTGCTTCCGACGCCTCAATTCTTTTTTGACCCTCCTGGTAAGCCCAGAAAGCAATTATTGAGCCACCGATAGCCATGTATAGTATCCCGGGAAGAGCTTGAGTGTTGAGCACAAAAGAAAGGTTTTGAGAAGAGTGAAGAAAAAAGAAAATAGGAAGACTGACAACAAAAGAATAAAAACTAAGATAAATGGGGTTGGTTTTGAATTTTTTGGAGAGAAGAATGAAAGCTGTCCAGATTAAGTTGCTGAGAATGATAAGTAGATTTCCCTGGACAGAAAGCTGAAGATGATTGAAGCCGGTGATTAATGGCTCAAGGGTAATTAATAGCGTTCCCAAAAGAGCAATTCCTAAACCTTTCCACTCTTTTGGCTCGAGAGTTTCTTTGAGAAAAACAATACACATGAGAATGGTAAAAATAGGACTGCTGGACTCGAGAATGGAAGCCTCTACAGCTGAAGTCATGTTTAGACCGTAGAACAGGGGAATTAAACAAAGAGGGGTGCTGAGAATGGCGATAAAAAGAGTTCTAAGGTGATCGATGTGGTGATGATTGCGAGAGCGATAAAGCAGAAAGATGGGGAGAAAAAGAGCGGCGGCGATGACATAGCGATAAAAAAGAAAAAGTGAGGGGTACGTGAACTGAAAGGAGTACTTGATGATAGGAGCAGAGAAACCCCAGAGAGCGGTGTTTAGTAAGAGAATTGAGTAGGCTAAAAGACGGTTTTTTGACCGGGGCATTGAATCATTTTAGCTTAAATTAGAGGGATTGGGCGCGAGAAATGGAGAGTTTGCCATCATATTCTTTGATGATGGCTAGAATGGTTTGGTCTACTTTTAGCTCACTTAGTTTGACGGTGGATTTTTTGGAGAGAGTGAGAACTTGAACGTCGCCATTAATTACAAGATTAAGGGTTTTCTTTTTGATATCGATGGCGGAGACTTTGGCGATAACGGCGGTGGTTTTTACAAGCTGTGGTTCGTCTTTGATGACCGATACTCTTTTGGCAGTAACGATACCTTCTTTGGCAGAAGTACCGATTACAATTATTTTGTCTCCGATAGCAAGAGAGGTGATTTTGATGGTTGCACCATCCTTGAGATAGGCGGTTTTGGCTGTACTAGTGACCTGAATAAGATTTCCGTGTGATTCTATAGTGAGATTGCCAGAACTGATTGTTTTTATTATTCCGGCGTAACCAACGAGGGACTGGAGATCTAATTTTTCTTTGAGTTTGGCCTCTGTGGTTGCTAAGTTTTCTTTGACCAACAGCTTAACTTGATCCGCCATATTCGTTGTGGGGGTGGCGGATGGGGTGGCGGTTTCAGCTAGAGATTTACTCGAGAATATGAAGCTTAGAGAGATAACAATGAGAATGATAAAAAGCTGTTTCATTATTCGGGTAGTGTGGTTGTGTGAATAACTGAGATTGTAGCGGAAGCTGTGGCTTGCTTGTCGTCTACTGAGGTTACATTTAGATTGTTTTCGCCGACAATTAGATTAATGGGTGAGGAAAAGTTGCCTTCACTGTCTGCGGTTACAATAATATCGTCACTTTCGGTAATGATGGCGATTGCGGAATTTGGTTTGGCAGAGCCTTTGAGGGTAATGGAGTTTTCGGTGATAACGGAGTTTTCTTGAGGGAAGTCGATGACGATTTGTGAAGCGGGTTTTTTTGAAGAGGGCTGGGGTGCCTTTGGATTGTTTCCTTCAGTTTCGGTTTTGTCTGGATTTGAGTTGACCGAGTTGTTGGCTAAATTTATGCCATTAAGAATTACTCCTCCGAGTATTACTCCAATAATGACGGCTAATATAACTTCTTTTCGCATAGTCTTTATCGGTCAAAGGATAGCAGTTTGAGTCCAAATATGCAAGTTTTTGACTTGGCTTCCCATGTGGTGACTGTGGTAATATTGTCTCATGGAAATCACATACCTAGGGCATTCTTCTTTCAAGTTAAAAAATAAAGACGGACTGACAGTCATTATGGATCCGTTCAAAACAGAGAATACCGGACTGCCTTTTGCCAAAGATGTGGCTGATATAGTAACAATTTCTCACGATCACGATGATCATAATAATGTAGAAGCGATTACCGGTCCTGTGACTCGTCCTAGCACTTTTGTAGTTGATAAAGAAGGGGAGTATGAAATCGGTGGAGTAGAGATTACGGCCGCCAAAACATTCCATGACAAAACTGAGGGGGCGGATAGAGGAAAAAACTTAGTGATTAATTTAAGAATGGATGGGCTGAACCTACTGCATCTGGGTGATCTGGGGCAAAAACTAACTGAAGCTCAGATTGAAAAAATTGGCTCGGTGGATGTGTTGATGGTGGCTGTGGGTGGGGTGAGTACTCTGGAAACTGATGAGGTGATGGATTTAATTAAAGATGTTCAACCTTCCTATGTCATTCCGATGCACTATAAAGTGCCCGGCATGAACGAGTTGTGGAATGCCAAACATACACTACAAGAATTTTTGGATAAAAGTAAATTTGTGGTTGCCGGTGAACCAGTTCATAAAGTTAAAGTAGATGAGGGAAGTCTGCCCGACGATACTCAAGTACTAATAATGAATGGCTAACACAAGGATTCCTCCTCATTCCGATGAGGCGGAAAAATCCATTCTGGGTGCAATACTAATCGATAAAGACGCAATTGTAGACATTGCGGTCGTGTTGCGACCGGAGATGTTTTACAACGATAACAATGGCTCGATTTTTGATGCGATGGTGTCTTTGTATGAAAACCGTGACCCGATTGATGTTTTGACTGTGGCCGACTGGCTGAAAAAATCGAAGTTGCTGGATAGGGTAGGGGGGAAGTCATATTTGTCTGAGCTATCCAATGAAGTACCTGTGGCTTCACATGTGGGTAAATATGCTCAGATAGTTCGCGAAACATTTATCAAGCGAAGACTCATCTCGGCCGGAGCAACCATGGGAGAGATGGGATTTGATGATAGTAAGCTTTTGAGTGAGATTTTGGATAAAGCAGAACAAGAAATCTATTCTCTATCTCAAGCACACGTGCGTCGCTCTTTTGTACCAATCAAAGACGCTTTGGCTGAAAGTTTTGATCGTTTGGATACACTACAGAACTCACCTGATGGCCTGAGAGGTGTGCCAACCGGATTTAGTGATTTGGACAAGATGCTCGCCGGTATGCAGGACTCTAACTTGCTTATTTTGGCGGCTCGCCCTGGTATCGGAAAAACAACTTTTGCCACCAATATTGCGCAGTACATTGCGGTGGAGAAGAAAATGCCAGTTGGCTACTTTGCCCTAGAAATGAGTAACTTGGAAATGGTTGATCGTATGCTGGTGTCTCAAGCTAATATTGATGCCTGGAAACTGAAAACAGGAAACTTGAAAGATGATGACTTTGCGCGTTTGTCTGAGGGAATGGGTGTATTGGCTGAGTCGCCTTTGTATATAGATGATACCCCTGGCCAGTCGATTCTGGAGCTGCGCACCAAAGCGCGTCGTCTGCACTCTCAGGTTGGGGTGAAATTGTTGGTAGTCGACTATTTGCAGTTATGCGTGGGTGACAAGAACTATGAAAGTCGGGTGCAAGAAGTCGGTGCTATCTCCCAGGGTTTGAAAAACTTGGCTCGTGAACTGAAGATCCCCGTGTTGGCTTTGTCCCAGCTTAATCGTGGTGTGGAGAGTAGAACAGACAAGACACCGGTACTAGCTGACTTGCGTGAGTCCGGAAGTATCGAACAGGACGCGGATGTAGTTATGTTCTTGTATCGTAATGATGATAATAATTTGGAAGATGTGAAGCTCGCTATCGCTAAACATCGTAATGGTGCTCTAGGAACTATTGATCTTAAATTCCGTGGTGATCGGGTTAAGTTTTATGGGGTGGATAGGGGAAGGTAATAAAAAGACCCCTTGGTAGGGGTCTTTGGGTGGAACACTTTTTCTAGTTAAGATTAATCGAGAAATCGTGTAGATACGAGATATCTACTAAAACAATTGTCTCTGTGGGGTTATCGCTCAGTGTAACTGGTGTCGCGACCAATATTTCACGAGCTTTTTTATCAGCTAATGAGTAAATTGTCGAGTTTACCATGGCTGAAAGGTAATTTAGTATCAGCTCTACATTATCTTTGTAGAGAGTTACCTTTAGATATACATGGAAGCGATTCATTTTTATTCCTCCTGAGAAGTTTTAAATTGCTGTCCTATAATATCACATTAGGTTCAAAAGTCAAGTATAAGAGGGGAGACGTGATAAAATACAAGACATGCCGAGATGGCGGAATGGTATACGCTCAGGTCTCAAAAACCTGTGGTCGCAAGGCCGTGAGGGTTCGATCCCCTCTCTCGGCACTAAAAATGTGCGTCCCTTGTGGACGCACGTTTTGTAGGTCAAATTGGAGATCGAACGAGAAGATCTAAATTACTTCTTGATCTTGTGGACATTGGTGAGCTTGATGATTGAGCGAATCAAATTGAGTCTTGCCTGAATCTCGTATTTGATTTGAAATTGAGGGGTAAGAAAGAGGGGAGTACGTCTTATCAAATTATCAAGAACAGCCAGACGTTTTTGAATGTACAACTCCGGCGGATGGATCCAACTATACTCTTCGGCGATCTGTGCTTCATACTCATCAAAGATTTCTGGGGATTGACCAAGAATAGAGAGGTCGACGTCTTTAATCAGCTGACCTTCAAAATGATTTTCTTCTACTTTTAATGTGTGTTTGGTGACAAGAATGAGATAGACTACTTGAGTTTTGAAACTAACAGGCAGACTGGCTCTGTCCATTGCTGCTAGAGCAGTGTTGGCACTTTCTTCTTTTGTCTTTTCAATGTCATGATAGAAAAAAGCATAGGCAACGCGGAAATAACTTTCCGGTGAGAGACCTTTTACTTCGTTTAACTCCTGAATACCCTTTTCGATGTGATGAAGATTGTGATATTTGCGATATTCTTGAGAATAGGCCTTTTTGATCAGCCAGAGCTCTCTACGTGTGTCACTTTTTGCATTAATTTTGTCATTTAGGGCGCGCCAAAAAGTATCAATTTGATCTGACATATTGCTCCTTTTCTGAATATTAAGGTTCCGACAGTTGGCATAATTTATCACATATAGAGAAATTACTCAAAAAATTGGGTCTTCTTTTTAAAACTTTGCTATGATAGACTGAATTAATGGCAATTTTGCTATCTGCTTTTTTATTATTGTTAGCCTTGATTTTTCCTACAAATTCTTTTGCTATTGGTAATACTGTTGGTCTTTCTACAATTACTTATCCAAACCCGGCTTCAAATTTGAGGCCTGTGGTGTCTACTAGTGATGGAACGCTGCATTATTTTATGCAAGTCGGTACAAATTCAGTTGATTGCGGTGGAAGCAGTTATAGTGGTTTGCTTTGGTACGTCTCGACCAATCAGGGGAGTAGTTGGAGCTGTCAGGGTCAACTTTCTGACGACACTACCAATCTATTTTATGCTTCGGCGGCGATTGACTCTGGCGACAATGTTTACGTAACTTACTCCGTGACAGATTCGACAGCCAACGCTGCACATGATGTTTATTTCCGTCGTTTGACTAAAGGTTCTGGGGCGTCTTGGACTTTGGGAACAGCCCAAAAAGTAATGGATAGTGATGGTACTGTGGGCTATTCTTTGTCGTATGTTGAGGTGGAAGACACAGCTCGACTCTGGCTTTCTTTTCGATTGTTTAATGGCACTATCTACACAACCCATCTTTATTATGGAAACCAAGCCGATGCACCGACTTGGAACGTAGCAAAGTCACCAGTTTATGTGGGATCAATCAATGCAAATTCCGGATATTCTTCTATCCATGTATCGGGAGACTATCTTTATTTATTACATTCTTCCGGAACATTGCATGTTTCTTCTAAATTGAAGTCAGCTGCCACTGATGCTTGGAATGATAGGTATAACACTCTAATGAGTCCAATTCCGTATTACAACGCAGTTGTAGATAATTATAATAATTTGTACATTGCCGTACCTTCATCAAGTGGGGTTAGCATGAATGTGATTACACCTCAAGGCCCCCTTACTGGTGGTTCTACGATATATCCCAATCAAGGATATAGTGTTCCTTATAGCGTTACATTAAGTACGGATGGTGCCAATGTGTGGCTTTCAATGATTGATGCTTCTACTCTGAGTTTCCTCGCTGATTTACCAGGCAGAGGTATTATTAAAAGGATAAGGGTGTATGTGCCAGCGGAAAATAGCAATGTGGTATACGAAGAAGATATTACCTCTAACTGGGGAATTTTTGACAGTTTTTGGAGCTATAAATCGTCTACCTATCTAAATGATACTGTGGATGCTGGAGATACTACTGTTGCTGGTGATGTTCAAGGTGTTCAAAATGCTGGCGATATTCTTTATCTAGGAAAAAATACCAAATTTGATTCTGCAAGCTGGAGTACTGGTAATAGCTCTGCTAGAAATACTGTTGCTTGGGAGTACTGGAACGGATCAGAATGGCAAGCTGTAAGTATTATTTCTGCTAGCAGTAATAGTTTGGGTGGTGATGGAAATATAACTTTTGTAGAGCCGGCAGATTGGCAGAAGAGTAGTGTAAACTCTGAAGTTGAGACTTATTATTACTTGAGAGTTCGAGTAATCACAAACTTTGCAGCTTCTCCTGTTATTACTTTTAATCAGTTTGTCTCAGCCCCGTACTTTAGCGGCATCGTTGCTCCTCCTAGAATCTTTAATTCACAATTTAATACGTTTTGGGTTGAAGGAAATACATCTCAAACTAGATTAAAATCAGCAACTTCCTTACTTGGTGCAGTTAGCGGATCTCATTCTGGGTACACGGAGATTTTTCCGCCAGTTATGGTCTATTCACAAAGTTCTAATGCCCCTCTTTTTAGTAGTCGTAGTCGTTCTATTGTTAAAACTAGTGATGGGACCTATCATCAATTTTTGGTTGGGACTGACCAGTACTCTTTTTTTCTTTGTGACGATAATCCATCATACGGATTGATTTGGCTAACTTCTACCGATGGGGAAAATTTCGTATGCCGTCAAAGCTTGAGTACAACTGTTGATTATATAGACGTGGCTAAAGATAATAACGATAATCTGTATTTAGTCTATGATGACTACAATGGTACAACAGAACTTTCAAGTGTTTATTATAGAAAGTTGACAAAAACATCGGGTTCAAACTGGACAGTTGGTGATGAAAGAAGTATTTTCCCAACAACTCCAACTTACGATTACTATACAGAAACAAAAATTTCTGTGGACGAAAACAACGATCGTCTTTGGTTCTCTACGTCGTATTATAACGACGTCGATTATACCTATAATACTTTGGTTTTTTATAGTAATAACCTCTCTGACAATCCCACATTAACGGAATCAACACCCAACTTTAGCTTGGCTGGTGAGTATGAAAATAATTATCCGGCATTGATTCGTTATGGTGGTAACAAAATGGCAATAATTTACGGAGATGACACGGATAATTTGCAAATGAGAACGAGAGTTGATACTGATGATTTATCTACTTGGACAACCGCCTCGAGTCTTCCAACAGCAAATACTCTCGATACAAGTAATCTAACCTACAGTGCTATTGGTTCTTCAACTGGTAAGATATTTGCCTCGTGGAAATCTATTGCAACTGGTGCTCCAATTGTATTTTCTTACTACAATGGTACGAGCTGGTCTTCACCAATAAATATAATAGATACTCCCTGTACGGATGCGAATCCATTTTTGAGTATGTCTGCAAGCGGGGATACAGTTTGGTTGATTACCAAAGATTCCATGTGTTTGCCTGTATTAATAAAAGGTGTTTCTCCGTATACGGCTTCTGATTTTGAAACCATTACTAATGGTGCTTACGGACGTTCTTTTACTCCAAATAGGGTGTGGACATATGTTGGTAGCAGCTTTACTGATAACTCCGCAGAAGCACTTTCGGTGACTGCTGATGATTTTATTGTGGGCGGAACTGTGGGTGATATGTTTTATTACGGACAATCAGAAAAATTTGACGCTCTTCGTTGGAAGAAGACGACAGAAATTGCAACTGTGATTGGAAGTACAGTCTGGGAGTACTGGAATGGTAGTGTTTGGAAAAATATAAATACTGTTTTTGAAACGACTACACCCCAATTAAGAAAAGCTAATGGATATTTTTCATTTATTCCTCACACTGATTGGCAAAAAACATCGATTAATGGTGAGGTGGGGGAATATTACTATATTCGAGGAAGAACTGTAGTAAATTATGCATCACAAATTACCCTAGACTACGTTAACTCTTCCCCGGGTGTTGACGGAGCAACATTGGCTGATAGTGTTTATGATGGTCAGGTTTACTTTGTTTGGGGAGAAAAATCGGCAGTATTATCTCCTATTGGGTCAGAAAGAGTGCGCTTTGCTAGTTATGATAGTACTGGTGGTATTACTCCTACACCTACTCCTTCTTCAACACCAACACCTACCGCGACTCCTACTCCTACTACATCGACAGGTAGTACAGCAAACACAAGTAGCAGTTCTTCATTAAGCTCTCCGTCGGCCCCAGTTTGTAATGATCCCAAACCCGTTTCTGCCCCTGATCTTTTTCGAGTCGATACGTCCAACAAAAGTGCCAGACTGTTTTTTACGCCAATCGCCAATACAAGTCGTTTCTATATAAGCTTTTCGACCAAACCTGATGCAGAACAACACGGAGAAGAGGTGAGTCTTTTGAAAGAAGGAGTCCAGAGTCACACCATATTTGAGTTAAAACCCAATACAACCTACTATGTTAAAGTCAGGGGTCAGAGTGGCTGTATGCCAGGAGACTGGAGTGGTGTGATGAAAATAAAAACTAATTCTCGAAAGTATTACAAAAACAGCTCAATTTCTACACCAATGACTGTTTCATCTAGCTCTGTAAAGTCGTTTCAAGCCCCTACTGACCTCGCGCCAACTATTATTGATCAGAAACCAATAATTACTGCAGAACCGAGCCAGTTACCAAAGAAAATATTTCCATCTCCGGTCACTTCTCCTGCTGTTCCAAAAACTAGTCTTTGGCAAAAAATTGTTAACTTTTTCAAAAAGTAAATCTTGATTTGTTGCTAGTTTAGGTTCCGAGAGGTAAAATATCCGAATGATTGATGTAAACAAATTAAAAGTTGGAGTCACTTTTACCGAAGAGGGGATTCCTTTTCGTGTAATGAAGTATGACTTTACCAAAATGGGTAGGGGAAATGCCACAATAAAAGTAAAAGCTAAGAACCTTTTTAATGGTTCGATAGTGACCAAAGGCTATATCTCCGGTAATATGGTGGAGGATATTCTGCTCGAGAAAAAACATCTTCAGTATCTGTATAAAGATGATGAAAAAGCTTTTTTTATGGATCCAGTATCCTTTGAGCAGTACGAGATTCCATTGGCTGTTTTGGGTGATGATGTGAAGTTTTTGGTTGAGGGTGAGAAGGCTTGGGTTTTGTTTTGGGATGAAAAAATCTTGGGCGTAGAGCTTCAAGCTAGTGTAATCATGGAAATTGTCGAAACGGAACCGGGAGCCAGGGGAAACACAGTAAGTAACGTTTTGAAGCCCGCTACAACCGCTTCAGGGCTTGTGGTGATGGTTCCTTTGTTTATCGGAGTAGGTGACAAAATAAAGATCAATACCGAGACGGGTCAGTACACCGCCAGAGCGAATTAACGACCGGGTTATTTAAGCAAGATCACCAGAAGAATTACGAGGATCTGGGGAAGCAGACCCCAGAGTTTTTGCGGAGTGGAACGATGAACGATAGTGTGCAATTTGGCTAGCTGTTTGATGGGGAAAAAGCGCATGTTCATAAAGAGATAGGGGAACTCCAAAAAGTCCGGTAAGAGGGCAACGAACCAGCCTAGCCAAATGCGCCAGTCAAGAGGGTGACCGGCTTGAAAGATGAAATAAACAATAACAATGGACAGAGGAAAGTCGAAAAATAACTCCTCAAGAAAGGCGGCTTTTTTGGATTTTTTATGTTTGGTTAGGCCTTGGCCAACATCCCAGTGAGGAACGCGGTCTTCTAGGTAATGAGAAAGCAGAACAAGGGGAATGCTTACGAGAGGGTTGGGAATTTTTGAGGCTATGAGGGCGCCTGTTGCGCCGTGGGCGATAGAAAGCATTGTGTTTTTTAGTATACAATATTTGAAGATGAACGATGCAATTTTTCGAGTAAACGATATTCCAATTTATGGATATGGAACCTTGGCGGTGTTTGCTTTTTTGTGGGGGTCGTTTGTATTTTTTAAAAAAACCAGCGAATCTCATTTTGAAGATCGATCAATCTTAGACAGTGTGGTTCTTTCGGCCTTCTGGGGATTTATTTTGGGCAGATTAATTTTTGCTTTGTTTAACCTAAACATGTTTTGGAATCACTTGCCTAGACTTTTTCTGCTAACGAACTATCCGGGACTAGATCGCTTCGGGGTGATCGCAGGAATTGCTCTCGGTTTGTGGCTATGTCTGCGAAAGATCAAGGGAAGGTTTGTGGACTGGTTTGATCTGATGGCCCTGGGAATTACCGCTGGGGCGGCAGTGTTTTTTGCCGGTCTTTCGCTACTCGTTTCTATGTGGCAGTTTGTGGTTTTGGCTGTTTTATGTCTGATTGCCTTTATCTATTTTTGGAACGTTGAGAGTAAATACCGAACTTTTGATTGGTATCGCAATAATAAAACTTCGGCACGCTCCGGTCTTATTTCCGGTTTTTCAGTTTCTTTGTGGGGATTACTTTATTTATTAGAAAAAGTATTGACAGGAAGCTATGCTTGGCCTGTGGGGGTATGGTCAGGAGTGTTGTTTGTTGGTGGTCTGATTTTGGTGTATATTAGGTCTGGCAGGACAGTGACTGAAGATATAAAAAATATTCAAAAACATGGAAAAAAACAATAAAATCTCCTTTCCCTCAAATCTTCTCAAACCTCTAGTTGCTTATTTAAAAGGTGAAAAAAAGAAATTGATCGTAACCAAAAAAGAGTTAAAAAAAGTTGATCCTTTTGTGGTTGGAAATCGCGATTCAGACAACTCAGTAGACTCGGATGTGGCGGAGAATGTAGAGCACGATAGATCTTTTGCTATGAGGCTTCAGGTGTCGAAGTCGTTAATCGCGATCAGAAAAACATTGACTAGGATCAAATTGGGAAAATATGGTATTTGTGCTAGCTGCGGCAAGATGATCGACACCGATAGACTGGCAGTGACACCTACAGCCGAGTACTGTATGAGCTGTGCCGAGAAAATGGAAAAGAAATCAGGAGAGTGATCTGGGGCGCCGCTTTGATTCTTGTATTGGATATAGTTTTACAGACAGTTTTTCGTTCTCTAAATATTGGGATGGCGAATAGGGGAGTGTTTTTTGGGTTGGGAGCAAGTTTCGGCTCAATTTTTTCTATTTCAGCCTACGGCCTATTTTTTATTTGGATAATATACGAGTTTGTGAGATTCCATAGAAAGAGCACGCATTTACTCCTTATCGGTATTGGGGGATTAGGAAATATAATCTGTAGGATAATTTATGGAAGTGTTTGGGATTATATTTGTTTACCCTTTTTGCCTTTTTGCTTTAATTTGTCAGATGTACTGATATCACTTGGTGTTATTAATTATTTATTATTAGGATTTGTGTCGCCTGCCCGCAATCGCTGAAGCTCTAGCTTCTGCAGGCGGGTATATACTGGGAGTTAATGGAAATAGAAGTTCTCTATGAAGATAACGAAACACTGGTAATTAACAAGCCGTTGAGTTTGGTGGTAAATCGAGCGGACTCGGTGGCGGCTCCGACAGTTCAAGACTGGATAGAGGAAAGATACAAGGGAAGTGATTTGTATAGATTGCCACGTCGTGAGTACACTTCTCGCAATGACGAATATGATGATAAAGTTTTTCGACAACGAAGCGGTTTTTGCCATCGACTGGATAAGGAAACGAGTGGTTGTTTGGTAATTGCCAAGAATCCAAAAGCTCTGCGATATTATTTGAAATTGTTTAAACTGCGTAAACTGACCAAGGAGTATGTTGCTTTGGTTCATGGACGGGTCGAGCCGGCTGAGGGTACGGTGGTTCTTCCTTTGAAACGCAGCTTGTTTGATCGAGAAAAATGGCAAGTACATTATGAAGGTAAAAAGGCGATTACTTCATGGAAAGTTTTGGACAGATTTGTTTACGACAACACGGAACACTGGAAAAATGCACTCACGTATTTGCGACTAAACTTAAAAACCGGCAGAACGCATCAGATCAGAGTGCACTTGTCTTTTTTGGGCTGGCCGATCTTTGCCGATGAGAAGTATTTAAATAAGGAGCTGGCCAAGAGAGATAGAGAGTTTTTGAGCCACCATTTTTTACATGCGGAGAGAATTGAGTTCAAAAATTTTGCAGGGGAGAAAGTATTGGTTATCGCTCCATTGCCTGACGACTGCCAGGTGTTGCTTAAGGGGATGGTTTCCCGTTAGAATGAAGTAATGGATTTGTTTATCGTTGAGTTGGTGGCGGTTTTTGTGATTGCTGTATTAATCGGAATTGTTTTCCGCTATTTTGGCCTACCTTCAATCATTGGCCATGTTTTGTCCGGCTTTGTAATTGGTCTTTCCGGTCTGATCAGCTCTCCAAGTGTAGAAGTGCTGGAAACATTGGGCGTTTTGGGAGTGACTTTGCTACTTTTTCTGGTAGGGTTGGAAATGAACTGGACGGAAATACGCAAAGTGGGCAAGGAAGCGGTGTATATCTTTTTAGGGCAAGCTCTTTTGCTGATTGCTGTTTATGTTGTTTTTGGCATCTTTGCCGTCGGCTTTAGCTCTCTTTCGGCGGTGCTTTTTGCGATTGCGATGACTTTTAGCAGTACGATCGTTGTGGTTAAAGTATTATCTGAAAAGAGAGAGCTAAATAGCTTTTCGGGCAGACTGACTCTGGGAATATTATTACTTCAAGATATTTTGGCAATTATTTTGTTGGTATTTTTGCCTAGTGTCGGGAAGGGAATTAGTTTTGCCGGACTAGGCTTATTACTGGGAAAAATATTATTACTGGTACTGGCGGTAAACGTAGTTGGACACTCAATCATTTCGCAACTGATGAAACACGTCATCAAAACAGCCGAGGATCTGGTGTTGTTTAGCCTGGCTTGGTTTGCCATAGTCATTTACGGTTCGGTAAAGCTTTTTGGACTATCTCCAGAGGTCGGTGGCTTACTTGCAGGACTATCTTTGTCTACCAGCTGGGGACATTTCCAAATAATCAGCAAGATTAGAGTTTTGCGTGATGTTTTCTTGACGATGTTTTTTGTTTTGCTTGGTTTCCAGGTAGGTTTGGGAGGGGTGGACTGGAAAATGGTGTTGGTACTTGTTCCAATGATAATCGTGGTGAAGTTTTTGGTAACTCACATGGTTTCGCGTTTGACTGGCTTGAGCGGAAGAAACTCACTGTTGTTGGGAATTCACATGACCCAGATGTCTGAGTTTTCTTTGGTGGTGATGTCTGCTGGATTGTTGGCAGGACTGTGGACAGAACCTTTGGTAAAGGCAGTGACCTTGGCCGGGCTATTTTCGATGGCTTTGTCTACTATCCTAATTAGTCATTCCGAAAAACTCAGTCTGAAGATTAGTAAATTGTCGAAACTGCTATTTAAATTCGGAGGAAAAAATCGACAGACAAAAGTGGAGTTTAAAAATCATATTGTGTTGATAGGGTGTGACAGAACAGGGAAAAGCATCTTGTCGTTTTTGAAAAAGATTGAAGAACAAACAGTGGTGGTAGAGTTTAATCCTAAAGCGGTAAACGAATTAAAAAGAAAAGGTGAGAGAGTTATATTTGCCGATGCAACCGATCCTGATATTTTGGAGCTCGCCAATATCGCTGAAGCCAAGCTAATTATTTCGACAATAAAAAGTGTAAATGACTCACTCGCGTTAATTTCCGAGCTGAAAAATAACAAAATTGATGTGCCAATAATTGCAGATGCAGAGAGCTTGGCACAAGCCAAAGAACTTTATGCTGCCGGAGTGTCCTATGTAATTTTCCCTCATTTTGTTAGTGGCTGGCACATGGGGCAGATGGTCAAAAAATTTGGCAATGATAAAGAAATTTTAGTTAAGTATCGCAAGAAGCAAGATAACATCTTAAAGAGCACATATGAAGGCGAGTATTAAAGATAAAATCCTACTAATTATCGGTGGTTTGTTTTTGGCGGTACTGGTGTGTTTGGTAGTTTATGATCTCACCAGAAAGGGAATTTATAACCCAAAAATGGGACTAAATGTGGCTATCGTAGGAGATAATGGGGTGAGTATTTTGCTTCTTAGGCCAGAAGAATCAATGATTGGCTGGGTAAAAATGCCAAGCAAGATTAGAATTAAAGTATATAACTCAGAGGCTCATTATCCCTTGGAGTCGGTGTGGAGCTATGGTGTGTCTGAGAAAAAGCCATTTGAGATAACCGAAAAATCTTTGGGTCAGGCGATGGGGGTGGTGGTTTCCAGAACAATAAAAATAGACGACAACTCACAGATTGAAAATGTACTGGGAAAGTTACACTCTTTGAGTTTAAAAACCGATTTAAGTATTAGAGATAGGATATTGATTAGGCAGTTTATGGCTGAGGTGGTGAAGTCAAAAAAGGTACTGGAGCTGGCAGTACCAAACTCGGTGTTTGACGTGGTTACAGATCCAGACGGGGCAGAGTTCAAAGAGTTTAATCTGACAATGAATCTGTGGACAAAAAATAAGTTTGTAATTGAGCCAATATTGCAAGAAAATGCTGATATATCAATAAATAATGTGTCTGGAATAACAGGAAAGGGAAGTGTGTTGGCAAACCAGATTGAGTCTGCCGGTATGCACGTAATTGAACTGAAAGCCATCCCTGAAGAAGTTGTTGAGGGAAAGGGATGTGTTTATAGCGGAGATAAGCGCTATGAAATGACCGAGATGGTTTTGAGAGAACAGCTAGGATGTTCCAAAATTGCCAAACCTGCATTTGTGGAAGAAGACAACAAATTGAGAATTTGGGTTAAGTAATTTACCCTTCTTCGCTCATGAGAGGATCGTAGATCTCGAGTGGGGGTAGTTCGCTTGATTCACCAGCAGAGAGAGTGGGGAGAATTTCACTTTCGTCAAGTGGAAAAGAGGGGATACCTTTTAACTTTTTAGCCACATGAGTTTCTTGAATAAAGACCTGAGGAGCTTTGGGATTGACTGACTTCATGACGGTTTTGTATTTATATCCGGCTTTTAGCAGCTGAAGTAAACGATGGGAGATATTGTCAGGAAGGTAGCCAATAAAGACATCATCTGTACTGGCAACTTTAACTTTGTGCTTGCAGTGACCAAGCTCAACAGGTTCGCCAATGTTTAGACTAGAAAAGATTTTTGGTTCGGCCTGACTAACCAGAGGAACGACTTTGGATTTGCCTGGTTCTTCGATAAAACTAACAGTTTGAGTAAAGAGATTGAGAAGGCCAGTGTTTTTGTTGGCTTTTAAGCGAACAATATTATTTTTGGCAATGGGGTTGTGGGCGTCAATTTTGAGAACTTTATTAAAGTTTTCTTCGGCCTTTTTGTTTTTTCCGATCATGGAGTAGGAGATGCCAAGACGATTTAGGGTGGATACGTCATCGGGATAGGTCTCAAGGATTTTGGAGTTTAGGGTAACAGCCTCGTTCCAGTTTTTACTGACGGCGGCTTTGATTGCTTCTTGTGTTAAATCGTGCGTAGAGTCATTGTTCATGCTGGAAGACATATTAAAGAGTAATTCGCAAGATGTCAAGCTGTAGATTGTTTGGTAAAATTAGGACATGTCCGGTCACTCAAAATGGTCAACCATCAAACATCAAAAAGCAATTGAAGACAACAAGCGTGGTGCTGTGTTTACTAAAATTGCAAAAAAGATTCATATAGCCGTCCAAAAAGGTGGTTCAGGGGACATTAACGGCAATCCATTTTTGAGAGCTTGTGTTGATGAAGCTCGGTCGGTAAATATGCCGATGGAGAATATTAATCGGGCTATCGAAAAGGGCTTGGGAGTCGGCGGGGCAAATACATCAGAGGAAGTCGTGTATGAAGCGTATAGTCGTGAAGGTGTGGGTATTTTGGTTACGGCTGTGACAGACAATCGTAATCGAACTGCTGCAGAACTGAACTCGGTATTGAACAAACACGAAGCTAAACTAGGTGGCCCTGGATCTGTGTCGTATATGAAGTCGATTTCTCCCATTCCGATGATCGGTTTGAATGAGGAGTCCGGAAAAAAGGTTGTGGAGTTGCTGGAAGCCTTGTCTGACTTGGATGATGTGGTCGATGTTTGGTCGAATTTAGAGTAATTATGTCAAAACGAACAAAGTTTATTTTGGTTAGTTCATTAATCGCGTTTTTTCTGTGGTTGACTAGCTTGGTTCAGGTTGATTATAGATTTGGCTTGGTAATGGCAGTTGCGGCGGTGTCTTACGTCTTGTCAGTTTGGGTGTTGTTTGACGATTTAAAGGGTGTTGAGTGGATCACCTTAATTGTTTTGCCAATGATGTTTACCTTGGGCAGTGGTTTGTTTTCCAATTTTTTACCGACTGCGTTTCCAGGAATGTTTGGAAAAACATTATCTGTAGAAACATCTCAGTTGCTGGCCGGAATTTTTAAGATTGTGTATTTTATTTTGGTTGGTTTGGGTTTGTATGGAATATTGTTAATTGAAAATATATTTTCTGTTGCTTCGATTCGAACGATTCAACTTTTTAGGGCCGCTCGTTCGGTAAACTTTATATTGACCCTAGTTACTTCCTTGTTTTTCTTTACAGTCGCCCTGAGTTTGAAGCTGGCTTTTTGGTGGGTAATGCCAATCTCGTTTGCCGTGTCTTTTGTGCTCGGATATCCAAGTTTTTGGAGTGTGGATCTGAAGAATAACTTTGGGCCTCAGGTTTGGAGATATGCAATTTCTGCCAGCTGGGTAATAGCCATTGTGTCTGGAGTACTTTGTTTTTGGCCTGTAAAACCATTTATGGGTGGCCTCATATTGACCTCGGGTTTGTATGCATTGTTTGGCATCTTGGAACAAAGACTTTCGAATAGGGTATACCTGGAGAGCCTTGTGGAGTATGGGGTGACAATATTGATTATTATTGTGGTGGGATTTTTGACGACTTCGTGGGTGGGGTAGGCGTAAAAGAATTGTTATCAAAACGAGTAAAAAATTTTTCTTGGTAGCTAGAGAAAAGGGGGAGAAGTCCTATAGTACGTATCCTATAATAATTATCCTATAACACACATCCTATAATAGTTTTCACGAAATAGGGAAGTTTTCACGAAATATTAGCAGTGATGTGGATAACTTGCTAGGTGAGTGGGTTTGATACAGTTGGCAAAGAATGAAGAAAACACGACAGGCCTTGGCAGAGGTAGGGCGAAAGATAATCATTAATTAACAATTAATTATTATTTGTCGTTATCCATCTTAAGAGATAGTATTGGGATACAGAAGGATGTTATTCTTCTGCACTTCCCTGTTTATCCTGGTAGTTCTCCTGGAGAGGAATGATTTATGATACGTCGCACAATAATACTTTTGCGACGTAACCCAGAAAGTTGGGCTCCAAATGGAATATGTTCACCCATCATCTGATTTCGTATATAATCCCGAAGACTTTTCGGTTTTGGCTCCCCTTTGGTGCTTATTGGTTGATTCTTTTGAGGTTTGTGCCTGGTAGCCTCAATCTGTGCTTATCCATAGATAAACCCGAAAAGTTGAGGCTAAATGCTAATGAGTAAGTACTCACAAAAAGTTCCAGAAGCCGTTTTAGGGGCATTGTACGGGGCGGCTTTTTGGAGAGTTTTGATATGCCTTTGAGATTTCTTTAATAGATTAAAGAGGTGCTTGAGTTGTGCGCATTTTTAGATTGACGACGCTTTAAATGAGTGAAGTTGAACTTATTTATTTTTTAATTCTTATTTCTATTATTTTTCGACCAGGTAAGAATTTATATAATAAATATTTAATTTATTTTTTTATTTTCAATTTGTATTTTTTATTGACGCAAATAATTATTAATAAATGATTGTGGATAACTTATATCTATCTATTTACCAAATTCTTTTTTGGTCTCCCCTATTTCTACCTCCCCTATTTTCATGGTGTGAAAAATTTAGGTTATTATTGAAAAATAATTATTAATAATCCCCGCTAACTAGCGGGGATTATGTTTTGTTTTTTTTAGATAAAGTAACCCAGTGTCAGGCCTAGTGCAATTCCTAATGCAAATGTGAATAATATTAGGGTGAGTTTTATGTCGCACAATATTTGATATATTGATATAGATGGCAAAAAAACAAGCGCTAGATTTGGGTTTGAGGGTTCATATAAAACGATACTTGAGCTACATTGAGGTGGAAAAAAATTACAGCAAGTTTACTATTCGTAACTACTCCCACTATCTTAAAACGTTCCGTGTTTGGTTTGAAAAACATTATGAACAAGAATATATCGAAAAGTTGACCTATGAAATGGTAAGAAGATATCGATTGTATTTGAGCCGTTTTGAGGATGTTCATGGCAAACTACTCTCCCCTACCACTCAAAGCTATTATGTGATTGCCCTGCGTGCATTCTTAAAATACTGCGCAAGGAAAGGGGTAAAGTCTTTATCTCCTGAAAAAGTAGAACTGCCAAAAAGTGAAGGTCATCGTATTAAGTTTTTGGATAGAGACCAGGTTGAAAGATTGTTGACGTCTCCCGACACCTCAACCATGGCTGGTTTGAGAGACAGAGCAATACTGGAAATTCTTTTTTCTACTGGCTTACGTGTGTCTGAGTTGGCAAAGCTAGATATCGACAAAATTGATCTTAAGGCTCGTGAATTTGGCATAATCGGAAAAGGAAGACGAGCGAGAGTGGTGTTTTTGACTACTAGGTCTTGTGAGTGGTTGGCGAAATATCTAAACACGAGAACTGATCCGTATCGAGCCTTATGGATTCGAATTCCGAAAAGTGGAGAGTGGGATCCGGCCATGGGGGGAGAAAGAGCTCGATTGTCTATCCGCGGGATTCAGAGAATTGTAGAAAAGTATCGGCGAGCTGCAGGACTGCCAATTAAGGTTAGCCCACACATTTTGAGACATTGTCTACACCCCGATACAAAAATTTACACCGGAAGTAAGGTAATCAATGCTTCTCTGCTCTATCAAACTAAGGAATGTAATATTCGGTCAGTTGATTTTAGTAATTTAAAAAATGAGGAAGATAAGATAATTCGCTCTGAGTCTCACAGAGCTTTGGAGTTACTTGAAGTGTGGGCTGGAGGTTATTTATTGAAATGTACACCTCAACATCGTTTATTTACTCTTGGAGACAACGGAATTGAGGAAATTTTTGCAGGTGACCTTAAAAAAGGAAGTTGGATTCTTGGATCAAAAAATTGGAAGATTGAAGGTGAAAAGAAATATAAGCCTGATTTTTGGAGATTTTATGGATATTTACTTGGAGACGGAACGGTGTCTCTTCGAAGAAGGTGTTTGTTAATTAACGATAAAGATATTAATAATTTAGAGTATTATGGAAATTTGTGTGAGAAGTTATGGAAAATTAAACCAAAGATTGAGAAAAATAAGAACTCAAATTCATATATTTTAACGATATATTCTTCATCTTTAGCAAAAACTATTTGGGAATTTGGATGGGCGAAAAAAGCTCCTTTAAAAAGTGTTCCATCAATTCTTTTTGGATTGTCAATGAGGGAGAGGCAGGCTTTTCTTGCTGGATTATACGATGCAGAAGGTAATACAGGAGAACCAAGGTTTTTTTCTAGTAGTCTTGAGTTAATCAAGGACTATCAATTGCTACTTTTAACAATTGGAATTGATGCTCACCTGTGCGAAAGGAATAGACTAGTCAAGCTTCCTGTTAGTAATAAAATTGTGAAAAGTAAAATATATGATTTGAATATTATGCATCGACCTGATCAGTTACGTTTTGTTGATTTAGTACCAACCAGAAAACTTATAAAAATTCGAAAAGAATTTGATGGAGGTAAAATTCCAACCACAAAAATATTGTTCTCTATTCAAAAAGAACTTATTGAAAAAAATATTAGCTGGAATAAATTCGCAGAAAGACATGGAATAAAACATATTGGGAGATATGTAAAAACGATGATGACGACCCATATAACACTGCCTAAAATTGTAGATTCACTCATTGATGCTGGATATGAAAATCACGATAAATTAAAGATATTGAAATTGCTGGCAAATAATAACTCGATAAAGTGGATGAAAGTTAAGAAAATTTCTAATACTTCATATGACGGAATGGTTTATGACTTTACTGTGTTAAACAATCATAATTTGATGACTGATGGATTTGTTTCTCACAATTCGTTCGCCACGACACTTCTTCAGCAAGGGGCTGATTTGCGTAGTGTTCAGGAAATGTTGGGACACAAAAATGTGGCGACAACTCAGATTTACACCCATGTGACTAATCCGCAGTTGAAGCAGATACACGATAAATATTTGAAGTAGTTAGCACATGTCGCTATGAATAGCGACGACTTCGATGCAAGGGGTAACCCAGCTGTGATTTTTGAGAATGTACTCGTTGATCTTGGGAAGAAATTGCTTGGTGGTTTTTAGACTCATGAGAACGATATCTCTTTCTTGAAGGCCGTCTTCGACCCACATGAGGTGCACGTTTTCTTGAACTTTGGCAGTGCCGCAAAGATCTTGTTTGAGCATCTCACCACACAATTTGATTGCTTCCTTTTTGGTAGGACAGGGAATGTTGACAAATATGGGGTCAAGATCGGTCATGCTTAATGTTATTTAATAATATTAAAACCCTTTTGGTTTATAAAAGAAGAAGAATTTTTTGCCTTTAATATAGCCTTGTTTTTCCATGAAATGATGCATGTTTTCGTTTTCCTCTTGAACTAATGCCCATGACCAATCGATGTGTCTTTTAGATAATATTTCACGAGCTTTTTGGAAAAGAGCCTTGCCAACCCCCAACCCTCGATACTCGGGTTTGATACTGATGTCACTGATATATGCTTCCTCAAAAATTTCATTTATGTTGGCGATAAAAAATCCGGCGAACTTATCTTCAACTTCAACCACAAGACAGACTTCTGAAGAACTTGTGATGGCTCTTTCCAGTGCGTCTTTGCTGTAATACATAGCATTTGAATCATCAACCTGTAATTGTTTGGTGGTAAGCCCCGTCTGGATAACATCATCTAGATCTTGAGAAGTCATGGGCCTAATTTTGTATGTTGTGCTCATTCTCTTACTATAACAAAAAGACTCGTATAAATACGAGTCTTGATTTTGCTAACAATTTTATATTAAGTTAGATTCTTGTCCTCGGCGGAAGACAATGGAGTCGATGGTTACTCCCCTGCCTGCAGAGGATGGAGTGATGATGATTTGCGGCGGTCCGACTAGAATAATGTCGGGATTATCATATCTGAACTTGCTGATTTGCATATCGAGATAATCAGCATTCTCTGAAACTGTCCCCCTTTTTCCTATGGGGATAACGACAATGTTTGCTCCGATATAGGCGTCTAAATCCTTCTTAGCTGTCACTATTCCTCCTTGGAACAAAGAAATTTATTCAATCACAAAGTGCGATTAAGTTACTATGAATTATAGGATATAATTCTGCAAAGTCAAGCTGTGGCGATTAGTCTTCTTCCGAGTCGGAGACTGTGGTGACGGCGGCAACAGAGTCTTCACTCTTAGCAAATCGCATAAGAATGACTCCTTGGGTGGCGCGACCTAAACGTGGAATGTTCTTGATGGGAAGCTTAATGGCTTGGCCTTGGGAGGTGGTGATGAGAAGAACTTCCGAAGTCTGATCGACCAAGAGAGCACCTGCGAGCTTGCCAGTTTTGTCGGTAGTTTCACACACCTTGAGCCCTTGACCGGAACGGTTTTGAACAGGATACTCAGGAAGTGGAGTGCGTTTGCCCATGCCTTTTTCGGTGACAATGAGAAGATCTCGGAACATTTTGATACGCTTGTCTGTGGAAACAGGCTCAACTGGCGCAAAAACATCCATGGAGATAACGTAGTCAGCTGACTTGAGAAGAATACCCCTAACTCCCTGAGTGTCTCGATCGGTTGGACGAACATCTTGTTCATTGAATCGAATGGATTTGCCATCTTTGGAAACCAGCAGAATGTGATCTGAACCTGAAGTTTTGTTTACCCAGACGAGATTATCACTGTCTTGGAGTTTGATGGCGATGAGACCATTACTCTTGATATTTTCGTACTTACTAAGAGCTGTGCGCTTGACGACACCGGCTTTGGTGGTGAAGAAAAGGAATTGATTTTTCTCAACCTCTTTGGGCATGGGTAGAATACTCTTGATGGTTTCGTCGGTATCTATGTTGATGAGGTTGATGATGGCTTGACCCTTACTAATACGACTACCTTCGGGGAGTTCCCAGACTTTGAGAGCAAATACCTTGCCTTTGCTGGAAAAAACAAGTAATCGATCGTGTGTGTTAGCGTTTGTTAGGAGCTGAATTTCGTCGGTATCTTTTATTGTCATACCAGAGACACCCTTGCCTCCCCTCTTCTGGGTACGGAAAGTAGAAAGAGGCATTCTCTTGATGTAGCCGGATTTGGTAAGAGTGACGATTATTTCTTCTGAAGGAATAAGATCTTCTTCAGAAAGAGATCCTGGAGCGGTAGCCACAATTTGGGTTCTTCTCTTCTCTGGATAATCGGCGGAGAGTTTGGCGAGCTCTTCTTTGATAATGCTGAAGACTTTTTGAGGATCTTTGAGGACAGCGACTAATTTTTCGATAGTTTTCATCAGTTCTTGGTACTCGGCTTCGATTTTCTGACGCTCGAGGGCGGCTAGACGGCGAAGTTGCATTTCCAAGATAGCGTTGGCTTGGATTTCGTCGAGACCAAATTTGGTACAAAGATTGACTCTTGCGGTATCCGAATCGGGACTCTTTTTGATAGTTTCGATGACCTCGTCAATGTTGGCGAGAGCTTTTAAGAGCCCTTCGAGGATGTGAGCGCGATCTTTGGCTGACTTGAGTTCGAACTGACTTCGGCGGACGACGACCATTTGTCGGTGAGCGGTGAACTCCATGAGGATTTGTTTGAGGTTTAAAAGATGAGGTGTGCCATCTGAGGTAAGCGCCACGATATTGGCTGGGAAGTTTGATTGAAGCTCAGTGTGTTTGAAAAGATTGTTAAGAACACTCTTGGGCTTGGCGTCTTTTTTGAGGTCGACAGCGACAGTGAGGCCATGGCGGTCGGACTCATCACGAAGATCGGCAATGCCTTCAATTTTCTTTTTCTTGACCAGCTCGGCAATATCGGTGATGAGCTTGGCTTTGTTTACTTGGTATGGAAGCTCGGTAATGAGAATTTGGAAGCGGCCATTTTTCTTTTCGACGATCTCGGCGACACCACGCATGATGATGCTGGCTTTACCGGTTTCGTACATTTTCTTGATCTCGTTGGTGTCGTAGATGATACCAGATGTTGGGAAGTCTGGCCCTTTGATGTGCTGGCAGAGCTCATTAATTTCGATGTCGGACTCAAGATTGCCTATTAGATTTTTGTAACTGGTGGTGTGAAGCTCGTCATCGTTTACTGAATTGATGCCATTCACCTTGCACTTGTCGACAAGAGCACTGATGGCCTTGGCAACTTCAACTAGGTTGTGTGGCGGGATTTTGGTAGCCATACCGACAGCAATACCTTCGGATCCCATGAGCAAAAGATTAGGGAGTTTGGCGGGAAGAACAAGGGGTTCTTGTTGAGACCCGTCAAAGTTGTCGACAAAATCGACTGTGTTTTTGTCGATGTCTTCCAACATCTCACCGGCTATCTTACTTAGACGAGCTTCGGTGTAACGCATGGCAGCAGCAGAGTCACCATCGATGGAACCAAAGTTTCCTTGACCATCAACTAGAGGGTAACGCATAGAAAAGTCTTGGGCCAAACGAACCATGGTCATGTAAACAGCAGTATCACCATGTGGGTGGTATTTACCTAAAACCTCACCGACAATACGAGCAGATTTTTTGTAAGCACTTTTGTGAGTGATACCCATGTCTCTCATGGCAAACAAAATGCGGCGATGAACTGGCTTTAGACCATCGCGAATATCAGGTAGAGCACGAGAAACGATAACTGACATGGCGTAGTCTAGATAGCTTTTTTCCATCTCCTCAACGATTGGAGCGTGTTTTATTGTTCCCCATTCGTTTTGAGTGTCGGGAATGATAGCTGGAGTGACATTTTCTTCTGAAACGTCAACGTTTTCGGTAATTGGTGTGATTTTGTTGTCCTCTTTTTGGTCTTCCATATATATTATTTTTGAAAATGCTGATGGTAATGCTCAATGGCGTTTTTTAGAACTGTCTCGGCCTCATTTTTGGAACGATAGCCGTTGATGTCGACCCATTTTCCCGGTTCGTTAATTTTGTAGTTTTTGTAAAAAAACTCGATGTTTGAAAGAGTTTCTTTGTCTAATGTATCGACGTCTTGGATGTTGGCAAAAAGTGGATTGCTTTCGGATATGGGAACGACAATGAGCTTGGTGTCTTTGCCACTTTGATCCGTGGTTTCCAGAAGACCAATGATTCTTGATCTGATTTGAGATCCGGTTGGGAAGGTTTCTGAGCTTAAAATGGCAACATCAAGTGGATCATTGTCGTGACTCCAAGTTTCGGGGACAAAACCATAGTTAAATGGAAAAGCAAGGTTGGATGTTAGGACGCGATCAAGTACGAATTTTTCTTGATCGAGATTGTACTCGATTTTGTCTTTTGAGCCATTAGGAATCTCAACTATAACATTGACGACTGAGTCGTTTTCGAGCGCTTTAATTGAGTGAAGTAGGTTCATTTATTAGATATCAAGATTGGCCATGGTGGCATGAGTGGTAATGAATTTTTTACGAGGAGCAACTTCTTGACCCATGAGAGTAGTAAAGACCTCATCGGCATGGGCGGCGTCGGCCACATTAATCTGTTTGAGAGTGCGAGTGGCAGGATTCATGGTGGTGTCCCAAAGCTGTTCCGGATTCATTTCACCTAAACCTTTATATCGCTGGATACCGGCTCTTTGTTGGTCGGAAGCAGACAGAGTTTTAAGATAGGTGTCTTTTTCTTCGTCGGAGTAGACGTATTTGCTGTTGGTGCCATGAGAGATTTTGTATAGAGGAGGGGTGGCAAGATAAACATAGCCCTTCTCGAAAACCTCGGTTGTGTGACGATAAAAAAGTGTTAGTAAAAGAGTGGCAATGTGAGCACCATCGACGTCAGCATCGGTCATGATAATGATGCGGTGATATCTGAGCTTGTCAATGTCGAGAGTGTCCCCTATTCCCATACCGAGAGCAATAATGAGATCTTTGACACTGTCAGACTCAATAACTTTGTCCAGTCGAGCTCTTTCGGTGTTGAGGATTTTACCTCTTAGAGGCAAGATGGCCTGATGGGCACGATCTCTCCCCTGTTTGGCTGAACCGCCAGCTGAGTCTCCTTCAACAATAAATATTTCTGATTTGGCTGGATCTTTTTCTTGGCAGTCGGCAAGCTTACCAGGTAAGGTCATACCTTCGAGGGCACCTTTTCTCACGACTGCTTCACGAGCAGCTTTGGCGGCCATACGAGCTCGACTGGCTAAGGTAATTTTGGCGATAATGATCTGAGCTGTTGCGGGATGTTCTTCGAGATAGTCCTCTAGGCCTTTTTTGGCAATTTGGTAAACAGCAGACTGAACTTCTGGATTGTTTACCTTTGTTTTTGTTTGAGACTCAAACTGAATTTCTGAAGAACTCATCTTGATCCAAACAACTCCAGTGAGACCTTCTTTGAGATCTTCGGGAGTAAACTCGAACTCCTTGGACTTACCTTTCTTTTCCTTGTCGGGATCTGTCTTGGAGGCGATGTAATTTTTGAGAACCTTGGAAAGTGCGGTTTTGAAACCGGTCAAATGAGTACCGCCGTCATAGGTATTGATGGTGTTGGCAAAAGACTCAATTTGATCGGTGTAGGTGTCGGTGTACTGCATGACAACTTCGACACCGATGGGAAGATTGTTTTCGGTGACACTGCCAGACATGGAAATGACTTCATGGAGAGGCTTTTTGTGTTTGTTGTTGTGAGATAAGAGAGATCTGATACCAGACTCAAAGTAGAAGTTGGCATGTTTGTCGGTTCTTTCATCAAAAAGATGAATAAAAACTCCAGCAACGAGATACGCTCTTTCTTGGAGTTTGGATCTGATGTTGGTAAAGTTGTAGTCTGTGGTTAGCTTAAAAATCGTTGGGTCTGGCCAAAAACGAGTAAAGGTTCCGGATTCTTTACTAAAAATATTGTTGTGAAACTCCGGAAGCTGAGCATGGGCATCTGACTCGGAAATCTTCTTTACCGGATAGTCGGGAACACCTGTTTTGTATGACTGGATAAAGAAATCAGCACCATGACGAACAATGACCTGCATTTTGGTAGAAAGAGCGTTGACTGCTGAGGAGCCAATACCATGAAGACCGCCTGAAGCCTTGTAGGCGGAGTCGGAAAATTTGCCTCCAGCATGAAGCTTGGTCATGGCGACCTCTAGAGCGGAGACTCCTGACGAGTGCATGTCCGTAGGAATTCCACGACCATCGTCGGAAACAGAAACGGATCCATCTTTGTGTAAACAAACATAAATATTTTTGGCAAAACCGCCAATGGCTTCATCTAGAGAGTTATCTACGATCTCGATCAAGAGATGGTGAAGACCTTTTTCATCGGTGGAGCCGATGTACATTCCCGGTCTTTTGCGGACTGGTTCGAGCCCTTCAAGGACTGTAATATCTTTAGCGGTATATGTTTGTTCTGGCATATTAAGTTTTTAGACTAGCGCGTTCATTTTAATGGTTAACCACCAACACATCAAGTACGTCTCGTTGGTACAATAAGCTAATGTTACCAAAGATTATTGTAGCTGATGTAAGCGATAGAGAGACTATTTTGTCTTCTTTGGGACTATCTATAGCATCAACGATGGGCTATGAGGGTAGTGAAGGTAAGATAGACGATTTGCGTCATTTTATCAATTTCGGAGTAAATGTTTCTGCGGGAACAAATGGTATTAGTCTGATGGTTTGGGATGCAGACAAGCTCTCGCCGGAGTGTCAGGCGGTACTTTTGAAACCATTGGAAGAATCTTCTGCGTCGATGTGTTTGTATCTTGTTGTTCGGAATGAAAACGGGCTTTTGTCGACTGTACTATCCCGCTGTATTGTTTTGAATCAAACTACAAAGAATTTGGTTGAAGGTGTTGGCTGGAAAGATGTTTTGGAGTGTTTTACCAAGGGTCCGGCTAAGTGTTTGGCTTTGGCAGATGAGCTGGAAAAACCAGAAATGGAAAAAACACTTGAAGAGGTGATAGAAAAACTAAAAGCAGGTCTTGAAATCGCAGTAAATATAAATAGATTAAAAATTTTGAAACTGGCGATTGATTGCTTGTCACAGATTCGCTTCACCAACGTAAATGCCAAGCTGACTTTTGGAAATTTCCTCATCAGTTCGTGGAGATTGGTAAAGATCTAGATATATTGCTATATTAAAGGTATGGATTATCAGGAAACTGCCCTACTGGATTATCTTCTTTCGACAGGTAAGCTGACGGAGGCGATGATTGCGTCTTTAAAAATTGAGGCGGTTACCTCAGGGAAAACCTTAACCGATTTGTTGGTAGAAAAGAGATTGGTTGATGAGCGGGGTTTGGCTGAGGCCAAAGCTAAGGTTCTGGGTATCCCCTATTTTTCCGAAAGTAAAATTTCGGTTGATCCTGATTTGATTGGATTAATTTCCGTGGATTTGGCCAGAAATTATCAGGTGATTCCGTACACACTGGACAAACAAAACAAGACTTTGAGCCTGATTATGGTGAAGCCCGAGGAGCTTTCAACGGTTGACTTTTTTCAAAAAAGAACTGGGTACACCATCAAGTCGCTTTTAACCTCAAAGGAAAACTTGGAAAGCTTGATTGCTAACGTGTATAGCCAAAGTTTGTCTGGTGAGATCTCCGGAGTCTTAAAAAGAGGAAAAGAAGTTTCTGAAGAGGAAGGTGTTCGTTTGGTTACCTCCGACACGATTTCCCAGATTATCAAAGAACCAAAGATTGTAGAAATTGTGAGAAAAATTTTGGAGCACGCTATTCGTTTGCGCGCTTCGGATATTCACATCGAGCCGATGGAAAATATCACTCGTGTGCGTTATCGCATTGATGGTATTTTAGAAGAAAAATTGACACTGGATAAGGATTATCACAACTCGCTCATTTCTCGTATTAAGATCTTGGCGGGAATGAAGATTGACGAAAAAAGAATTCCTCAAGATGGCCGTTTTAATTTTCAGTCTGAGTGGGGTGAGGTTGATTTGCGTATCTCTTCCCTGCCAACCGTTAATGGTGAAAAGATCGTGATGCGTCTTCTTAAAAAAACTGATAAGGTACCAACTTTGGCTGAACTGGGACTTCGTGGGAAAGCCCTTTCTACCCTGGAAGAAGCTATTCGTATTCCACATGGCATTATTCTGGCAACCGGTCCTACGGGTTCCGGTAAAACAACTACTCTTTACTCGATTCTAACTATGGTGAACTCGCCCAAGGTAAATATTGTGGCTTTGGAAGATCCTGTGGAGTATCAAATCGGTGGAGTAAATCAGGTGCAGATTAATCCACAGGCGGGTTTGACTTTTGCTTCCGGCTTACGCTCTTTTCTTCGTCAAGATCCAAATGTAATCATGGTGGGTGAAATTCGTGATGAAGAAACAGCTCAGCTGGCAGTACAAGCTTCTCTTACCGGACACTTGGTTTTTTCTACAGTTCACACAAACTCTGCCGCTGGTGCTCTTCCTCGTTTGTTGGATATGGGGGCTGAGCCGTTTTTACTCTCTTCTTCTATGACCGCCGTAATTGGACAGCGTGTTTTGCGTACAGTGTGTGATAAATGTAAGGCTCCTTATGTGCCTGATCCTGATGTGGCTCGTGACATTCAGGAAGTTTTGGGAAAGCTTTTTGATGGCTGGCTTAAGTCTAATCCGGGCAGAGCGGCTGAGGCAGCTAAAAACAACACGCCATTTATGCTTTATAAGGGAGCTGGTTGCGACAAGTGCGGGGGCTCAGGCTATTATGGCCGTGTTGGTATCTATGAGGTGCTGAAAGTGACCGATAAAATTGCCAGATTGATTATGGAAAGAGCTGATGCCACGACAGTGGAGAACGCTGCGAGAGAAGACGGGATGATTATTATGAAACAAGATGGTTATCTTAAAGTTTTGGATGGGGTGACCTCGCTGGAGGAAGTTATTAGAGTAGCTCAAGTTTAATGGAAAAAAACGATAATTTAATACAACAGCTTTTGGTGATGGCGGCGGAGAAAAACGCTTCCGATTTGCATCTGATGGCTGATTCCTATCCTATTTTTAGATTTATGGGCAAGCTGGTTCCCTACCAAGACGCGGGAGTAATCAGTGCCGCAGATCTATTGAGCTACATTAAGGATTTAATGACTCCCCCTCAGCAAGAGGTTTTTCTAAAAGACCTTGAGCTAGATTTTTCAGTGACTGTACCCGGGAAAGCTCGCTTTAGAGCCAACGCGTATTATCAAAAAGGGGCAACGGCAATATCCTTACGCTATATTCCCGACAAAATTCCAACTATTGATGAGCTGGGGTTACCCAAAATTTGTCACGCTTTCACAAAGCTGAAACAAGGCTTTGTATTGGTTACCGGTCCAACAGGCTCAGGAAAATCAACAACAGTGGCCGCTGTTTTGGATGAAATTAACAACACCAGAACCGAGCATATTGTGTCTATCGAAGACCCTGTGGAGTTCATTCACGTCAGTAAAAGATCGATTGTGAGCCAACGTGAACTTGGGTCTGATACTAGATCTTGGGAAAACGCATTGAGATCAGTTTTGCGCCAAGATCCGAATATTATTTACATTGGTGAAATGAGAGATGCTGAGACAATGTCAGCCGCCATGACGATGGCAGAAACAGGTCACTTGGTGTTTGCCACCCTGCATACAAACTCGGCTTCGCAATCGATTGAGAGAATTGTGGACAGCTTTCCGGAGGACCAACAACCACAAATCGTGCTACAGCTATCGATGGTTTTGGAAGCAGTTTTGTCTCAAAGATTAATCCCCGCGATTGATGGTAAGCGAGTGGTGGCCACGGAAATTCTGATTGCGACTCCGGCTGTGAGAAATAATATTCGTGAGGGGAAGAGCTTCCAGATTGATAACGTGATTCAAACTAGTGGAAACTTGGGAATGAGTTTGTTGGAACAAAACTTGTCTGATTTGGTCAATCGTAATGTGGTGGATAGAATTGTGGCGATGGAGTACGCTATTCGACCTTCAGTTTTGGACAAAATGATTTCAACAAAAATGAGATGAAAACATTTAATTACAAAGTTCGAGATCAAAAAGGAAATCCTTCGAGTGGCGTGATGGAGTCAATGGATGAAAAGCAGGTTGTTTCTGTTTTGCGTAGTAAGGGTATGTTGATTACCTCAATTTCCGAAGCTAATCAGATTAGTTTTGATTCTATCTTTGGAAAATTTTCTAAACCAAAACAAGACGAAATAACCAACTTTACTCGACAACTGGCAACAATGGTGGGTGCCGGTTTGCCTTTGGTAAATGCTTTGCGAATTTTGAAAATGCAGTCTGGACCTGCCTTGAAAACAGTTATTGAGAAAGTTTTGGTTGAGGTTGAGGGAGGCTCGACTTTGGCTGACGCCTTGCAGGGGTCCGGAGGTGGATTTACATCGGTTTATATCGCTATGGTTAAAGCTGGTGAGTCGGCCGGTGTACTTGATCAAGTGCTAAAAAAGTTAGCCGATGCTCTGGATAAGCAAAGAGAGTTTCGGAGTAAAACCAAAGGAGCGATGGTGTATCCGACAATCATCATCATTGGAATTGTGGTGATTGCGGCAATTATGATGGTGTTTGTGGTGCCAAAACTAACGGCGATGTACAAAGATTTTGGAGCCGAGCTGCCGATGCCGACAAAAATCTTGATGGGAATTTCCGGATTTTTTGTAAATTTTTGGTACATCATCTTAGTGGTTGGTGGTTTTGCCGGAGTATTTATTTCAAACTGGGCGAAAACTGAGGTTGGATCACTGATTGTGGAGCAGCTTATGTTCAAAATTCCTATTTGGGGTAAGCTAAAAAAAGATATTATTTTGACAGAGTTTGCCAGAACTGTAAGTGTTCTTTTGGCTGCCGGTATCCCTATTCTGGACACTTTGCAGATTGTTTCGAATACTTTGGGAAGTAAGATTTATGGTGCTGAAGTTCGTCAGGCTGCCGTGATGGTGGAAAAAGGTATTAGCTTGGCTGAGGCAATTCAAACACTGGAAGTCTTCCCCCCTATTCTGGGACAAATGATCTCCGTGGGTGAGGAAACGGGGAAATTGGATGAGGTTTTGGCCAAGCTGGCTGTTTTTTATGAGGGTGAGAGTGAAACAAAGATTAAAGCACTGACAACGGCGATAGAACCTTTGATTATGGTGGTTATGGGTATCGGTGTGGGTTTCTTGGTGATAGCCGTGATTATGCCTATATATAACTTGACAAGTCAGTTTTAATCGTTCATAGTGATACTAGTTATAGCAATTATAAAAAAATATAAAAAAATGAATAGACCAAATAAAGGTTTCACTTTGATGGAACTTTTGATTGTCATCGGTGTTTTGGGAATCTTGGCGGCCGGACTCTTGGCGGCAATTGACCCATTTGAACAATTGAAAAAAGCTAGAGATACGAATAATAGAAGTGCTGCTCTTGAAATGTTGAGTTCTTCTCAACGTTACTATGCAACTCATGGTTATTTACCTTGGTTTAAGGGATCTGGAACTCCAATTGTTTACACATGTCTTACTAATTCTTGGGGTACAATCAGAACAGCTGAGACAGCTTATCCCCACGAAGCTGTAACGGTTACTCCGGAATTGTCTGCTGGTGAAATATTTAATTGTCTTGATAGTACTTTGGGTGATGACGGTGAGATTAAAGGTACTTTCTTCGCAGGTTTGAGATCTAACCTTTATATCCAGTCTGGATCTCCCACTAGAGCAGCCGTCTGTTTCTCTCCTGAGGGAAAATCAAACAGAACTGACTCTTCGACTAAATATTTACTATCAGGTACTCAAATTTATGATACAACTGATGGTACCGATACTTGTCCTGATGTTAACAATGAAAATTGTCTTCAGTGTTTTGAATAAGGATTTAGGATTAATATTAAAAGAGCCTCGCGAGTCGGGGCTCTTTTTGTAGGGTTTGAGGATGATAATATTAATGAGTGAGAAGAAACCTGCGTGGATTTACATTGATGGAGCTATTGATTGTTATCGGTGTTTTGGGAATCTTAGCGGCTGGCCTTTTGGCGGCAATTGACCCATTTGAACAGCTAAAGAAAGCGAGAGACACAAACAAAAGAAACGCGACAGTGGAACTTTTGCAGGCTTTTCAGAGATTTTATTCCACACATGGTGATTTACCTTGGAACATGGATAATTATGATGCTATTTGCGGTCGAGGTACGGGACAAATTTTGGATGGATTTGGCGGTATCACTTCCGGCAGAGCGATGTCTTTGCAGGATAGTCGATTGGCAGATTGTATCATGGGGTCTTTGTCACCCGATGGAGAGCTAAAGTCTACTTTCATGAGTGGTATTGGCGGAACAAATATATTTGTGGGGTCTGATGTAAATGACAGGACGGATATTGTGGTTTGTTTTGAACCGGAAAGTAAATCAAATATGAATGACACGGCAACAAAATTTTTGGTGAACACAGTGGGAGGTGGCTGGTTTAATATAGTGGAACAAACCGGCGTTCCCCCCTTAACTGCTTGCACTAGACAGCTGGGTGATTGCGCTCAATGTTTCAAATGATTGCTGTATGATTGTTCTATGCTTTTGGTAATTCTTTTTATTTTTGCAATGGGCTTAGTTTGGGGGTCATTTTTGAATGTGGTGATTTTTCGAATGTCACATGGCTCCTCTCCCCTATCGGGTAGGTCAATTTGCCCAAAGTGTAAAAAACAACTGGCTTGGTATCACAATATTCCCCTACTTTCCTTCATCGCCCTAAAAGGGAGTTGTGCATTTTGTCATAAAAAAATCTCGATTCGATATCCCTTGATTGAGGCTCTAACCGGAATAATGTTTGTGTGGTGGTTTTTGGTGGGCTTTAATTTTTTTCAGCTAGTCGGATCGCCATGGATCTTTATTCAACCAGTATTTTGGCTTGTTGTGGGGATGGTGTTGCTATCAATTTTTATGACTGATTTGTTGTATATGGTGATTCCCTTTAGCCTGAACTTATTGCTGTTTTCTTTAGCTTTGTTTTATCGTGTTGGTTTGACGGCGTTTGGAATTATGCAAACCGATGATTTTGTGCGTGCTTTGCTGTCTGGCTTGGGACTTTGTTTGTTGTTTGTAATTTTGCAAGCGATTACTAAGGCAGTGAAAAAAGTTGATGGCTTTGGACTGGGTGATATCTATCTGGCCCCCTCTTTGGGTTTGTTGCTGGGTTGGCCCAAAATACTGCCGGGGGTATTCTTTTCTTTCGCACTTGGTGCAATTGTTGGAGTCACCCTTCTACTATTAGGCAAAAAGAAATTAGGTCAGTATTTACCCTTTGGGCCATTCTTGATCATGGGCACGATTATTGCTTTAGTTTGGGGTGGTCAGGTATGGAGCTGGTACGCTGGTTTGCTTGTTTGACATTTGTTTAAATTTCTAGCACAATGAGGATGTGACGAGAAGTAAAAACGGATTTACATTGATGGAGCTGTTATTGGCAATGGCGATTATCATGATTTTGTCGGTGATCGGCATTGGAAGCTATACCCAATCGTTAGTAAAGTCTAAAGACATGGAGCGGAAAAATGATTTGAATCAGATAGCCAAGGGACTTGAGCTTTATTACAACGACGCAGGTAAATATCCTACGGCTGATAATTCTGGACGAATAAATTGCGGAGCATCAGATGAAAGTTTATTTGTTTGCACATCAAAATTGAGTTATTACTTCGGAGGTAAGCAAACGGTTTACATGGATAAACTCCCTACCGATTCTGATCCTCAAAGGCGCTATTTTTACAAACCTGGCTCGGATTACAATACCTTTGCTTTGTATGCATCGCTCGCCAACCCTGAAGATAAAGATATTGTGGTTGATGGTGATCAGAAAAAAACGGATTGGTCCGGATCACCAGATAGCGCTGAGTGTGGGCCAATTGGAAGTAGGGTTGGTGGGGTGGTCGCAAGATGCAATTATAAAATTACCGAAACAGGATTAGTAAGAGCAAAATAAAGATGAAAAAAAATGGGTTTACTCTGATCGAACTGCTTATCACAATGGGTATTATTGCTGTACTTTCCGGTATGGCTGTGTTTAATTTTAGCCAAGCGAGATCTCGAGCGAGAGATGTGCAAAGAAAGAGTGACATGAGCCAGCTAAAAAAAGCACTTGAGCTATATCGAAATGATAATAATGGGCTGTACCCCCCCACCTTGACCGAAGACAATCAACTAACTTGGTTGGTGACACCTGGATATGCAAAAGCGGTATTTAAAGACCCAAAGGGCGTGGATTGGCACACGTATGCTTATAGCTATGATGTTGGAACAAAAAGCTATACCATAGATACTTGTCTGGAGAATACGGCCGATTCAACAAAATTGACACCTGTGGTGCAGTGCGCTAGTAATAAAGGTGTGATATATCGAGTACAAAATTAATATAAAAAAATGATAAAAATAAAAAACGCCTTTACTCTTCTGGAACTGTTGATCGTGATTGGAATTATCGGCATTCTGGTTGCTTTGGCCACAGTGTCTTACTCTGCCACCCAGAAAAGCAGTCGAGATGCGAGAAGAAAACAAGATATGGCTGCTATCCAGAACGCCATGGAACAGTATTATTCTAGTAATTCATTCAAATACCCCGTTGATTGTGGTGTTGCAACAATTGGTAATTCCACATACATGAAGACTGCTTGGCCTGCAGATCCGGATGCATCTGCCTATATTCCTAGAAATTGCACTGCGACTTCGTACTGCGTTTGTGCTTTGATGGAAAAACTGGGATCGGGCAACGCGTATAGCGATGCTTGTGCCACAACGGGCGCTTCGAAAGATTATTACTGTGTAAGTCAGCTGCAATGAAAAAAAACGGCTTTACTTTTGTTGAACTTCTGGTAGTGATTACCATCATTGGGGTGGTGTTCGCAGCTGGGGTGGTATCTTATACCTCTATAAGCAAGAATAGTAGAAATGCCAGAAGAAACTCGGACATGGAGGCAATTCGTCAGGCTTTGGAAATGTGCCGGTCGATAGATGGCCAGTATCCGGATTCAATAGGTCCAAAAGTCATTTGTCCTATAAGTAACACAGTGACCATGAATGTAGTTCCGACAGATCCGAAGATTTGCCAAACTATTCCTCCATATTCCTATTCAAAAACTGGCACGGGTTATACTTTGGTGGCAAATTGTTATGAGAGTGCTCCTAAAATCTATTACAATCCATGAGGAAATCTATGCATCGTGGTTTAACCTTGATTGAGCTGATTGTAGTGATTGCAATTATCATCATTCTTTCCGCGATGTCATTGGCGGCATATTTTACTTTTAGTCAGAGGCAAGCAGCAGCAAATGATGCACGAAATTTTTCAACCATGGTGCGTCGTGTTCAAGCGATGGCTGAGAATCTTGTTTATCCTCCTGGATGTACAAATTTGACAGGCTATTATTTGCGATCGGACTGTGAAGACGGATCTTGCGGAACGATGTCTGCTTGGGCAGATTGTGACGTCGACCAGAGAGTAGTAAATAAAGAAGGAGTTTTACTGGAAACATTTTTTAATGATCCGGTAGATATTCGATTTGAAGCTGGTTCTGGGAGAATTCAGTCGGTGGAAGTGTATCATTTTACAAATAGAAATTATCCATACTACACCTCCACTGTGACAACAAAAGATAGCGGAGTTATTACCATAAGTGATCCTGTTTTGTCGGATGGGGACCCATATCCCTCAGTTACTCCCACACCATCTGTTTCTCCAACTGTGACACCAACCTTAACACCAACACCTACGGTAACTCCGACAGTATCACCCACGGACACGCCAACACCTACCCCAACAGCTACTCCAACACCTACCGACACTCCCACACCCACGCCATTCCTCCTTTGCGGGGATGTGGGGGGATCGTGTCTCCCTGATGGTACTGCATGTACGGGATCTGACACGATAGGAGAATGTCCGAAATTTTTCCATTGCTGTGTTAGTGATGGACTTCTTTATTACTAAACAAACATGACAAAACTACACTCCAATTCCGGACAGTCTTTGATTGAGATTGTGGTGGCTGTGGGCATAATTGCAGTAGTTTTGGTGGGTGTGTCGGATTTGATCTCGAGATCTTTGAGTTTGGCTAGTTTCCAAGCCACTAAAAGCGAGGCCATTAGCATTGCTCAGAATCAGTTAAATCATTATCGTTTGGTGAGAGATATGGAACCAACTCTATTTTTTACAGATCCTAATCCGCAGGCTCGTTATAGTGACTGTGTAGATAATCCAAATGAATCGAAATATGTTTGCTCAATTACGTACGAATATCCTCCTGAGTCCTCAAATGGAGTTCAGATGACAGTAAAAGTAAGATGGGTAGATGGGGAAAAAACGATTGACACAATTTTGTCTCAGTACTTAACCAAAATAACAAAATGAATAGAACGAACAAAGGATACACTTTGATTGAGTTAGTGATGGTGGTGTCGTTATTGGCAATTGTCTTGACGGCGGGAACATCAATCTTTTATCGTAGCTTTCAATCAAGTGGAGTGAGTGATATTCAAACGACACTGGGGAACAGCTTGAGATCGCTGGATAGAATGTTTGAAAGAACATTACGATTTGGAAAAGTAGTTCGTGTTGGGGATAACTATAGGGAGAATTGTTTGAGCGCTGAAGAAGATGGTGTGTCTGGAAATACTTTAGGAGTTTTGGACCTTTCCGGTGGAAATGTTTTGTATTCTTTTGCAAATGGAGAGGTTTCTTCGAACTCCGCAGTGATTAGTAATCCGGATATTACGGTATCTGAGCTAGTGTTTACTTGGTATTGTAAGTCGGGTATCAATGATAAGATGAAATTACATATTAAAGCCAATTTGACCGGCTTGGCTGGTGAAGAGGTTTCTTTTGAAATTAATAAAGTCATCAACTTACTTAATAGTGGAACAAACTAAATGATAAAGACGATTCATAAAGGTCAGGTGGCTTTGGTAATGGTTCTTATCATGACTGTAGTGAGTGCCCTGGCTGTGTCTTTGGCTACACGATCAACGGTGGATACAAGAATTCAACAAGCAGAGTCGGAAAGTGTCCAAGCATTGCTTTTTGCCCAAACTGGTTTGGAACAGCTAATAATGAATCCTGGAGCCGGTTCGGTGGGAGATGTGGACTCAGACTATTATGCTGTAAAAACTGATGCCGGGACGAGTAGCGTGGAAATGGGTTCGGTGAATACCGGAAGCATTATTGAGATCAATTTGACTGATGCAGATCCATCACTGTCTGGATTTAGCGTTTATTGGGGTCCGGATAGTGATAATCCCAGCAATCAACCTTCAGTGTTTATTTCGAAGATAAGTGATAGGGGTGATATTACTGATTCTGCTTTTGGCTTTGTGGCTCAGAATGGTTTCATTGTTGGAGATCTTGGAGCAGGTGGTTATGCATTAAAAACACCCCTCATTCCTCTTGATACTAGTATCGAAAAAATTAGAATTACCGTTTTAGAGACTCCTGCACTAGTAAAAATTGTACCTGTTGGAGCTTTATTTCCCTCCCAGATAGTCCAAATTAAGTCTACTGGATCAGTATTGTCAGAGGGACAAAGGGTAAAATATGGTCTTCAGTATGATGAATCGACAGAGGCAAACATCCCTGCAGTTTTTGATTATGCTTTGTTTTCCGGGGGAAGTATTTTCCAATAAAAAGGTGTTTTGATGTTTCCAATTAGGGTATACTGAATACAGTATGGCTGCCCATTTTGGATTAGATATTGGTTCGACAAGTATAAAGATTCTCAAAGTTGACGGGAAGAAAATTTCTTCTGTGGTTGTGGCGGCAAATCCTTCGGGAAAAAACTTAGTATCAATGAATAATGCAGAAAAAATTGCATTGGCTAATCAGCTAAAAGAGCTGATCAAGGGAGCTGGTCTGAGGGGAAAACAAGTGGTGGCATCAATTTCTGAGTCGTTAGTTTTTTCGAGAATTATGCAGTTTCCGATCATGTCTTCACCGGAGTTGGCCACCGCGATAAAGTGGGAGCTGGATCAATCAGTTCCCTTTCCACCCAATGAAGTGGAAACTTCTTGGGCGGTTTTGGAAAAACCAAACAAAATAAAGGGTGATGAAAAAATTTCGGTTTATGTGGTAGCTGTTCCAACTCCCGTTTCTGACGCCTATGTTCAGCTTTTGGAACTGATCGAGACGACTCCCCTAAGACTGGAAAATGAGATTCCTGCGATGATAAGGTCATTTTTGCCCACACTTACAAACGAGTCTCCCTCCATATTGGTAAACATTGGTGCCAGTGGTACTGGCCTGGTACTATCCGGAAAAGACAAGGTTTATGGAAATTACTACCTTCCTTTTGGGGGAACAGTAATGACCAAGCTTATTGCAGACGCTTTTGGTTTGCCTATTGATCAGGCTGAGAGCTACAAGCGAACATATGGAATGTTGAAAGATCAGCTTGAGGGGAAGATGTTCACTGTTTTGAAACCGGTAATTGATAACTTGGCCGGTGAGCTAAAAAAACTTACAATTGCATACCAAAACGAACACAAAGAATCGACGATAAGTAGAATCATATTGACTGGAGGTGGCTCATATCTTTTGGGTCTTATCCCCTACCTGACCGAGTCTTTATCAGGAGTAGAAATTGTGATGGGAAATCCATTTTCCGGAATGAGCATTGATCAAAAGAATGCAAATATGGGTCCGGTATTTGCGATTGCATATGGTTTAGCTATTGAGATTCAATGATAAAGGTAAATTTAATCAGCAAAAAAAGACGTGCCTATGTAGGTAAGAACTGGACGAAGATAGTTACCTATTCATTGTTTGGTCTTTTGATTTTATATTTTTTGGGAGCAACTTTGTATGTGGTAATTTCTTCGATGACCTTAAAAAATAAGCTGACAAGTATTGAAAAAGAGTCACTGAGTATTTCTAGCGCCATGCTAAGTAATAACGAAAAATTGAGCCGATTTGTGCTGACAAAAATGATTTTGTCGGAGTATGAAAAAATAAATAAAAATAAATTTCGATATAAAGACTATTTAGATCAAATAACCTTACTCTTACCCCCTGGTGCGAATTTGACCGGAATTGATTTTAAAAAGCAAGGTTGGGTTTCTCTGACAATTTCAACCAACGACATTTTTGCCATGAAGTCTTTGGAGGGTGTGTTGCTTAGTGAGAAAACTTGGAAGGATAGTAAGTATTTTTCAGGAGCCTATATTGAAGGTTTGTCAAAAGATGCAAGCGGTGGGTACTCGACGAGATTACAAATTGAGTTAAAGGTCAATGGCTGAGAATAAAATTGTTGGATACAAAAATATTTTTGGATTTGTATTGCCCGATTGGGTAGATGAGGGCATGATTCGAACGATGGTGGCACTATTGCTTCTGTCTGTTGCAATGTTGTTTGTTTTGATTTTTGTGATTTGGCCAAAGTTTGAAGATGTAAAACAATTAAAATCTGAGGTGGCGGCAAAAACAACTCAACTCGACTCATTAAAGAGCTCAAAGGCGGGCTTTGATACGGTAAATGAGCAGATCCCCGAAGTGACTCAAAACTCGATTTTGCAAGCAATTCCGCAAACTTATGCACCGGAAAACGCGATATTTTTACTACGGAGCATAGCAGATAAGACTACGGGGGTGATTATTTCTTCATACTCTCTTCCTTCAGGAGTGTTACTTGATACAAATTACGCCAAATCTGGTGGCGCAGAAACGGGAAAGTTCGCAGGATATCCAGTAAAAATTTCCATTTCTGCACCAGTCGCTAAGATGCTTGAATTCATTGACAAGGTTGAGACTTCTTTGCCCGTTGGAATTGTGTCTGATCTTGGTATGCAAGAGGTAAGTAAACTTTCCAAGTCGGTTGGTGGTGAAAAAAATATTCAGATGGATCTAGAAATTACTTATTATCAAGCTGTTTTGAAGCAGGTGGATGTTTCAAGGGTTACTCCTTTTTCCGAAGCTGATCTAGCCTTGGTGAAGAAAATATCTGGATTCTCACGTCCCTCAACTGCCGGAGTTGAAGTACCTGCCGCCACCAACATGACCGGAAGTTTGTTTGGGTTCTAACAAAACAGCCCCCTTTTAGGAGAGCTGTTCTGTTCGATAATTTTAAATACTTTAGTCTTCTGTTTCTTCTACCTCTTCTTCTTTTTTCTCTCCGATAATGTCGGCGACTTCTTCTAACGCTTCTTCTTTTTCTTCGACGAGCTCTTCGGGAGATTCTTTGGCAACTTCTTCAGCCACCTCTTCGACAGACTCTTTGGGGTTACTGTCTTCAAGAAGGTCGACGATAGCTCTGGTGCCTTTTTGGATAGCGGCGATTCTGACAATTTGGCGAATAGACTTAATGACCTTACCCTCTTTGCCGATTACGCGACCAACATCTTCGGCGTCAACCTTGATGAGATACTTGGTGGCTTCTCCGTCTTCGGTTTTTTCTTCGGTAATGATGACACTTTCCGGGTGATTAACGATGTTACTGACGATGTACTCGATTAGTTGTTTCATTTTATTTAACTAATTTTCTAATGGTGTCGGTTGGCTGAGCTCCCTTGTTTAGCCATGATTGATAATTTTCTTTGTTTAACTCGACTTTGTTTTCGGGATCGTGGGGGTTATATGTTCCCAAAGTATCAATAACAGTTCCGGATAACTTGGATTTTCCCTCAGCAACCACGATACGATAGAAGCGTTGATGTCTTTTACCGGTCGGTTGTAGTTTGATTTTTAGCATAGCGATATTATATCAGCTCTATGGCCTTTTTAGCAGCATTTTGCTCAGCCTCTTGTTTGCTTTTGCCTGAGCCTGTAGTAATTTCTTTGTCCCCCACCATAACAACCACGTCAAAAATCTTGTCGTGATCTGGGCCAACTTCTTTGATGGTTTTGTAAAGAGGCGAGGTAAAGCCCTTACTCTGAGCCTTTTCTTGAAGGATGGACTTGGAGTCTTTGAGCTGGTCTTCGTTGATGATCTCTTCGGCGTTGGGGAGGATAAAGCTCTTGAAGAACTGGTTGACTGCTTCTAGACCACCATCGCAGTAAATGGCACCGATAAGACTTTCGATGACGTCCTCGAGAATAGAGGGGTTGTTGCGACCTCCAGTGGACTCTTCTCCCTTACTCATGATGATGAAATTGTCGATTCCGTGAGTCTTCGATATTTTTGATAGCGACTCGGTTCTAACTGTCGCCGATCTGGCCGCTGTGAGGTAGCCTTCCATTTTGTCTGGATATTTGTTGAAGAGGTAGGCGGAAATAATCATTTCCAGAACAGCGTCTCCCAAAAACTCTAGTCTCTCATAACTCTCGGTAACCCCAGGCTCGTTTAAACACGATCTGTGAGTAAGAGCAGTTTGAAGAAGTTTCTCGTTCTTGAAGGTGTAGCCTAGAAGAGTCTGAAGTGGTTTAAGGTTTGGGCTGGTCATCTGGAGTGTCGGATCTGCCGGTGAGGTTTATGGCTGAAGCTAGAGCGCCATTTACGAAACTGGAGCTGGTTTTGCCTCCATAGCGTTTGGCGATTTCGACGGCTTCATCAATAATAACTTTGGTGGGTGTTTCGGTTTTAATTAGAAGTTCGTATACTGCTTGTCTGAGTACGGCCAAGTCGACACGATTGATCTGGGAAATTGGCCATTCCGGAGCGCATTTCTGAACAATGTCGTCAATTTTTTCGATATTGGCTTGAATTTTGTCAACTCTTGTTGGGTGTTCAGGTTGCTCTGTAAAACTTCCAGCAAAAAGCGACTTAAAAACAGCGATTCTTTTTAAATGTCTGGGATCTTGGGCAGATTTCACAGTAGATTATTTAGCTTTACAAACTGGACAAGCGAAGTGAGACTTTTTCAAATTACCGCATTTTTTACATGCGATCATCATAGGTTCAATGAGATGAATCTGAGAACGTCTGGCTCCTTGTCTGGCTGTGGATATTTTTCTTTTTGGTGTAGCGGCCATGTTATTTGGTGATTATTAATGTTACTTCTTTCTATTTTAACAAATTTCGAGCTTGCTGGCAATCTGCTTGGCGATACTAGGGCTTTTTTTGACTAGCGACTTGGCAATTTGCTTGGCTTCCAAGAAGAGTTTTTTGGACCAGAAGTACTTGAGTCTTGTGGGTAGATTGCCGTGTTGCTTGGTGCCAAAAACCTCTCCCGCACCTCTTAGCCGGAGATCTTTTTGGGCCAGAATCAAGCCCGATCGATATTTCTGCAAGAGCTGAAGCCTTTCTGTTTCTTCCTCGTCATCGTTTGAAGGTACCAAAAAGCAGTAACCTTGTTCCTCTCCTCTACCGACACGGCCTCGAAGCTGATGCAAGCTGGCCAGACCAAAACGTTCGGCTGAGTGAATGATCATGATATTGGCTGTGGGAATATCTATACCAACTTCAATAAGCGAAGTGGCCACCAAGACACCACTCCCCTGTTTTTTGAAATTGTTGAGTATTTCGTTTTGTTCTTCAGGCTTCATTTTGCCATGGATGGTGAGAACGGGATATTTATTGGAAATAATTTTCTGATATTGCTTGGCAATTTTTTCGACAGAGGCAACGCCAGTATCATGGTCTTGAATATTGGGACAAACAACAAATATCTGACTGCCCTTGGCCAATTGACCTGCAAGCCAGTCCGGACTTTTCTTGAAATGAGTGGGTGACATGACGTAGGTTTTGGTGGGTAAACGATTAAGCGGTTTATGGGAAATATTGCTGATGTTGATATCACCCAAAAGACCAAGGGCCACAGTACGTGGAATTGGGGTGGCGGAAAGATTGAACAAGTGAGGAATGGGAGTTCGATTGAGAAGCTCATTTCTTTGTTTGACGCCAAATTTGTGCTGTTCGTCAATGGCCACGAAAGCGAGAGGGTATTTCATCTTTGCCGGAAGACTGGTTAGGAGCGAGTGAGTACCGATGAAAATTGAAGGTTTGTCAAAGTTAACTTCATCCTTCGAGGAGCCAGTGATGAGCTGAGTTTGTTTGGGAAAAAGAGAAAGTGAGATAAATGTTTTGAAATGCTGGGTGGCCAAGATCTCGGTGGGTGCGAGGATAGCACAACTAAAATTGTTTTCCAGACACTGATTGGCGGCATAAATAATGGTGGCTGTCTTTCCTGAACCAGTATCGCCTTGAATGAGGCGATGGGTAAACTCAGTATTTTGGAGATCTTTGTAGATTGCTTTAACCGTTTTTTCTTGATCTGGAGTGAGAGTAAAGGGAAGTTTTTGGGAGGTTTCTTGAGTAGTCTTGTTTTTGATTTTTAGGGAGATCGAGTCGCCAAGGTTTTGCAGTTCGAGCTGATTGCTGATGTTGATACGCAGATGTTCGTTGAATGATAACCGTTTGTCAGCTTGATAATGGAGATCTTTGGTTTCGGGAAAATGAATGTTTTGATATGCTTCTTTTTCCGACAACAGGCCAAGAGGATCAATAATGTCTGAGGTTAAGGGGTCGGAAATATTTATTGCTGGGAGTGTTTGAAATATTTTGGTTCTGAGCCATTTGGAGGTAATTCCTTCGGTAAGTGGGTAGATGGGTACAAAACCTCGGGTATTGATCGATGGAGTGTCGCCTTCTTCAATAATGGGTGAAATTACGGTTAGGCCTTTGCCCCAAAATGATACTTTGCCGGCAACTGTGTAGACGGTGTTTTCTTTTATTAGGCGTTTGATGTAGGGATTGTTGAACCAGGTGAGGGTAATTTTGCCTGATTGATCTTTGACGCTGCACTGAGTGAGAAGCTTGCCTGTTCCCGTAAAAAAAGTACTTACCTTTCCAATTGTGCCAATAAACGACTGTGTTTGACCCTCACGAAGCTGTTTGATGGGTATAGGTACGGAAAAATCGAAGTAACGAGAGGGAAAGTGATTGATCAAATCGCAAACCGACTCAATGCCTAAACGGCTGAGTTTTTGGGAGATGGAGTCCCCTATTCCTTTGATTTGGGTAACACTGTCTTCCGGAAGAAGCTGGTTGGTCATTTAGACAAATAAGGAGGCAAAAGTGGTCAGGACTAATGCCAAGGAGCCAACAAAGATGATGGCAGTGTAGAGTTTTCTTTTTCTTTTAGTCATATATTTTGGTGAATATAAGTTATTATAATATTATTGTATTGGAATAAATTATGTATAGAAGGAAACGATTAAAACTTGGCCCGTTATTAAGTAAATATAACTGGGGGAAAATTATCTTTTTTGGCTTGATCGGAGTGTCTGTTTTGGTGGTGGCTCTTTTTGCCTGGTATTCCCGTGGTTTGCCTGACCCTGGAAAAGTTCAGCGCCAGTCCGGTTTTTCGACAGAGATACTGGATCGTACCGGAGAAACTGTTCTATATGATGTGATTACAGATCAAGATAGGAGGTTTACTCCCCTTTCGGAGGTACCACAGGCACTTAGAGATGCCACTATTGCGGTAGAGGACAAAGATTTTTACAAACATAAAGGTTTTGATCCGTTGGCTTTTCTACGCATAATTAAAAATGTAATAGTAAATCATCGACTAATTGGAGGTTCGACTATTACCCAGCAACTAGTTAAAACTGTACTTTTGACGAATGAGAGAAAGGTTTCGCGTAAGATCCGCGAGTTTGTTTTGTCTGTGCGAATAGAGAAAACATATTCAAAAGACGAAATATTGCAGATGTATCTGAATGAAGTGCCATATGGGGGAGGTACGTCGGGTGTGGCGGCTGCGGCCGAGCAGTATTTTGGAAAAGAAGTGAAAGAACTGAACTTGACCGAGTGTGTGATTTTGGCCGGACTGCCTCAGTCACCGTCAAGATACTCGCCCTACATCGGCGAGCCCTTGGCTTATGTTCCTCGTGCAAAACATGTGGCCGAAAGAATGAGAGAAGACGAAAAAATTACCAAAGAACAAGAAGCTCAAGTGGTGGCTGAGCTGGATAAAGTGGTTTTTAAGGGTTTGGGAACAAAAATTAAAGCACCTCATTTTGTAATGTACGTTAAACAGCTTCTTGAAGATCAGTATGGCACGAATATTTTGGACATTGGAGGATTAAAGGTAACAACAAGCTTGGACTGGACCTTACAGGAAAAAGCGGAAGCTATCGTAAAGGAAGAAATTGACAAAGTATCCAAAAGCTTGAATATTAGCAACGGTGCTTCGATTATGCTCGATACAAATACCGGAGAAATTCTGAGTATGGTGGGATCGAAAGATTATTTTGACAAGACTATTGATGGTGAGGTAAATGTAACAACTAGACAAAGGCAACCGGGATCTTCGATTAAGCCTTTGGTTTATGCTACGGCTTTTGCAAAGGGTTACTCCCCTGCTTCAGTTTTGGCCGATGTGATCACGGAGTTCCCCGGAAAAGATGAAAATACTCCATATATCCCCAAAAACTATGATGGTAAAGAGCATGGATTGTTGCATCTTCGAGATGCCTTGGCAAGCTCTATTAATATCCCGTCAGTGAAGCTGGTGGCTCTTGTAGGAGTTGATGAGGTGCTGGCTCAAGGATACAGGATGGGCTTTACAACCCTTGAGCCAACAAAAGAAACACTATCTCGTGTGGGTCTTTCGATGGCTTTGGGAGGAGCTGAGATTAAGCTGATTGATATGGTATCGGCGTATAGCGCTTTCGCAAATGGTGGTCTAAAAGTAAGCCCTGTGGCGATTTTGAAGATCGAAGATAGCTCCGGAAAAGTGATTTTTGAAAGTAAATCACTAAAAAAAGAAAAGGTGATGGATGAGCGGGTGGGTTTCTTAATTAACTCTGTTTTGTCCGACAATAATGCCAGATTGTTAACCTTTGGGCCAAACTCGTATTTAAACTTGGGTAGTCGAGCTGTAGCTGTAAAAACCGGAACTACCAATGACTTACGTGATAACTGGGCGGTGGGCTGGAGCCGTGACACCATCGTTGGTGTATGGGTCGGAAATAATAATAATGACAAGATGAAAAATGTGGCTTCCGGTGTGTCCGGTGCCACTCCCATCTGGAGACGAGAAATTTTGGATGCACTTTCCAAGCGACCCGATAAACCATTTACTCCTCCAAGCGGTGTTTCTCAAATCGAGGTTGATAGAGTTTCTGGATATCCGGCTCATGATGGCTTTGCAGCTTACAAGGAGTGGTTTGTTGATGGCAGTATTCCAAACGGACCAGATCTCATACATACAAAAGTTAAGGTATGCAAGGGAGACCCAAATAAATTGGCTGATCAAATAAGTATTTCTCAAGGAAATTATGATGAAAAAGAGTTTGTTGTGATGAAAGAAAATGATCCTTTGACAGCAAAAAATTTATGGCAAAAAGGAATTAATGAGTGGATAGTAAAACAAACAGACTCACTTTACAAACCACCAACTGAAACTTGTGGGGCTACGGCAATCATGGATATCCAAATCGTATCGCCCAATGATCGTGCCAGGGTTGATGGGGACAGTGTAACCGTAAGAGCGACTGTGGTTAGCCCTAAGCCGATTGTGGAGGTGAAACTATATATAGATGATACTTTGGAACAAACATTCACTGAAGAGCCATATATGAAGCAGATCAAGTTGACAAATGGTCAGCACACAGTAAGGATTTCTGCGCGGAATAATGAGGGTAAGGAAGAGTCGCGAACACACAACTTTGGAATGAATACAGATTGGGTGGAAATCACACCAACACCTTCCCCCACCCCAACAGTTATTAGTCCGACGCCAACAAGTTCTCTTTAGTTATTTGAAGAGGGATTGAATTGATTTTTTTACCTCATTTACCTCTGGTTGGGTAAGATTTTTTTCCGGTGACGAGAAAGTGATTTTGAAGGAGTGGTTGCTTTGGAATGAGTCTGTGTAGACTATGTTGCTTATAAGATTGCTTGAGTTTTTGATTTTGTCCATTATCTCCCCTATTTTGTCTGATGATTTGATTGTCACACTTTCGACTACACCAGGAAATTCCGGAATTGGCTTGTAGACATAGTTTGAGGCGATTGATTTGGCAATACTATCGGTGTCCAGTTCAATAATGGTGGGGTTTGAAGTAATGCCAATTTGGTGAAGTATCGATGGTTTGATTGATCCGATGAAACCCAGAACCTTGTTACCTGAGAAAATGGTGGCGGTATTATCGATGGCGAAGTATGAGGGAGTAATGACTGAGGTTTTGTATTTCGCGGTTTTCAGATTTAGATGGCTAAAGAGTGAGTTGAGCAAGCCCTTGGTGTGTCGGAAGTCTTGAGCGCTGGAGATTGCCACTTTCGAAATTTCATGGGGCAATTTTTGCTTGGTGGGAAGGTAAATATTGGATGTTTCGTAAAGAAGAAACGGTTCATCGGACTTACCTTGATTGTTTTTGATATTTTGAAGAATTGAAGGGACCAGTGAAGTACGTAAATACTCAAAATCTTGAGAGAGTGAGTTCTGAAGTTTTAAGTGCTCACTTTCTTCAAGTAAAGAGCTTTTTATTTGATTGATGGAAATTAAGGAGTTGTTGTAGATTTCATTGAATCCTTGGCAAGAAAGGTAGTTTTTGATCTTTGATTCCGTTGTTAGTACAGGATCTTTTGGTTCTGGAGATAAATTGACGCAAGGAATAATTGCAGGTAGTTTAGAGTAACCATAGACTCTCGCTATTTCTTCGACAAGATCTTCTTTGATATTGATGTCGAACTTTCTCCAGCTGGGTACCGTGCACATTAGAACGGAAGGTTTTGATGCTTTGACGGAAAAACCCAGACTTTCAAGTATGGAAACAATATTTCTTTCCGGAATATCTAGTCCGATTAAGTTGTTGGCCCATTTGACATCGAGAGCGATTTCTTTGAACCCTGGAGAAGTTGGGGCGCTGTCATATACGGCTGAGTTTACCTGGGCGCCGGTTCTTTCTTTGAAAAGTTTGATGGCGTTCATCATTACGGGTAAGCAAAGTTCGGTGTCAGGCTGTTTTTCGTAAATTTGAGCAGCAAGGGTGCGTTTTTGGAGATTAAGTGAGGCACGTCTGATTTTGTTTGGGTGATAGACAGGGACAATAAGAAGAATATTCTTGGTGTATTGATCAACTTCGGCAACCTGCCCTCCCATGATGCCACAGAGATCCACAAGCTTTCCGGAGCCGTCCTCGATTACAATTTCTCCCCCCTGAAGTTTGTTTTTTTGGTTATCAAGAGTGGTAACTTCTTCACCTTTTTTACTCTCGCGAATGAGGAGTTTTTGGGTGGCAAGCTTGTCTTGATCAAAAACGTGACTCGGCATACCGTAGAGAAGAGTTAACTCGTTGGTGATGTCGACCGCATTGTTTATCGGTCTTTCGTCACAGAGAGTTAGCAGGGTTTTAGTTTCCTCGGGAGATTCTTTGATGGTGATATTTTCAAGAGATACTGCTGTAAAACGAGGTACAAGATCTTTATTTTCGATCTCAATGCGAATTGATTTGGGAAGATTGGGATATAGATTTATTATTTCTTGATATGGATCGTTTTTGAATACCGACTTGATGCCAAGCTGATTGAGAATGGCGTTTGAGTCTCTGGCTACCCCCTGAGCACTGGCGGAGTCGATACGATTGGTAATGATTTCTATTTCATAGAGGTAGTCGTCACCGTGTTTGCTAATTCTGTCGAAGGTTGGTCCGCAAAGACTAATGGCACTGGCAAGCTTCTCTGCTGAGATAGAAGTGTCTAAAAATTTTCGGAGAGCTTTGTCGGTTAGTTTGATGTCCATATTAGAATTGTTTTAAAAAACGTAAATCGTCAGTATAAAGCAAGCGAAGATCGGGTAAATTGAGCCCTGATTTCATCATGAGGACCCTTTCGACTCCCCAACCGAAGGCAAAACCAGAATAAACTTCTGGATCGAGATCGCCGTTTTTGAGTACATTGGGATGAACCATACCTGAGCCACCAAGCTCAAGCCAGCCGGATTTGCAGAATTTACATGGTTTGTTGTTTGTTTCGCCTGTCCCGTGACAAAGACCGCAACTGATATCAATCTCAAAACTTGGTTCGGTGAACTGGAAATGATGTGGTCTGAGCCTGATGGTTCTATCTTGGCCAAAATATGATTTAACAAAGTAGTCCATGACACCGACAAGATGGGTGATGTTGATATTTTTGTCGATGAGGAGCCCTTCAAACTGATGAAAAACGGAGTTGTGGGAGGCGTCTGCTTGGCGACGATAAGTTTTGCCAATATTAATCATCTTAATGGGAGGATTCTTGACCTTTTCCATCTCTCGCAACTGGCCATTACTGGTGTGAGCTGTGAGGACGACGTCATCGGCGAGATAAAAAGTCTCTTGGTCGTCTCTAGCCGGATGGTCTTTGGGAATGTTTAAACCTTCGGCATAGTACCAGTCTGTTTCGACTTCAGGATAACGTCTACGAACAAAACCAAGCTTACCAAAGATATCTTCAATTTCGTTAATGGCTTGGGTGATTAAGTGAAGACTACCCTTGGGAAGATCAATACCGGGGATGGTGACATCTAAAGAGTCTTTGGGGGGTTCGGAAAGTAGTTTTGATAGCTTTTCTTCCAGCTCATGTTGGGTGAAATTTTTGAGTTCGTTAATCGCTTGGCCGATGCTTCTGTCTTCTTTGATGGGTAGTGTTTTGAAAAGAAGATTGACCTCACCCTGTTTGCCTAAGTATTTTACATTTAGCGAATCGATATCTTTGGCCACAAGAGCTTTTGCGAGGTCGCTTGTAAGGCTTTTTTTGATAGCCTCAATGGTTTCTTTGTATTTAATTGCCATTCGTATTAATGATAACAAAAACTCCCCTGTTCGGGGAGTTTAAATTGACATGTTAAACTTCCCGATTATTTCTTGGTGGTAAAGGAAACAACATTATTAAAGGCTTCGGGAAGGTTTGTGGCAAGAGCAGAGAGAACCTTGCGGTTGAGCTTGATCTTTTTGTCGGACATCTTCTTGATGAAAACACTGTACTTGGGTGCTTCGATGATAGAAGAGAGAGCGGCGTTGATACGAGAGATCCAAGTGATTCTCATTGTTTGCTTTCTTTCTTTGCGACCATTGTAGGCGTATTGGCTGGCATGAATGGTGGCTTCTGAGGCAACCTTGTACAAACGGTTTCTGGTCATGCGGAAACCTTTGGCGAGGGCGAAGACTTTTTTGTGTCCTTTGTGGCGGACTGTACCTGTTTTAACTCTTGGCATTTTGTTTTATTTGTATAGATTCCCGATTAGATCGGGAATGACAATTTATAAATGAAGCATTTGCTTAATCTTGGTGGCTATCTTGCCAGTGACCTCTTGGTAGTGTCTATATCGGCGGATGAGCTTTTTACTCTTTTTTCGACGAAGGTGACGCATGTAAGGACTACGTCGCAAAACTTTACCGGTGCCGGTAATTTTGAAACGTTTCATGACAATTTTTCTTGTCTTTTGCTTTGTTTTAGACATTTGCTTTAAGATTATTTTTTTGGTTTCACTTGGGCAATAAGAAGTTTACCTAAGAACTTAGGAGCTTCGGCCACCGTTGAGACTTCGGCCAAGCCAGTAATAGCTTGGTTCATGACTTTTTCTCCAAATTCTTTCTTGGTGATTTGCCTTCCCTGGAATTTTACCACTAATTTGACTCTATCACCAGCCTTTAGGAACTTTTCGGCTTGTCTGATCTTAACTCCAAGGTCGTTTTCTTGCATAAAAGGCTTCAAGCGAATCTCTTTTGTTTCCTGTCCCCCTTTGTTTGATCCTGCTTTGTCTTTCTTGTCTTCTTGATATTTAAATTTTTGAAACTCGATAATTTTGACAATGGGAGGAACTGCTTTTTCGGTGATTTCGACAAGATCAAGTCCCAGAACGGCTGCCCTTTCGAGAGCCTCCTTGGTAGACATAATCCCCAGCTGTTTGTTTTCTTCGTCGATAACTCTAACTTCGGGGTATCTAATATTTTGATTGATGCGGTAATATTTACCCAATTTTTTTATATATAAATAATATGTTTGTATTTTACTACAGATTTAGGTTCGAGGTAGGATGATAAATAGCGCTTGAGATGGTAAAATATCAGGGTTGGGCTCGTAGCTCAGCTGGCTAGAGCGCTGCATTGACATTGCAGAGGTCACTGGTTCGAGTCCAGTCGGGCCCACAATAAAAAAATTCCCCTTTATGGGGAATTTTTTTAACCCACCGAAGTAGCAATACTACGCTCGTTACTTTGGGTAAACGAACTTCCCTTCGTTTTGGCCATGCCCCAGTAAGTTCCTTGCTTTTTTGATCTGCTTTGGTAGATTTCTAGCCAACTGTTGGCGCTATTAACCTTAAGACTGAAAAGATGAATAATTTTTTGAAGATGCTCAAGATAACTTTCGTGATAGGCTCCTGACTTCACAATTGGAGAGTCAACTGCTCTTGCGATGTTGTTATCCAGCCTTTTGAGCTGTTTGGCTAGTTTTTTGAGCTGTTCTCTTAGATACTCGATCTTTTTTTGTGTTTGAACTTCTTTAGCGGAAAATACCTTGTTCCATTCTTGATTTCTTTGTTGTTGGAACTGTTCGATCCGTCTTGACTCAATCTCTTTTTTAGCTTGAATTTCGGCAAAAATATTCCTACTTGCAGGAGTTTCTGACTTTCCTGATGATGGAATTCCAGATTGAGAGTTGCGAAGAGCCTCCAAAAAATTTTGGATTTTTACGTTTCCTGCGCTATTTCCGGCTGAACCTGTCCAGTTTTGGCTCATCTACATCAAGTTAACAAAGTTTTAGTAATATTTCAATAGTCTTGCGTCGATCAATTATAGTTTTTAGCTGACCCAGCTGAGAGTCAGGGACGCCTCCGGATTTGGCTATTTCTTTAACCTCTTCTTCTCCGGTGTTTATTTTTTCTGCTCTGGCGATTTCCAAAAGAATTAGATCTAATTTGATTGATTCTTCGGCTCTTTTTGAGTAATCAACTTTTACTTCTTCAATGGTCTTTTTTACCGCCTTAAGATAATTTTCGAGTGTAAGATTTAGGGTTTTTGCTTGGGCTTCAAGTCTTTCTAGACTATAGTTTACTTCTTCATCAATAACCGAGGCGGGAATATCAAACTTGATATTGTCCAGTAGCGTTTTGTAGATTTTTTCTACTTTTTCTTCTTCAGACTCTTCTTTGGTGTCTTTAGATTTTACTGTTTTAGTCTTTTTTACGAATAATTTTTGGTAGCTGTCTACTTTGACTTCAGGAAATAGTGGTAATGATAGTTTGATGGTCCAACCTTTGTTATCTTTGGAATCAATATTTTCTAAAACAGGTCTACCTAAAAGCTTAAACTTGTTTTCCTTAATTGCTTGGCTAACAGCATGATTTAATACATGGTTGAGAATGTGATTGGAAAGCTTGTCTGGGTCGACATGATCCTTCGCAATGTTTTTGGGAGCTTTTCCTTGGCGAAAACCCTTAACAGTGATCGTGCTAATAAGCTCATCTAGCGCATGCTCTTTTTCGGCGTTTACTTCTTCTTCGTTTAGTACAACATCAACATAAGCTGTACTGTTTTTGGTTTCTTTAAGTGTTAGTTTCATGGGATGAATTATATATGTTTATATGTGTTTATGAATGAGGACTTGCCATTCAGTAATTTTCTGCTGAAAATTCATCATGGCCTGCCTCAGCGCCAGTCGCGCTTCCGGCTCTTCAAGTCCTCTGAACAAACAAAAAAATATTTCCCGTAAGGGAAAATATTTTTTTGTGCCGAGAAGAGGACTTGAACCTCCATGGGTTTCCCCGCTAGCTCCTAAAGCTAGTGCGTCTACCATTTCGCCATCTCGGCAGTTTGGATACTGGGATATTTTATCACTAGAACCTAGTCTAGGTTGTCGAAAAAGGAGGAAACTCCTGCTGCCCAAGAACCATCGGATGGTGGTGTGTATGTTTTCATGACTTCTGAAGGGTCTTTACTGTGGTCACCTTTGAGAAAAATCTTGGTAAATTGGGGAGCAATCCTTCTAAGAGCATCTTCGTAGTTATCAAAGCGAGTAACTTTGTCGCCGTATATACCCCATCCCCAACAGTTAAATGAATTTTCCGGAATATGAAGACAGAGCCCCGATTCTTGTTGAGCGATAGCTACGAGCCAGCGATAGTCAAAGTTGTACTGATCAGACAATGTAACGATCAAATCAGAGTAAGGCTCGAGCGGAGATTCGTATTTATTTAGATACTGACGGATGATTTCTGGCCTAGCATCGGCAATTTTTATGGATGTTTGTATTTGTTGATCGAAAGAAGGTAGAGCGGCGAAAACAACCGGATCGTCGAAATCGGTGACGATGGAACTGTTCTCTACTGATTCCTTTGTGGATTGTAGCGAAAGAACCATCGATGGGTCGTTGAGAGATTTAGAGTTGGTGTTAAAAACTATCTCAGCCAAGCCAAGAAACAACAACAAGAGAATAATCCCCTTTTTGATCATAACGATACCTAATCGTGTCAGAAATAGAGAGTTCTGTCAAGTTTTGGTGAATATAAGTGCTCCAAGAGGGATTAGCTCCACAATAAATTTCTGCTGAAATTTTTCCAGGGCCGGGCTCGACGCCAGTCGCGTCTCCGCCTTTTCAAATCCCTCATAATAACAAATTGGGATATTCAACCACAAGGGTTGGAATATCCAATTTGTGCTCCAAGAGGGATTTGAACCCCCAACCTGCGGCTTCGAAGGCCGACGCTCTATCCAGTTGAGCTATTGGAGCAATGGCTATATTTTAGCTCATTATACGTGTTTGATGGTAAAATACTCATGTTTGGGTCAGTAGCTCAGTCGGTTAGAGCACCTGCCTCTTAAGTAGGGTGTCGCGGGTTCGAATCCCGCCTGACCCACCCAAACATCTTCAAATTTTTTTCTGACATTTTCGTTTAAGTTTCATATATATTTAGAGTAGTGAAACTTTTGGTTTTTACATATGCTCCTGCAGGATTGGGTCATTTAAGGGTGACTGATGCTTTGGTTGATAGCCGACCCAAAGATTCTCCTTATATCATGTTGGGCTCATACGACCGATTTATTACCAGTATGCATCGTTTTTTGAGTGTAAATCCAGTCGCAAAATGGATTTTTACTGTATCTCAGTATGGTTTGATGGAAAATATTGTCACAGCTATATATCGAAAAGTTTTGATCTTAACAAGTGAACAGATTTATAAGCAGTTAAAAGATATTATTATTAGCCGTGCTGATATTGATGAGATTTGGGTGGTGGCTACACATTTTGGAATGGCACATCAAATTGGGGCAATAAAAGATCGATTGATAAAAGATACCAGGAAAAAAGTTCGCTTAATGGTTCAAGTTACCGATGATACTTCACAACACATTTGGTGTATTAGAGGTGCTGATATCACTTTTGTGCCTAGTTTGATTACAAAAACCAAGTTGGAAGAGTATGCTAAGGAGCAAAAAATGAATTTGCTCTTTGAGGTGGCTCCTTATCCAATTTGCCCGGTTTTGACAAACAAGTTAGATAATGCCAGTGAAAGAAGTAGAGCTTTTAATTCGAAAGATAATCAAATAAATATATCTATTCCTATATCTGGAGCTGCGGTAGGTCTATCCTTTGTGATTAAACTAGTTTCTAGTCTTGTAAAGAAAACTAATCGTTTCAAATTTTGGATTCTCGTAAAAAAATCGATTTATACCGATATGTTTTTATCAATTGTTTCAAAACTTCCCAATGTAGAGCTAATCACAGGAAGAAATGATAATGAAATGATTAGTTTGTATGAGTTGTTGTTCCAAAACAACCTGATGCATATAGAAATAACCAAACCAAGCGAACAGGCTTTTAAGGCAATACTGCCCCCAAGCCACGTTGGTGGATGTATTATGCTCTTTACTTCGCCAGTCGGTAGACAAGAGTTTGAAAATATAGATTTTCTAACAAGACAAGGGCTAATGCCAAAATCTAATTACGATGGTGCACTTGATAAAAATATTTCTGTCAACAATTTTCCCAGAGCAATACGATTGTCAAAAGATCCAGAGATTGCGGCTAATTTCATTAAGTGGGGCTTAGATTCGGAGTTATTTTCTAAAATGAGCTCTTCGAGTTTTAAGTTTTCTGAACAAGCGATAGAGCTAGGTGAAGTTGGCGCAGAAGGGGCCAATGATTTTTGGAAAATAGCTGAAAAACATTTCGGAAAATAGATTGATTAAAAACTTTTGAAGTAGTCAATTCTGCCTTCTCCTTTGACATAATAGTCCGGAATTTCTGCCACTTTTTTGTAACCAAATTTTTCGTAAAATTTGTTGGCTGGAATGTATGATTCTATGTCACAGGTTAGGATGTGAAGATATCTTCCTCCCCTTGCAGAAACATAATCCTCGACTGTTTTTAGCAAATCACTGGCTATTCCCTTTCCTCGATAGTTTTTGTGAACGGCGACATAGTCTGAGTCCATTTCGTATCCTCCGCTTCCGTATTTGTATTCTCTTACACCAATGGCACCGATGATCTCTCCGTTCTCCTCCACATACCAATACCGATGATTTTCCCCCGTTAAACTATCAATTACCGCCTTTTGGCAATTGCATTTTCGTTTGGGGCCCAGGTTTGATCGAAGGCGTTTGGGCCTGTAAGAAAATCGCCGATTTTGATAGCCGTCTTTTTGTCAGCTAAGACTTTGATTGAGTACATGTTTCATTGTAACATTTTGAAGCTGTGTGAGCTATAATATGCGCATCCTAATTTTAAGGAGTGTACCTTGAGTAATCAAATGTATGGTGAGTATTCTCTTGATGAGATAACTGATGAAAAGATTGAAGCGAATTTATTTCCGCTGATCAAAGCTGGTCAAAAAGCCCTGGTGTTGGGAATTAACAATGGTGTTGCTTGTTCGCCGATTGCCTTTCAGGGTCTTTATATCACCGGTGTGGACATCAATGAGTATGCCTTAGTACACTGTGAAGACTATTTTGCAGAAGCCGGTCTGAGCAATTTACTCACTCTTTTCCACGCAGATGCCATAGATTTCATGCAAAAGAATGAAGATAAATATGATTTGGTGTTGATGACCGATTTCCTTATGTTTTTCAAAAAAACTGAAGGTAAAGAATTAATTCGGTTGGCATATGAGTCTTTGGCACCTGGAGGGCGTGTCTGGATAGAAACGACTTCTACCAGTGATGACTGCTATGGTGTGGTTAGTTGCATGAGAAAAATTGATGATGAAACATTCTTGTGTCACACACACTGCATGGGAGCCATGCCTTTTTGTTTTTACCATCCGATGGAGATAGAAAAATTTTTCTCCTCAATGGGGGCCGAAATTATCTTCAGGGCTGAAGATCAAAACATGGCTGGAAAAGTTGTTAATTATGTTTTAGCCCAAAAACCTGCGTAACCTTTGTTTGTATAAACCCCCTTATTTAAGGGGGTTTTTTGATATATTTGCAAGGAAAATGATATCATCGATGTATATTCATTAATTAATAAAGATTGTGTTAAAAGGATTTAAAGAGTTTATTTTAAAAGGAAATGTAGTAGACATGGCTGTGGGTGTTGTCATCGGTGTTGCTTTTGGCAATGTGGTGACGGCTATGGTGAAAGACTTGGTTACTCCTTTGATTGGAGTTGTGGGCGGTACTCATGATTTTAGTGGACTAGTATTTACGATAAATAACAGTCAATTCATGATTGGTGACTTTTTAAACGCTTTAATTTCTTTCCTGTCGATATCAGCGGTAATATATTTTGGTGTTGTTGTACCAATGAATAAAATTGTGAAAAAGATGAATAGTGGAAAGACCTCAGACCCAACAGAAAAAGCATGCTCTGAGTGCTTGAGTCTGATCCCAATAGCCGCGAAAAAATGTAAGTACTGTGCGTCTGTTGTTGGTAAAAAGTAAAGGATTAAATTTACTTTCCCTTGGGAAGCGATTCGCAGGCTTGACCATCATTATTTCCGTCTAGTCGGTTAACATCGTTTTTGGTGCCGCCAACTTTGAGGAAAAAAGATTGAGCTTCAGGCTGAGTGGAAAAATCATCACAGTTGTACTCGTCTGATTTTTTGCCCATTGTTTTGTCCGTGGTAACGTTTCCTAGTTTGTCAAAAAGTACGTTTCCGGATTCATCGCGAGCAACCTTGGATTCTTCAAGAGAGGAACCACCAAATAACTTTCCTAGATCAAAGTCATTGTTGGAGGCTTCGAGGCCAAAGGCAGCTGCGAGAATGGCGATGACGCCTATCAAAAGAGGTTTAACAATTTTTTTGGTTCCGGAAGATGCGTCAGCTAAGGGTTTAAATTTTGGAATAGCCATATGTTTTTACCAGATTGAGTAAAGCATGTATGCCGCAATTAGTATAAGTACGGCGATAATTAATAATCGGACGACCTTGTTTCCCCTAATGTTCTTCATGTGTTCAGTATAGCAATGTGTAATTTGTATTTCAAATTACAAGTCGAAAACGTCTTGACTATTTTAAAGAATCTCTTAATTTTTGAAAGGCAATTTTTCTCATACTTATTTTGTTTTTTTCTTCCAGAGTCATTTCAGCAAATGTTTTTAACCACCCAGCAGGCTGAAAAATTGAATCCCAGCCGAATCCATTTTCCCCTCTTGGTTTTACTATCTCACCATCAATTGAACCCTCGAAGTACTCCACCGAATCGTTCTCGTTGGAGTTTCCAATCACAACTTTGGCAGAAGCTTTTTTGTTCTCAAAAGATTCCGCAATTTTTACCAATCCTTCATTGCCAATGGTTTTCATAAACCACTTTATTAATGGTCCTGGTAAACCGCCCAAACAATCAAGGTATAAGGATGTGTCTTCAACAATTAGATTTCCTTGGAGTAGTTTTTTTGCTTGTTCTAATTTGTGTAGAATGACTTTTTTTGGATCTATTTCTTGAATTTCTACTAAATCAATATCATTTTGTTCAAGTTCAGAAATAATTTGTTGAGCTTCCGCAAATTTTCCCTTGTTTCCGGTAACAAAAATGATTTTATTCATAAAGGTATTTTAACGTTGTGTGTATACGATAAATGATCATTCTTTGACCTTTGTGTATTGAATGGCTGATAGTGAAGGCAGTTGAACGGTAGGACTGTTAACTTGAACAGTCGTTAGTTCATTTTTTTCAGCGACAAATCTGTTGTTATGGAGGATTACTGAGTGGATCTCATTATCTACGATTTCCAGTACCCCCTTGCCTTGCCAAAATGGTGGACAGGGAAGGTGCCTTATTGATCTGACACAGTAAGTTTCTGGAAAATCTTTGAGGTTACATATGGGAATAAATGATTGAAAATAATTTTCTCTTTTTTCAAAATCCAGTTCGTACCAGATATATGCCTTTAGTATCGATCTTTTGATTAATTCTTCCTTTTTGTTATCAGCTAATTGAGTCAGGTCCTCTTCCCCATTAAAGCAAAAATTCTGTATAGCACGCTGATAGTTTTTTTCAATAGTTTCTGCGTTTTTTGGTTCAAGCAAGTCCTGCATATCTCCCCTTTCATTGATTTCCTTTTTCATCTGCTCGTAGTCGTAAAAATCTAAAAAGTGTTTGTGGGTTAAACTTAAATTAGTGGGCGTGATACTTCCAAAAAAATCGATAAGATGATCAAATTCTTCCAGATAGGTGTCTACCCATTGTTTTTTAATATTGTCTACAATGCATGCCATGTGAGCGTCTCCAGAGTATTCAAGAACAACACCTGGCTGGTATATTTCACATATTTTTATTAGTGCTTTAGAAATAAAAGATAGATGAAAAACTTCTGCCCAATCAATATGGGGTGCTGTATCTATTCGATAATTTTTGAAACCACCAACCGCATTCAGGATTTTAATAGGCTCGTTTTTTTCTACATACGATTCAATTCCTTTCTGTAAGAACCCCTTTGTAGATTCTTCGACTGGCCCGAACCTAAACCATTCAGGGGTTAGTAAGGAATAGATAGACTCCTTAAGTATTTGCTTGTCAGAGATGTAATTTGGAGTAAAACTAAGATCCGTTAATTTCTTTAGAAACGCTTTTATTTCGTTATCCATGAAATAAATTATAGACCATGTATTATTGCGGTTTGTGGTTCTTTATGATGAGATTATTGACCAATTTGTGCGCATTATGGAACTACTTTCTATATTTTTAGTATTAAATAATGACATTCCTGTACAGAATTAGCTAATTGTGGTGCATTGTATGGGGTTTCTTGTTTCCACAATGACGTCCTCCCCGGGTCGGCTGGTTACAGCCTTCACCCGGGGTTTCCTTGCTTCTCATGAATATTCGGCAGTAACATCTTTCTCGTAATCTGTCTTTCCTTGATTGGCAATATATTTCTTGATGTCTTTTCATTTAACCCAACAGTTGAGACGTAGTAGCCGGTACTCCACACTGAACCCTTGGAGTAAATCTTCTTGATGAACCTAAATTTACTCTTGAGTGTCAGACTACTAACTACCTTAATCTTTTGTACGACAGTCGCAATTGCATAAGATGGTGGACACTCCAAGAGTAAGTGAATATGATCTCGATCTGTGTTGATCGTGTGGATGTACCAGCTTGGGAACTTCTTTTGGAGTTTAAACAGACACTCAACCAACTCGTTCTCACATAGTCTTTGAGTATCTTCCGACGATACTTTGTACCCCATATCAGATGGTACTCAACCTCATACGTGCTGTGGTGCAACTGCCGAATCCTCATGACTAGAGCATAGCATCCCTTCGGGATGCTCTGCGCATTCATCCCCGCATCGCAACCCGCTTCGCTACGTCGGAAGCTTTATGCGGGGTTTCCTGTAAGGTACAAAAAACTCCCCACCAGGGAGAGATTTTCGATTTAGGGTGGATTACGGGACTCGAACCCGCGGTCTCCTCCTCCACAGGGAGGCGCTTTACCAACTAAGCTAAACCCACCATAGCAAATGTTCGTGAAAGAACTTATATATTTTACAGCATTTAAGGTAAAATATACGTATCGGGGTGTAGC
>CAZENT010000001.1:232076-236176 GCA_964513845.1 uncultured Pseudomonadales bacterium | reverse complement strand
CTAATCAACACCAAAGAAAATGTACCCACTCCTCCTCAAAAAGTTCGTATCCTTCCTTGGATTATCCTCGGTCTGGTTATTTCTTTAATTTTAGTCGGAGCTGGCACTCTAGTTTGGAAACTGTCTCAAGCCAAAGAACAACCGGATATTATTCTTAATGTTCCAAACACAACTGACCCCCAAAAATCTCTTTCTGTCGTTCCAACCAGCAATACAACTAATCTACTTCCTCAAGAAATTCTTTTCGAAGAAAAACCATATCGCAATGAGTTGGCAAAATTCCAAATTAATGTTCCTCTGGGGTGGAAAATTGACGATTCTGGCGAGTCTAGTTCAATTGTGGTTCTTATCGATCCCAAAGCCACAATAGCAAGCGGCAGTGCATTGCTAACCTTTGTAAATGTATCTACTAGCTTGGCCACGGGCGGACTGTTGAAAGATTATGTTGAATCAGCCAGAACAGGATTGGTCGAAGCTTATGAAAACTACGTCATTGAAGAAGACAAAGATCTTCAAATTAGCGGCAACACTTACCATCTCATTGGTGGCAGCTACACGGCTCACAACACCAAATTTATCAATCGCAATTTGTTGCTTGTATTTAACGATCGCGGTTACGCTGTTTCTGCAACGGCCCCTCAATCCGTGTGGTCAAAAAAAGAACTTCTACTCAACGCCACTCTTTTTTCTTTCAAAAACTTCTAAGCCAATCAAGGTTGTGTTAAGATGAAATGTGCCCAATACTGACCCTCAAAACTTAGAAGAAAAAATCGTTTTTGAGTGGACTTCCTTTGAAAGACCTCAAAAAAAATGGAGTAGGGAATTTTATAGTTCTGTGTTGGTTATGGCCTTTCTCGCCAGTGTCATTCTCTACTTCATCGAAGGCATTATGCCTGTTTTGGTGATAGGTGCCATGGTTTTTATGCTCTGGGCCATGAGTCGCACCGAACCCAGACTAGAAAATTACGCCCTTTCATCGTGGGGACTCAAAACCAAAGAGCGCACCTATCGCTTTGAATCCATGAATAATTTTTGGTTTGAAACCAAATGGGGCGGTCGCTTAATGCGTATCAATCTCGCCGGTGCCCCTTGGCACTTAGTTATCGTCATTAATCACGAAGACGAGGACAAAATCAGAAAGATAATGCTTGAAAACGTCGTCTACCAAGAACCAACCATCACCTGGAGTGATCGCATGGTCAAATGGCTTGGAGACAAAATTCCATTGGAATAAGGTAATTACTTCATTTATAGGGTAAAATATACACTTGTTAGTGTATGAGTCCGTAGCTCAGTTGGATAGAGCAATTGCTTGCGGAGCAATAGGTCGCGCGTTCGAATCGCGCCGGGCTCACTTTTCTATGCGGAGGATACAGGGGTCGAACCTGTTAGTCCTATTCGGACATTGGTTTTCGAAACCAACGCATTACCGTCCTGCCCATCCTCCATTCTTGTATATTTTACTTTATTTCACCGCCAAAGAGGTTCAGGATATAAAATCACTCTATGTACCTGTAGCTCAGTGGATTAGAGCGTTCCCCTCCGAAGGGAAAGGTCGTGGATTCGAGTTCCGCCAGGTACACAATATATGGATAACACACATAACGAACTTGCATCTCGCCTTCTTTATCTTCCCATTGATCTAAATGAGAAAGTCTTGTTGTGGTTAGCGTACAAAGAAATAAAACCTGTTTCAGAGATTACTACGAGTAGACGAGGTAATCAAATTAGCTTGATAAGGAGAGGAATCAAACGAAAATCAACTTACGATTTCAATTCATCTAAATCAAAGAGAATTAAAAAATGGATACAAGATGCAGGAATGTTTTTTATACCAGAAACAGAAAATGGTATGTCTTGGCATGTGGGTAAAGATAAGCGCAAAGTTGAACTTTCTTCAAAAATAATCAGAAAATTTGATTACGATAACGAACTAAAAAGCGGTCTCCTCTTCGGGTTCCCGGAAGAATCAGTCAGAGCATATGCTCACAACAGAGAAGCACAAGACGACAATCAAATTCCAATGGTTTGGCCAGACAAAGAGCACTACTTCGACAATAAATATTATGCCCCATATGTTTTGTACAATATACCGATAAATCACTTAGATAAGGATAGTCAAACAGCCAAACTGTGGGCAGATACAATACGAAAAGATATACCAAAATTAGCCAAATGGGTTGAAGACAAAGAAAGACAACGCCAAAAGAAGTTAGATTTGTCTTCCTAAAACATCTTTGTACAAATTCCAATCTGGTATCATATTGCATGATTGAGTTTGAAAAAGACCCCATTCAAAACCAAACTGCCGAAAAGCTTCGCGCTCTCAATATCAAGGCTGTCATTTTTGATCTCGATGACACCCTTATCTACACTAGTGAACTTTTTACACGATTCAAAGCTGAGTATGTTGAGGTTGTTTCTGCCGCCACAAGTATCGCACCAAGTGTTTTACACAAAAGGCTCCAAGAATTAAACGACGAAGAATATCTAAAAACAGGCGTTGCCCCAAAGCGATGGCACACCGTTATTGATAGGCTTTCCATGGAACACAATGATGGTGGTGTCATCAAAGCCAATATCGATATTTTGATGAAGATCTACAACACCGAGCCAAGAGTTAGAGCGGGGGCCAAAGCAATCCTCAAAGGGTTGAGGGATTCTGGATTTAAAATTGGCATGGTCACTCACGCCGAAACAGACTGGACAGAAAGAAAGCTCACCCAAACCGGCCTTGTCGATTACTTTGATGCAATCGAAGTCGTCGATCCAAATGGCTTCAAAACAATTGAGCACTGGCAAAAAGGTATGGATCTTCTTAGTGTCGATAGCAAACACTGTTTGGTCATCGGCGACAATCTCAAGGGTGACATCATTCCTTCAGTTACTCTTGGCGCTCGAGCTATTTGGATGCCCAGCCCTTGGTCAATCTATCGCGAAGGTGTCATTCCAGAAGGAATTGTCCAAATAAACGAGCTCCATGAATTTTGGAACGCCGTCCAAAAACTTGAGTAATGTGAATAAAGGCTCGAACTGATAAAATATACCCTGAATGAGGAGTTACGGATATCTTCGATATCCTCTCCTCCTCACTCGCAAACAAATAACACAAATTATTTGTTTGGCTCATTCGGAGGAGTCGGATAGTGGTCCATTCCGTTTGCTTGGAAAGCAAATGTGCTTCGGCACACGTGGGTTCGAATCCCACCTCCTCCGCCCTAGTGTGCCAAAGCCAGTCCCCACACCATCTCCACCCCTGCTTTTTTGAGCACTTTAGTGCACTCTCTCATATCTGCTCCGCTGGTAAAAACATCATCCACCAATAAAACCTTTTTCCCTTTTAATCCCTTTCTCATTTTTTTCTGTATTTCAAAAGCTCCTTTCACATTTTTTTCTCTTAATTTTTTATCTAAAATTAAGGACTGTTGTTTTGTTCTTCGAACTCTTTCAATAGCGTTACATACTTTTATTCCCATTTTTTGTCCAACGACCAACGCCATTATTTCAGCCTGATTGAAACCCCTCCAGTTTTCTCGATAAAAATGAAGTGGCACAGGCACTAAATAATCAAAACTCTCTCCTGTCTCAAATTTAAAATTCTTCAAGGCACTCTTGATTAATCTTTTATTAAAACCAAACTTAATTTCATCAATTATTGTTTTTATTTTTTCGTCTTGATAGTCATAAATAACGATCAAACCATCCATCCCCCATTCTTTCTTGCACTTTGTGTGTACCCATCCCATTGGGGAATCTTCTCCACACTCTGGGCAAATCTGGTCGGCAATCGAAAGCTCACGAAAGCATCTACTGCACAAATCTTTTCCAAATTTTCCACACCCAACACACCTTTTAGGAAACAAGAAATCAATTATCATTTCAAGCACAATAATATTATATGTTGGGAATTGCCAACATTCCGGAATTGAAGTCTTCGGTTTATATCGTTGGGAATTGCCCTCGATAATTTTCTGCAGAAAATTTCTCAGGGCCCGGCTCGACACCGTCGTGTCTCCGCCTTTCAATTTCTCCATTACCATATATAAAAAAATCTCCCCATAAAGGGAAGATTTTTTATATTGTGGAGACGGAGGGAATTG
>CAZENT010000001.1:0-231976 GCA_964513845.1 uncultured Pseudomonadales bacterium | reverse complement strand
AAAAAATCTCCCCATAAAGGGAAGATTTTTTATATTGTGGAGACGGAGGGAATTGCCTTCAGTAAAATCCTACTAGATTTTCTTCAGGACCTTAACTCGACGCCGTCGCGTCTCCGTTTGTTCAATTCCCTATTCTTGACCATAAAAATATCCTCCACGAGGGAGGATATTTTTATTGTGGAGACGGAGGGAATTGAACCCTCGTCTGAAATAATAAACCCACAGAATCTACAAGCTTAGTTTGCCGTAATTCCATAAAGCTCCCCGGCAAACAAGAACACTTTATGGTTGATTTAGAAAAGTTAGTCCACAAACCTAAATCAAGCTTGTGGCATTCAATCCGGTATTTTTTCGCCTTGCAGATACCCCGGGATCCGGTATTCCACAAGACGTCTTAAAACTTCAGTTTAGGCAAAAGCGTAAACGGGAGCGAAAGATTTGGCTTCACTTGAGGTGAAACCAAGTAACTTGTCTTCTTTATTGACAGTTGAATTTTGGTCTTTTTTACTCCTTTTACCAAAGGAGGCTTGCATCTGTAAATGTACTAGTCCATCGATTCCTATCGTCCCCAATAATTGTTCTTTTGAGCACAAAAGAATACCTATAGTATACCAAAATCCTGGCTAAAAAGCAAGCTTCTTAGGATCTTAATGCTCTAAAATACTCGATTTTCTCAGTCAAAGTGACACCCATCATCTGAGCACGAGACGCAGCCATTACCACACCAGCCAAAAACAAATCAAATTCGTCATCATCCATAGCTGAAACTTTAGCTTTTATGCCTTCTTGCCATTTTTTCAGGCTCATTTCCGGCGTAAAATCTTTACTCCATGAATAATTAACGATGCTGGCAGGCATTACTTTACTCCAAAATAGGTCCATTTTTAACCCTTTCAGTTAGTTAGTTTTAAACGTCTCGCAAGACCCAACTGACTTTCACGCTTTTTAAGAATCTCTCTTTTTTCAAACTTCTTCTTGCCTCGGACCAAAGCGATCTTTACCTTAACGAGACTGCCCTTATTATACAGCGAGATAGGCACAACTGTCAACCCAGCTGACCTCATTTTGGTATGAATTTCAATGATTTCTTTCTTGTGCAGCAACAATTTTCGCCGTTTATCTGGCACATATTCTTCTGCACTATCAAACTTATATTTTGCAATATTTAATCCGATTACGTAGGCACCGTCATCTTCAAATACCACCCTTGCTCCCAACATCGTTGCTCCTCCATCACGAATACTTTTTACCTCTGCTCCACTCAAAACAATACCGGATTCAAAATCCTCAACCCTTTCATAATCAAACTTGGCTTTCTTATTCTCCACAATCATATGAATATTGTACCCTAGACGCTCACTGCAAAGTCCCTACAGTTCCGGCTACCAAAACCAACAACTCATTTCCATCAAACTCAATATCTGAGGCCGTTTTCAGTTTTTCCGATTTCAGCTGTTGTGCACAGTTCCCTGTTTCCTTACTACACACGATGACTACTCCATTTACTGTATCCAGCATTGCCAAGTTTGTTCCTTCCAACTGCACTGCAATTTTTGAAGTCTTCACTCCAGCAGGAACGCCACTTAAAGTAAATTGTTCTCTTGACCCTCTTCTAAACCTCTCAACCACACCAGAGTCGCCCAAAACCCACACATCACTATCTATCGCAATATCCACCGGTGTTACACTAATCGACTGATCCTGAGCCAACCACCTAATTCTGTCTCCGTATCCGTCACTTATGGCTCCATATTTATAAATTTCTTTATTTCCTGCATCCAACACATACAAGTTGGCTCCAAATCTACCAATCGCTACGGCCTTACTCACCGCCATATCAAATACTATTCCTCCAGTTTCTTTTCCATTTACACTCACTCCTTTTGAATTCAAAATCAACACTCTGCTTCCATCACTTACCGCGTCAAGCCACTCTAATCCTTCCCCTTTGCCGGCTACCACCTTAATGTCTTTCGTCGCCGTTGCCGCCGACACTACCGTACCCAGTTTACTATCAACCACCAAAATATTGCCCGTTTTAATCAAACTCATCCTATCTCCCACAAATCCCGGTCTAATTAATTGAATATTCACCAACTCTGTTATCTGGCTTTCTTTTTCTCCCGAGGTTACCGTCCAAGCGTAATTTAGTTTCGTTTCCAGAGCGGCCACTTCATCCTCATATTTTCCTTTTACGAACTCGGCCTTTTGCACATCAAAAGTTTTTCTCACATCATCTACCAGCTTTCTGGCTCCCGACGGATTTAATTTGACCAAATCTTGAGCCTCTTCAATATTTTTTACGATGGGTTCCGAAAACTCTTGCCATTTTTTCGCTTCTTTGTCTGCTTGTATCTTAATCGATCCCGTCACCAAACTTACCGCTAAAATAATCAAAAACAAAACTCCCATCAAAACTGCCCATTTTTTTCTTTTTTGCCCACCCTCACGATCGATTACCAAGACGTTCCTTTTATCAGGTCTCAATCTTCCCCACCAATTCAACAATTTATCTTTTGCTTTTACCGGCCCAATTAATTCTTCTCCGGCCAAGTCTTCTGATTTTTCAGACAGCTGACTCAAAGTATTTTTTTCTATTTCCGACTTACTGATTATTTCTCCAATCCTTTCGACCTCTTCTTTCGCATCTTCGTCAAAATTTGTAACAGATGAAGCTTGTGAAGTTTGTTGTTTTCCAAAATCAAAATACAATCCAGCTGCTGCCTCTCTTGCTTCCATCAACCTATTTCCAAAACTCAACACTTTTTTTTCATCAATTTTCTGGATTCCTTCTGTTTTAAAATACTCGCCCAGTTTTCCGGTCCACATGCTCAGTTTATCCTTTTCCTGGATAAATCCTTTAATTATTTTTCCTTCTTCGGTCGTCAAGTCATACTCCACTCCATTTCTCAGCAAACCCACACCACTCTGTCCCCAGCGTATCGTTTTTATCTCCCTCGTTCCATTAGTCTTGGGCACTATCCACAACCAAGCACCCTCGACTTCGCTGTATTTATCCTTAAACTCTTTAACGAAATTTCCCAAATCTCCACCCGCTTCCACCTTGTTAAAATACTCATCTACCCACTCCATTAGTTCGGCTTCGATATCTGCCCACTCCTCAGATGGTTTTCCGGAAACTACTCCAAAAAGAGCTCCTTTTTCATTTAGTTCGTAATCATCAAAGGGAATTCGTGCATAAACTTGAGCCCAACCATTTGAGCCCTCTTCATTTACTGTCCTGTAAAAATCGATTCCTAAGCTACTATTCACGCTAATACTACTATAACAGTTAGCAGTGTTAGAAGAGCAAGAAAGCCCCAAACAAAACTCTTAATGCTTCCCCCAGCAGGAACCATAATTACCTTGTCCATCAAAGCCGTCTGTCGAAGCATTACGATGGACATAAACAACAACAAAAGCATTAATATTTTTGCCATTATCCCCACCACCATACTGACAGTAATTTGAGTTTCAAGTAGTGTTTCCATGTTCATATTAATTGTTATTCTTTTGTGCCTCTTCCATTAACTCAGAAATAATTTTAACCACTAAATCGGGGTTAGCTACGCTATCAAAAGTAAAGGCTGACTCCTCATTCCCATCATCTGATTTTTGCTCAGATGCTGTTTGAATCACTACATTTCCATAATTAAAAAAGCCGGCAAAGATACCTTTTTGGGAGTAATTAACATCTTCAACCTTTCCAATTTGTGTTACGTTAATGTTTTTATAAAGTAATCCAAAAAAGTCCACATCCACCAAACGTTCATCAGTCACGATATAAACGTTATAAAACCACAAAACAAAGTTCTGAATTACATAAAACAACAAGACAGAATACCAAACGATACTTAGTACAAAACTCGTATTTATATCCAGTGCCTTAACCATTGGAAACTCACCCCAAAACATTGGCACAAAAAAAGCAAAACAAGCTAAAGCAATCCATTTTATGTTTGTAATAAAATGCCTTCTTCCTAAAAGGATAATTTTTTCATTATCATCTTGAGACTCAAATCTGGTTTTATGAGGTGTTACCACAAACGACCCGAACTGGCTTCGATACTTTCCGTTTTTATCCCAGTCTTTTACTCCTTTAATATTTTCTTTTTTTTCTTTGGTAAAAATCTCAGGCATAGCTAATTGTACCAAAAAGCAGTATTACTTTTTCTCAATATTAAATAGCCCGCTCTTTAGCGAAACTCTTCCGGGTGCTCTCAAGTTAAAAATCTTTTTAAAATCAGCTCCGCTAATATCAACCCCCCCCCGATCAGTATCGAAATGGACGTTAGAAGTGTATCCACCATCAGAATAAGATACCGTAACCCCTGTCACTCTGGAATATCCATCTCCACCAGCTTTTGATTTTAGCTCAGACTGAGAATATGGATTTCCTCCCCAACAACTTCCAGTCGGAGACACCCTATCGTCAGAACCGCTTTTCAAAACCACCCAAGCATTTAAAATATCTGCCATTTCTTCTCCTGTAAGCCACGGATGTGACCTGCCGCAAGTGTCCCCCGAAGTTCCCTTGTACCAACCTTTATAAAACCAAGGACTACCTCCAACCTTTTCATAAGCAGTCGAGGTCCAGCCTCCTCGTCCCGAAGGCGTGTCCCACAAAGAAGGTGTCGTATATCCGCTATTACTATCTGTATATGACTCTTGATAGCCTCCAGATGTCGATGCATACCAAGCCTTGAACGGTTTTCCATTATTCCACAGCACCCAACCCTTAGTCTCGTTCACCGCTCTTTCCCAGTTACCCCCTTTGTCTGAGTTCTTATAAACCTGACAAGCTTGAGTTGTACAAATCGCCCCACCTCTTCCTTCATCAGTCCAGGCCAAAGCATAGCTTCGAGCAGCCACGGCTTGTGCCTTAAGGGCCTCAAAGCCACCTTCATCTCCCCAAGTATTTGGCACCTCATAAATTCGCTTCATGTAAGTTTCAATATCCATCTCGCCATAGCCTTGCACTTTAATTTTTTTATCTCCCGGATAATCTTTCTTTATCTCAATCCCTCCATAATACGCGTGCAAAATAGCATCCGCATTTTGCCCGGACTTCGCTCTTCCATACGCTCCGTACTGACTCATTCCTTTAAAGTGAGGAGCACCGAAAGAAAACGCCGCAAAGGCTGGTGAAAATCCAGGATTGTAATCCGGTCGAGCATTCACATCATCAGCCAGAGGCACATCTCCAACCGTCGTTGTAAAAGTCCCTTGTTTCTCTGCCAAGATTGCTTGTTGTTTTGCTGACAGCTCTGCGATCTTTGTTGACAAACTTTTTATTTCTTTTTGAAAAACTGCATTTTGCGCATCCAAATCAGCTTGGAGTTTTGCAAGTTGTGCTTTTTGTTTCTCCAATTTCTTTTTATCTGCTTCCAAAGTTCCAATCTCAGAAACCAGGCTCACTATCATCTGTTTATCTGTTTCGTTACTATCCTGTCTATATGCTAGCTCTCGCCTTACCTCTCCCATATTCATCGATGAAAACAGGCTTATCCATATAGGTTGAGAGCGAAGCCTCATATACATCTCTCGAATCTTGGCCGACAGGATTAAGTACTGTGTCGACACTTTCTCGCTTCTATCCTTTATGTTTGCTTCCGTTACTTTTAGTTTTGTTGCGGCCACCGAAATCTGAGACTGGATAGACTTTAGTTTCGTTTGAATCACACTTGCCGCCTCTTTATTTGTATTCAACGATTTTGTCAATTCACTAATCTGCGACCCCAAACAGTTATACAAATCATCTCCATTTTTTCCATCACAGTTCGTTTCCGCCGAAACCACACCGGCATAAAAACCAAAAACAATCGCCACAATTAATAAATATCTCCATTTCATCTCTATCTAGTTTATATCAAGACGACAAGCTTCTATCTACTCATGATAAAATTACACTGTTCATGAAACATCGTTTTCTTGTCATTACGCCAGTTTTTTGTACCGCAGGAGATCCAGACAGTGGTATTAATACTGCCCTTGGCTGTATTAAAGTCGGCTCCGGCAACGAGCTTATTCTTTCCGTTCTACGTCTAGCGACAGGTGTAGGGGGCGGGCTTGCTCTAGCTCTAATTCTCTACGGCACCTTTATCGTTACCACCAGTGCTGGCATGCCAGACAAACTCAAAGCCGGCAGTGAAATCATTACCTCAGCCATCATAGGACTTCTCTTCATTCTTCTTTCTGTTTTTCTAGTGAACTTAATTGGTATTAATATCCTAGGAATTCCTGGGTTAACATAAAATTATGACTTTTATAAACAACGCCTTGGCCATCTCTCCCACCGTCGATATTTCCACCCTGCTTAATTCTCCTGAGAATCCTGCCACAAACATTAAAACTGTCACTTTGGGAGGACTCTTAACCGGCGGCGGTTTTAATTTAATCGACTTCGTATTTATCATTATTGGACTAATTTTCTTCGCCACACTAGTCATGGCGGGCCGGGATTACATGCTCAGCTCCGGAGACCCCAAAAAGGTTGCCGCCGCTACAACACGTATTTTGAATGGAGTTGTTGGTCTTATTATGGTTGCTGTCGCCTTTGTCATCGTCAGACTTATCACCAACTTTCTAGGCCTTGGCACTCTTGTTTAGCCTCGTTTTGATATAATCAAACTAATGGAATCTTCTCCCAAACACGTCGCAATTATTATGGACGGCAATCGCAGGTGGGCAAAAGCTCAAGGGCTTGATCCCGTCAAAGGTCACGAACAAGCCGCCAAAAACGCCATTGAACCTCTAATTGAGAAATGTGTCAACCTAGGAATTTCATATGTTACTTTTTGGGCTTTCTCTACCGAAAACTGGAAAAGAGACGAAGATGAACTCAAGGGGCTTTTTGAAGTTTTTCGTTTTGCTCTGGGTTCTCTCGCTCTTCGCTTTATCCAAAGAGGTGCCCGACTCCGCATTTTAGGTGACATAAATCGTTTTCCCAAAGACATTGCCCAAAAATCGCTAGAAATGATTAGTAAATCATCCAAAAATCACAAAATTACCGTCACCTTTGCCCTAAACTATGGCGGTCGTGACGAAATTCTCAGGGCCGTCAAGAAAATTGTGACTGAAAAAATACCTGCAGACCAGATTGACGAAACTCTTTTCTCTTCTCATCTTGATACTGTCGGTATTCCTGATCCTGATTTAATTATTCGTACCGGCGGCGAAAAGCGTCTTTCTGGCTACCTTCCCTGGCAATCTGTCTACTCCGAGCTCTACTTCACTCCCATTCTCTTCCCCGACTTCACTCCCGACCAGCTCACTTTGGCCATTGACGATTTTCTCAAAAGAGACCGTCGCTTCGGAGGCGACAGCTCCAAAAAGATTAAATAAAATTTTCTCAATTACTTCGGGTAAAAATCCTTTCGCTTCAAAACGAGAATAAATTTCCTCATATGAACCAGATAAAGGAATCTCACCTCCCGGAAACTTAAAATTTGCCGGCTCTACTCCAAAATCACCAACCTCTCGGCCGGTAAAACTTGTATTTGTTTTCATTTCTCTCCAAAATCGTGGTACTTCCATGACGATTATCCTATCGCTGTTTTTCTTCCAAACACTCTCATCTTTGTCATTCCCGACTCGATCGGGAATCTATAAAATAATCTATATCTCCCGCGCCACAATATACTCAGCAATCCCCTTCAAGTAATCCACCGCTTCAGTGTTTAAATCGAAATTTTTCAAACTGTCGGCAATCTTCACCGCTTTTGCTGCCATTGTTTTTACCTTGTTTATCGAGTAACCAAAAGATCCTGAATCCTTAATTGCCATTTTAGCCTTTTCAATTTCTTCCATCGACGCCTTCTTATTTCCCCAAGCCGCAAGCAACATCTTTTTATGAGACGCATTTCCAAGCTCCAATGTTTTGGCGATCAACAAAGTACTTTTTCCCTGAAGTAGGTCCGAGTTGGTTGATTTCCCTGTTTTCTTTTGATCTCCAAACATGCCCAGTAAATCATCCTTGAGTTGAAAAGCCACACCTCCCCAGTAAGCGTAATCTTCTAAGATCGCCAGCACTTTTGGGTCTAACCCTGCCAGTACAGCTCCAATAATCAACGGGTTCTGGAAAGTATAAATAGATGTTTTTGCCCTATGTACCGCCAATACTTTTTCTTCAGTTAGTTCACCAAGTTTGGGCAAGGTCACGTCATAGATCTGTCCAAAGGCTGTGTTGGCAATCCCCCTCATCATTATTTCTCCCGCCTTCAACACTTTTTCTCTATCCAAACCGGCTTTCAGGATTCGCTCATACCCCAAACAAAGCACCAAATCTCCTACGTTTACCGCCATCGACTCTCCGTAGTGTTTATCACCCTCTCCAAAAAACTCGTGAGTTGTCGGCAGCCCTCTTCTCAGCTTGTCCTCATCCATAAAATCGTCATGCATCAAAAGAGCTGTTTGTACCAGTTCAACTCCCTCCATCACTTTCCAGACTTCTTTTACATTTTTCTTTTCTCTTTTCCCTAATAAATATCCGTAATACACAAAAGAAGCTCTCAATCTCTTGGCTGATCTCAAATTATGTTCTTTTGCATGAAGCAACACTTTTTTTATCACTTCTTTCTGAACCTTCTCAAAACCAAAATTTTTCTCAATTTCTTCATTCCAGTATTTTTCCAGGCTCTTGTCGATTCTTACAATCAATCGTTCTAGGTTTGCTTTTGCCCGATATCCTAAAGAAATATTCACCATGTTCCGATTTTACTGTAAAATAGTACTCAATGTTAGCAAAAGAGGCTCTGGCCGTTGATCTCTCCAGTATTTATAAACCTGCCGAAAAATTAGGTGGTAATAATGTCACCCTTTCCACTCTCGTCAGTCCTCTCATTTACAACATCTTAATAATTTCCGGCATCGTCGCATTTGGCACTATCATAATTGCCGGTTTCTCTTTTATTGTTGCCGGCGGAGACAAAGCCAAAACAGCTCAGTCTTCACTCGCTCTAACTTATGGCATAATTGGATTAGTCGTTGTTGCAGCTGCCTTCCTTATTACCAGGCTCATGAGCTCCATCCTCGGCTTAAGTTTTTTATAAAAAATATGACTCCAACTCCCATCAACAGCCCAATTAACGAAGTTGTCGGCACCATCGCTCTTCCTACAGGCATCATGACAGACGTCGGCAAAACTGGCGACTATATCAGTGTCATCATTCGCTTTTTCATCATCATTGCCGGGCTTTTTAGTCTTTCACAATTTCTCATCGGTGGCTTCACCTACATCACTTCCGGCGGAGACAAAGCCAAAATTCAAGAAGCTGGTCAAAAAATCACCATGAGTATTATTGGCTTGGTCGTCATCGCGGCTAGTTTTGTTATTATCGCCATTGTTAGCCAACTACTTTTTGGCAAGTTCGATATTATTCTTAATCCGGTCTTTAAATCAGTATTACCATAAATGTCATTACTCAACTCCATCATCAAACCCATTCACGCTGCCGATATTACCACCGGCCCAATAAGAGGCATCGGTAATTTTGGTTTTGAAGGAGTTACCACAATCACAGGAGACACAACCTCAACTCAGTTCGGTAAAATTCTCTCTTCTGTCGTTACCGTTCTAACTATTGTTGGGGGCTTAGCTTTCGTTATTTTCTTCACTCTTGGTGGGCTCAAATGGCTCACAGCAGGCGGAGACAAAGCCAAAGTATCCGAAGCTCAAACTCAGATGACTCAAGGTGTCATCGGTCTTGTGGCCATGGTAGCAGCTCTCTTTGTCACTGGTATTGTTGGCGGTGTCCTTGGTATCGACTTCCTTAATCCTTTTAAAACATTAAGCGCTCTCTGGACAAACTAATACTCAAATATGACCAATCTACTAATTTCAAAGGTTTACGCAATCGATGAAATTGTCAACAAAGCTTTACCATCTAATATTCAAGACAAAACTCCCGCCCAAGGACTCGCTTTTTACATTGGCATTCTCTGGCGTTCTGTTGTTACTCTTGGTGGAGTCGCATTCCTCATTTTTCTAATTTGGGGAGGCATCGAATGGCTCACGGCCGGCGGAGACAAAGGCAGAGTTGAAACTGGTCAAAAAATGATTAGCAATGCCGTCATCGGCCTTGCGGTTCTTATTGGCTCATACGCCATTGCCTATTTTATTCAAGGCGCTTTCAAAATTAACATTCTCGCACCCGTCTTTCCCAACAATCTATGATAAATATTTTTGCCGTTATTTATTCCGAAGCTCAGCAGAAAGTTGACATAGGTAAAGAAGTCGAGGGTTTTTTTGGATATACCTGCATCGCCAATCTAGTTGGCAACGCCATCAACGTGGCCTTTATTGTTGCTGCCATTGCTACTTTTGTTTTTATGGTCGTTGGTGGCATCAACTGGCTTACTTCCGGCGGAGACAAAGGCAGGATCGAAATTGCCCAAAAAACACTCAGCAATGCTCTAATTGGCTTAGCCATTGTTGCCGTTAGTTATGCCATCTACATCATTGTTCTTGATTTCTTTGGTATCGACCTTAGTAAGCTCTGTACCGACAATCCCGTAGGTGTCAGTTGACAATCAAACAAAAAAGCTATAATAATAAACATAGTCTCCATTAATTAATAAAAGAAAAATATATGTCACTTATTCCCCAAGCTTTAGCTGCCGAAATTGGTTCACTCAAACCAGCAAACATGAAAATTACCGATATGGGTAAGTTCATTTCTTCAGGTATTCAAGTTATTTTTATCATTGCCGGTATCCTTGCTTTTGTCTTTCTCGTTATGGGTGGTATCGAATGGCTCATTTCCGGTGGAGACAAAAATAAAACCGAAAACGCCAGAAATCGCATTACTGCCGCTTTGGTTGGTTTAGCCATCGTTGCTGTTTCTTGGGCCCTAATACAGCTCATCTCCTATTTCTTCGGTATCGACATCTTTGGAGGCTCCATTCAACTTCCTACACCTTATAACTAAAAAAGTATTTTAGTTTATTAAAGAAACCCCGGGCATCCGGGGTTTTTGTTGTCATTTCCGACCTGATCGGAAATCTATACAAATAATACTGTAAAATATCAGTATGACCTTTCAACTTATCCCCCAGGCTTATGCCGTCACTGCAGCCCAAACAACCTGGACAACCAATGCTGATTGTGTTTCTGATGGTGTTGCCACCATCAAAGGACTCGAGTGCATTTTTCAAAACCTTATTAGTCCCGTTCCCGCCCTTCTCGCCTTGGTTGCTGTCGGTATGATTATTTTTGCTGGTGCTCGTCTCATCACTGCAGGAGCCGATCCCAAAGCCGTCAAATCTGCTTGGGATACTTTCACCTGGGCAGTTATTGGTCTTATTCTTCTTGCTGTCGCCTGGCTTATTCTAATTTTGATCAAAAAATTCACGGGGGCTGATGTCACTACCTTCACCATTGAAACTGCTCAACCCACACCATAAGATACTTATTTACTGTTTATAATTGTTTTAGTGAAGAAATTTCTACTCTCCATAATTTTGTTTACGACTTCATGGATTATGTTTCCTTTCCAAATTTTTGCTGTTTCTCCAGATTCACCTCCTGTAACCACAGTCACCCCCATCCCCTCAACAACAATCGCTCCTACTCCAACCATTGAGCCTCTTCCAGTAAATAAAGAAGTGTGCGATCGCGATGGCACAGTTTACCCGCCCAGCAGTACTTGTTATTCTTTACCAAAAACAATTGAGTCTTTGGGAATCAATTTACTTGACTCAAGCGAATCGTTTATTTCTTATCCTCTATCGTGTATCTCTGCTCCCACTGTTACTTACAAAGAAATTTTTATTGGCTCAGACCCTGTTCCTAATGGATCTTTTTTGGTTAGAAATGTTGAAGTTTCCACTGATATTTCTGAAGCCCAGATTGGCTTTCTTGGTCCAGACACTAAGACACTAGAAACTATGAATCCAGACAAAATCGCACAGAAATATCTCTTCAACGCTCTTTTTGATCATCCAGGAGCTGACCCAAAAGCTGCCAAGGAGTCTTTTCGTACTTTCTGGCGTATGCTCGACAGTCTTTCACAAGCAAAACTCAAGGCATATTTTATTGATAAAACCGATAATCATACTTATTACTACGTAGGTGAAGACAAAAAACAACACGAGGTAAAGCTTTCCGACTTAAAAAGTGAGCTAAATGGTTATCCTTGTTTAAAAAGATATGGTCTCGAGACAGACAATTTATTCCTCAGTTGTTGGGAAAAGGGATTGTATCTTGATCAATACACTAAACTTTCCAAAAACAAGCCCGAAACTCGAGAAAAATATGATCAACTATTACCTTTTGATTTTGAAAGCATGCGTGCTTACACTTCCAGCGGTGTAAATGTATCCGAAGAAAATATTCCCTATCTTCGAGCCATTCTCTCAGGGCTCAAGGGATATCAAGGAGATGCTAACATTCCTGGTCTTTTTGATTTTTATACACCCGGATGGGTTAATAAATCTTTAACAAAATATCCTACTTCTCTTATTGGCATACCTCTTACTCCAATTACGGAAGCTTTTCAGTATCCTCTTTTAAAGATAATTGCTTCTTTTCCTGAATTAAACAATAACTGTGTTTCTGCAAGTGTTGGATCATCACAGTCTGCAGCCAAAACATATCCCACAAATCCGATCACCAGTCAAACAATCAGCATACCAGTAACCTCCACCAACATTGATACTATCCCCAACAAATGTTCCTGTAACTATGGTGACGCGTACTGTTATATGTATGGAGACTGTCGAATGCACTCAAGCAGTGAACAAGAGTGTCTTAGTTCAGTATATAGCTGTGTGTTCGAGGAAGGTCAATTTGTATACGAGCTTTCCGGTCAGGCTACCGGAAAACCCGTCACCGTTTTCAATAATCCCAACATTATCTCTCTCACAGATTTAGTTATGGGTGGCAAACCCGTATTTACCAATACTTCTGGATATACCCTAGATGCGGCAGCCAAAGCAGTATTAAACTTGATTTCTGAAAAAATCTTCAACCCTATCCAGCCATCATTTTACAAAATGTTTTTACCTGATTATGCTTCTAACTCTGCTTTACCAAAAAAACTTATCGCCGCTCCTTCTGTTGCCACAACTGCTGTTTCGGAAGTATCAACTGCAACAGTCACTGTTGCTGGATCCAGCTCTATCGATCGTGAGAATAATCTCGCTCAAGACTCTATGCATCTTTTGCAAAATTGCTGGCTTGTTCCCTCAGAACAACAATCTTCCTCAAATTGTGGCGAGAAAATACCCAAAACCACCGCTTGCTCTCTGTCCGACGAACCTCTTACTGGAACTTGTTCCAAAGCTTCTTTCGCCAGATTTGCAGCAGAATATGCTTCTACTGGTTTTGGACGGGTTTTAAGTTCTTTCGTTCCCAATGTTACTCCAGAACTTTCAGCCGTTTACGCCGAAGCTGAAAAACAAACTGGAGTATCCTGTGTTATTCTCGCCGCTGTTCATTTTATGGAAGGCAGCAGCCGACCATGTCAATCTCTAATCAGTGGTCGCAAAATCGGCGATCCCGAACCAGACCAAAATGGAAAGGTATACAACACTCTTCTTGAAAGTGCTATTGCTTCAGGCAACGAACTTAAGAAAAAAGGGGCCACCGGAGCTTCTTATCAAAATGTCATCACCGCTCTCTCCAACTACAACGGTGGCGGAAACTCCAACTGTCGTATTGATTGGTCACTCCCCGGTAATATTGGTATCACTCCCCAGTACAGTATTGCTTCAGGACATTGTCCCCCTGGAAGCACTCGATATGGCCTTTACCCAGGTGAAGACGATCCTTATGCTTCAAGTTATTTAGGAGAAAAACACAGATTTATGTATCTTCGCTGTCCTTATGACGGTTACTGTGGTGCAGTTATTCCCTTCAAACGCCCCGGTGCTTTTGGTATTGCCTTAAATTATTACAATTCACTGCCCTAATATGTTAAGAAAAACAAAAATTTTTCTCTTAATTGGTTCAATCATTCTTCTTATTACTATTGTGATCGTTTTGATCACTCGCTCTTTGAGTTCTACTCAAGGAACTCTTACTGAGCCAATCATTCCCGGAGAATCAACCAGAACTCTCTCGATACTGATTCAATCAGATAATAAAACTGCTTTTAAAGCCAAGAGTGTCCTTCTCCCCAAACTACCCATCAGCATCAATGGTTTCCAAACCTCGGCCAATATCAACACTGATATTTCCATCGACAATTATCCCAACGACGATCCTGATATTATTAGAGTCGAAATCTACGGCGTAGACTACACCTACGATCAAAAAGATCCAGCGACTAGTCCCGACATGGTGGCCTTTAAAGAATCATTTGAAAAAGTTGTCAGTGTACTTAAAGATAATGGCGTTGATATTCAAGATTTGCACATCTATATTGGCGGCAGACAATATATTCGAGAGATTTCTGAAAACTGGATTAAAACTCTTAATCTTCTGCCTTAATCATCATCGCTCGTGTATAATAATTTTTGAATATGCTACGCCGCTTGTCCTCAATTCTTACCATCTTCACCCTCGTAATTCTTTCTTTTGTTGTTGCACCAAAAACATACGCTGCCACCCCAGTACTTCCTCCCGCAATCACTCCCATCCCCACCCCCACTGGTACTGGAACTGGAATAAAAATAAAGGAGCTCGACGAAATTCTTGAACAAGATGGAAGTCTAGATAAAGCTCTCAAAGAATTCTGCGAAAAAAGATCTGGCACTCAAATGAATCTTGAAACTTGGTACTCAGGAAAATGCATCGACGACACTTTCCGAGGCGAAGGAGTTGGTTTTGCCGACATTGTTATTCTTGATCTTGCCGAAAAAATCTCAGGCAAAAAGGATCCAAACAAAACCTTTTCCCAAACCCTCAAGGATGTTTTTCAATTTTTAAAAGACAACGGTGACACAGGATTAATTGAAGCCAGACAACAGTTCTTCGCGTCTCAAAACAACGGTTTATTGGGGCAAGGAAGCAGTTTAATTGCCACTTTATATCAATATCAGCCAGCTTCAACGCAATCATACTTTGCGCACATAAACACCAATCTTCAAAAACACAAGGTCATCCCATCAGCCTTAGCTGCTTCAAACGGCATCGGCTTTGACACCTTCTCTCCTTTTCTGCCCATTTGGATAGCTGTAAGAAATCTAGCCTACCTCGGTCTTGTTGCCTTCTTTATTATTTATGGCTTCATGATGATGTTTCGTGTCAATCTCGGTCAAAAAACAGTTATCTCAGTTCAGCTTGCCATTCCCAAGCTCATAGTTACGTTACTAATAATTACCTTCTCCTACGCCATTGTTGGTTTGGTTTTTGATTTGATGTATGTCGTCATTTATTTTATCTTCGGCTATCTCAACTCTCAGGGTTTAATAACCACGGGTGCCTCTACTTGGAATCCAGCAAGTGCTGCTTCTGGTTTTGGAAAACTTGGCATGATCGGCTCTATGTTTACTAACTCGATTGTTGCAGCCCCCGCTGCAGTTATTGGCGTACTCAATTTAGTTTTGGGTGGTTTTGCAACAGCAGCAGTGATACTTCCTATTATTATTCCAGGGACAGCTTTTCTCATTAGTCTCATTATTTCCATTGCTGTTTTGATTTCTTATGGAAAATTATTTCTCAAACTAATTGGCTCTTTTATCTCTATCGTTATTTCCTTAATCACCGCCCCGCTTGTACTACTCGGCAATGCTTTTCCCGGATCATCAGCCATTGGTAACTGGTTCCGCAGTATCGTGGCCAATGTTGCTGTTTTTCCCGTCACAATTATTCTTCTATTATTTTCTTATATGTTTATGATCCAGCCGATTTTGGGTTTATGCACCAGTACTTTTGGTCTTATCTTTGGAGCAGGCAAGTGTGAAGATTTTTTCGGAGTTGTCAGTTTAGTTCCGACTGGAAGCACACATGTATACAACATTCCCTTAATTGGTCCACACAACGCCATTGGTGGTTCCGATGGTCGTGCTATTCTCGCCCTTCTTGGTCTTGGCCTTCTTCTTATGGCTTCGAAATATGTTGATATCATCAAAGACGCTTTGAAAGTGCCTCCGTTCAAATATGGTTCTGGCATTGGCAAAGCTCTTGAAAGTGGGCTTGGTGGAGCCAAGGCTGTTGGAGAATTCTACGACAGCACACAGCCTTCAGGAACCCCACCCTCAAACCTTACTCGAAATGCCACAAAGTGGCAAAATAGACTCAAAACAATCAAGGGAATCTAAAACTTTCTATTCTTCATCACCTAAACATGTCCCAAATACCCCTAAGCATAGCCCAAATACCACTTGGATAGCTTTCAGAATTTCCTAGAGTACGCGGCAACTCAGCGTTGTATACTTTTTTCTTCTCGTTTTTCAAGATCTCGTCATCTTCTTTGTGCCATGGTATTTTTCCACCCTTCACTCCTTGGTCTTTTATTCTATCGTACGTAGTCTTCATCATCTTTGTAACATATTCTCTTAATACCGAATAATCCGATTCATTCTGAATAATTCTTAACTCCCTATTACCGGTTAAATCCCCAAGTTTAACAAATAACTCAATCAACTTGGAGGGGAGGAGAAAATATGGCTTTGCCAATGATTGATTTCTCAAATCTTTGTTTGTTGGATAATTAATGCTTAACTCCCAAATTGCGTTCTTTGTCTCAATCAACATCTGTTTATCCCACTCTTCTTGAGTAAAAACTTTTTTATCAACCAGTTCTTGTCCACTTTTTCTCAGGGTAATAAGGTGTTTGACCGCTTCAGGTATTTGGTCACCTTTGTTTGCTAAGGTACCAAGAATTCCTATATTTTCGATTGCTGTTTTCACTGTAACCGCTTCCTTCACAGTAGCATAAGCTTCTCTTTCAGGAGTATTTTTTATCGTCGAAGGAGTAAAGGATCTCAAAAACAACCCTTGTAGTGCTTTTTTGTATAAGAAAAATGGCTCTTTAACGTCTTTCGGTTCTCCAGAAACAGGATCCATAGTCTCACTAATTTTTTGCTGTGCCCTCAAAGGCGAAAGTGCCAAAAAGGGAATCTGAGTTTCATGACCCCCATCAGAACTTTGTTCGGAGTATACCCTTATAGAACCAGTTGGTGTACCCCCTGCATATGAACCCTTTCTTGCTTGTGCAAACTGAAACAGTCCATACAAATAGTGATCAGGATTATAGTTTCCCTCTTCTTTATATGCCTGAAAGATTTGATAGGCAATATTAAAAGCATCATTACCGTAACGGCTTGCGACCTCATCGAGAGCTCTTTTCTTGCTATCCTCACCGTAACTAGGATCATAGATGTTTTTCGATCCTGTTCTAAATTGTGTAAAACTACTCATCTCGGGATCAGAAAAATCGGGATTTTGTTCCCCAAGTTTTAACAGCACCATTAAAGCCTTGTCGACTTTCCCTGTTGTCAAATCAGGGTCTCCCAAACTATCAAGATTCTTTAACCATCGATACGTTTCTATTGAAATATTTGATGGATTTGCAAAGCTTCCTTCTGAACCCTCCATATCCCGCAAATAATTAGTTAATGAATTTTTCTTATTTCCCTGTTTATATCTTTCTTCATTAATTTGTAGTTTTCTTAAATTAGCCCTAGCCTCAACTTCCTCTTTTATCAACTCCCTCAATTCTTCTCGATGATCTCCAAGAGCTTCGGGGTACAATTCTAAATATCCGTAATTACCTTCTGATGGTGATGAACCCATCAATCGTTCTCTAACCAGAGTCTTGATTGAAGTTTCAATCTGGTTAAAATTTAGCTTACCGGTCTCCGTTTCGTTCTGAATTACCTCAACCAACATTTTCCTTATGAATTTTCTGTATTTTTCTGGTTCTGTGGGCATTTCTCTCCTCTCCACATTAGTCGTCTCTTTATTAGGTTCCTCCCTCTTCGGTTCTTCCATTAAACACCATGCAGCAAGTCGACCTGCCAGTTCCCTTCCTTCGGGTGTGTCTCGATTAATTCCTGCTTTCTTGATCGCTTCGTTATAAGCAGTCACGTATTCATCTCCAAGTGCTTCAAATCTTTCTTTATTATTTGGATTTAAGCCCGCCTCAATTTTTCCTCCCATTTCCTCCCTCGCCTTCATTACTGGAGACTCTGGCCCTCCCATTAAATCCGTAAAATATTCATCTTCATTCTCAGGAATTACTTCATTCTCACTATATCTACTCCATAAATTTAGCCTTTTTTTGAGCTGTACATATTCAAGAGAACCCTCAACTAACCCTGATTCTTTCAAAGCATCACTCAAAATATCAGGATATCCCTTAGAATCGTAAGCTCTTTTTATATCTTCAGGCTTCGCTCTATTATTTGGATTTTCTTCATATCTCAAAATCACATTTCTTAAAGTTACAATTTTTGACCCCATCAACTCTGCAAACTGTTCTTCTCTTTTTTGTTGTTCAGTTTTTTCCACAGATCCGCCACCAGCACCGCCAGTATCCGGACTAAAATCAGGATTGAATCGAATTACTTCTTGAAGCATGTCATTCATATATTTAAGCCCTATAACTGTCCAAATTATATCATTAATCTGTCGTTTCTCCACAAATTCGCTATACTAGAGGAAGATCTATGGCCATTCAACAGCACCCTCTACCTCAAGACATCAGTAGCTATCGCTTCAGGCTCATTGGTGACATGACTCTCAAACAGTTTGCCTCCTTGGGTATCTGTGTTGTTTTTGCCATCATAGCCTACAGTATTCCTCTGCCTTTCTTCTTCAAATACCCCATCGTCTTTGCCTTCCTTCTACTTGGTGTTGGCATAGCCTTCGTTCCCGTTCAAGGTCGCTCTCTTGATGTCTGGCTAATCGCTTTCATCAAATCTATCTACTCACCCACCCAATATTCTTGGAAAAGAACTGTCGCCAGCCCATCAAGCACCGAAACTGCCGTCCCCACAAAAGAAAATAATCTAGCAATCGCTCAGCCCGTCACCAATGCTCGTATCGAGATTACCGAAGCCTCAAAAACGGTTACTCCGGACCAGCCCGCTGCTCCAGCTATTCAAACAGCCCCTGTTGCCCAAGCTCCGGCTCAAACTCCACCCCAAGAAATTCCTTCGGCTACTCAACCAACTCCTTCACCAGAACCCATTACTACTCCAATTGCCCCACCCGAGCCGGCTCCAGCTATTCAAACAGCCCCTGTTGCCCAAGCTCCGGCTCCCACCACCAACCTCCCCATTCCTTTTACTCCTACCACGCCCAACACTCTTGTTGGTTTGACTCTCACCCCTTCAGGACATATCCTCGACAGCGTTATGGTGGAAATCAAAAAAGACAATCTCACTCTTCGTGCCACCAAGAGCAACAAACTTGGGCAGTTTATGTTCGCCAGGCCTCTTGACTCTGGTCTTTTCCAAATTCTCGCCGAAAAAGAAGGCTTTTCCTTTGCTCCTTACTCTCTCGAACTTACCGGAGACATTGTCAAACCTCTTAAAATCCAAGCTCAATAAAGAAAATGCCCGACAACATCAAAGCCTCTACCCAAGAACATCTCGATATCTATGCCATCAAAGATCATCTCGTTTTTCTCAAAGATGGTTCAGCCGCCTTGGTTCTCAAAACCACCGCCATCAACTTCAATCTTCTCTCAGAAGAGGAACAAGATGCTACGATTTATGCCTACGCTGGCCTTCTAAACTCTCTTTCTTTCCCTGTTCAAATCCTTATCCGTTCCCAGAGAAAAAATATTTCCGACTACCTCAATCTCATCGATACCCGTATTCAGTCTGTCTCTTCCCAAAAAATTAAGGAACAGCTTCTGGCTTATCGCCAGTTTGTCAAATCCCTTGTCAAAGAAAACCGTGTTTTGGAAAAAAAGTTTTATGTGATTATTCCTTTTTCAGCTATCGAACTTGGCCTGTCCAAATCCAACTTCAATCCTTTTGCCAAAGCTCCTCAAAAACCTCCTTTTGACCTGGTGTATATCGAAGAAAAAGCTTCTACTGTTCTCTATCCTCGTCGCGATCATTTAATTCGACAGTTTGCTCGTTTAGGGCTCAAAGCTTCCCAACTAACAACCAGCGATCTTGTTACTTTTTTCTACACTATCTACAACCAAGGCTCAACCACACTCAGCCCAGCTCAAATCAACCCTTCTTTAATCCCTAAATAACCCCTTTTCGGTTATACTTAATCATGGGGTTAAATCTCTTTTCTCTTGGTGCCAAAAAGACCGAAACACCACCCGTTGTCTCGGCGGCTCCTGTCACATCAACTGAAGAAAAGCCCAGAGCTCCTCTTTCGGCCATCAAAGACACTACCAACGCCGCTTCAATTCAAGATGTTTTAGCTCCCTCCTCCATCGAAGTTGATTTTTCTTTTATCAAGATTGACGACAACTACATTCGCACTCTTTTTGTCACTGGTTACCCTCGTTATGTTTCCGCCAACTGGCTTGCTCCTCTCGTAAACTTCAATCACTCTCTTGATATCTCCATGTACATCTATCCTAGTGACTCCAAAGACACTCTTGATAGCCTCAGGCGTCGCCTGGCCGAAATGGAAGCCGAGATTAACACTGACATCGAAAGAGGTCGTATTCCCCAAGCCGCCACCGAAGCGGCTTTAGAAGACGCTAAAACACTTCAGGCACAGCTAGTCAAAGGTGCCGAACGCTTTTTCCAGTTTTCTCTTTACATCAGTATCTCTGCCGAGTCCGAAAAAGAGCTCAACACTGTCACTTCTCAGGTTCAAAGCATGCTCGCTTCTCTGCTCATTATCAGCAAAGTCGCCTCACTCTCTATGGAGGATGCCTTCAAAACTACTCTTCCATACTGCAAAGACAAGCTGATGATCACAAGAAACATGGACACAACTGCTCTATCCACCACCTTTCCCTTCACTAGCTCCGAACTTTCAGACAACCAAGGTATTCTTTACGGAATCAATGCTCACAACGACTCTCTCATTATTTTCGATCGTTTCTCTCTCGAAAACGCCAACATGCTCGTTCTGGCCACAGCCGGTGCCGGTAAGTCCTATGCCGTTAAGCTAGAAATTCTTCGCTCTTTAATGTTTGACACCCAAATCATCATTCTCGATCCGGAAAACGAATATGAAATGGTCACCAAAGCCGTAGGCGGAAACTACATTTCTTTTTCTGCCAACTCTCCCCACAAAATTAATCCGTTTCAAATTGCGAGGCCTTTAGAAAGCACTGAAGATGAAATGGGCTACAAATATCTTTTCCTCATTTCCTTACTTAAAATCATGATTGGTGCCATGTCCCCCATGGAAGAGGCCACCATGAATCGCGCCCTCGTTCTCACCTATCGTCAGAAAAACATCACTGATGATCCTGCCACACACACCCAAGAACCTCCTCGTATGGAAGATCTTTACCGTGCCATCATCGGTATGGAAGATCAAACAGCCAAGGTACTAGCTGCCAGACTAGAGCGATACGTCATGGGCGGTATCAAAGGCACTTTCGATCAGCAATCAAATATCGATATCGATGCTCCTATTACAGTTTTTTCCATGCGCGATCTTGCTGATGAGATTCGTCCTATCGTTATGTTTATGATTCTTGACTTTGTCTGGACAGAAATACGCAAAAATCTTCGTAAACGCATGCTCATTGTAGATGAGGCCTGGTATCTTATGCGCTACGAAGACTCTGCCAAGATTCTCCAAGGTTTTGTCAAGCGTGCCCGTAAATACTATCTTGGTGTTACTGTCATCTCTCAAAACGTTGACGACTTTTTAGCCTCTCCCTATGGTAAAGCCATCATTACCAACTCTGCCCTCAAATTCCTTCTCAAACAATCTTCAGCCGCTATCAATCAAATAGCCGAAGTTTTCTATCTCTCCCAAGGAGAAAAACAACTTTTAGTTTCAGCCGGTGTCGGAGAAGGTATTTTCTTTGCCGGACAAAATCATGTTGCCATCAAAGTAATCTCCTCCCCAGACGAACACGCTCTTTCCACTACCAAGCCTTCAGAAGTACTCGAAGCACGCAAACAACAAGCAGAATCTTTGTAACTGATATGGCAAAAAATGATTATTCGCAAGACATTAAGGATCTAAAGAACTCTCTTTCGTATTTGGCTGTTTCAGAAGACAAACTAAATTCTAGAATTTTAAAAATTCTAAACAAAGCTTATTCGTTGTATGAAGGATACTGGCCTAAATTTTTCCCTGATGATCGTATTGATCCTAGAATAATCGACGTCTACTCTTTTCAAAAATATATTGCCGGCTCAGGTGAAATCGAAAAGCTAATAATTAAACTCAATTCTCTTAACGAAGAAGAGGAAACAAAACCCGAAGCCTCCATTCCCCCAGAACTCGAGTCTTTAGTTGCTGAGTACGAGAAAAACAAAGCCCTTCTCGAAAGCGAAGAGATAAAATCAAACTCTCAGAGATCGGTTGCCGAACAGGTCAAAATAGCTATTGCCCATTCAAAGATAAAGCAAAAAGCTCTTCTTAACAAACAAAAAAGACAAGCCAGAGGAGAAAAGTTTCAAGACGCAGATAAAGTATTAATCTCGCTTGGTTCTCCAAAATCAGACTCAAAAAAAACTGCTTTAGCTGCTTCTTACGCAGCAGTGAGAGAAGTTGCTCTTACTCATGAAAGCTTTTTAAAGTTATCTGTAGAAGCGCAAAACAGAATCATCGAAGAGGCTGTGGAGCTAAACTCCATTTGTGTTACCAATATTGATGTTGCCATTCAATCCGCCTCACTATTGATTAACATCTCAGATTTATCAGCCGAAGATCAAAAAAATCTATCTAAAATTTCTTCAAATTTTGTTCACTCTGTCTACGACGCGGTCAATACTCAAACCACACAAGCAGCCACCCTAACTGCTCAAATTGCTGAAAACGAAATTATTCTCTTAAAATACGCAGAAGAAGTCAAACAAAATATAGTCGTAGATCTGGAAATCAAACTTATTCAGATTAAAACTCTCACCGAAACAAATCAAAAACTTGCTCAAAAAATAGAAAATCTTCCCAAACAACTCGATGTCTTTGTTGACAATCAAGCTGTCGCTTTTCAAGAATTTAATAAAGACAGTCAAACAAGACTATCAAAAGACCCTGACACTCTCGATCGAATTGAGCTCGCCAACAATGTCTTTATCTCCATTCATTCCAATCTCGAAAACAATGGTGTTCAGCCGCGCCTATTTTCTTCTCTCGACGACGCAGCGCTTCTAGAAGCAGCGATTCGTCACAACATGCCTGGAGAGCTAAATGCTCACGCCGGCTATCAAGCCGAGATGTCCGCTGCTTTAGTAACTAATTCCAAAACTCAAGATCCCGATCTTTCTCCCCAAGCTATCCTTTTATACGGCAAAGGGCTCACCCCAACCTTACTTGCCAAAGCCCGTCTCTACGCAAAAAACAATCCCGAATCAGAACTTGGTAAACTTTTCAAATCCAATAAGGATTTATTTGATGCAGCCGGCACTCAGATCAGAAGAATTGCCAACTCACCTTTAGGAAAAGAAATCACCAAAGTGCCTGTTGTGCTTGGAAAATTCGCAAACACTCCTATAGGAAAAAATATTAATAAAATTATCACTGGTTGGACAAAATTAACTCAACCTGTCACAAAATTTTTCTCAAAAATATCTGACAAATTCCCCGTTGTTTTTGGCAATATTTTTCGAATAGTTGAAGATCCTATTGGTGCCGTTAGATCGTGGGTTGGCAAAAAAGTAGGTGACTATGTTGTTAAAAAAATTCTTTCTTCTACGGCAGGAAAAGCAGCCATTAAAGCCGGAACGAAAATCGCCACCGAACTTACAAAAAAAGGTCTTGGGAAAGCTCTATCCAAACTGGCAGTCAGTATTGGTGCAAAATTTGGTCTTGCAGCAACAGGAGTTGGTGCTATTCCTGCTATAATCTGGCTTGTTGGAGACATTATTCTCTCTGTCATAAAAGGAACTGTCAATGTCGTTCAAAAAGTAGCTGTTTCTGTCTATGGTGAAAAAATTAAAACTAGAGATGTTCTCATCGTTCCTGTTGTTGGTGCTGTTTCAGCAGTATCCAAATTTTTTTCCGGAATCGGTTCCGCCACAACAACCGCCGCCAGTTCTGCTGTGGGCACTCTTGTTTTAGGCGTACTTGTAGGTTTCTTCTTTTATGTTTCTTCCATTGTTGTCGCCCCCCTTATTTCTACTCTTGTTCAACTCGAATCAATTCCAAAAACTCGTACCTCTGCCACAGGTTGTGCTAATACCGAAGGAATTTTTATTTCACAAAGAGACCCCGAATGGGCAGGCGTTTTTTGTAAAAACTGTTCACCAGCTGGCAGTTGTCGAATTGGGTCATCAGGTTGTAGTAGTGCTTCTATGACCATGATTTTAAACGGCTTTGGTGTAACTTCAAATGTTACTGATGTCTGGCATTGGCAACACTCAATCGGAGGATATGTTTACTGGGATAGCAATTCTCCACCACGTGTCTATGATGGCAAAATACCTTACGTTTCTTGTGGGTCAGACAATTTTAACTCTTTAAAAATTCTTTCCGAAAGTGGACTTTCAGTTACCGATATCGGATCAGATCTTGCCGAAGCTGACAGCGTTCTCTCGAACTGTGGCATGATTTTAGCAACAGGTGATATGGCTTGTGGTGGAGGATGGTGTGGGCATCTTCTGGTCATCGTCGCCCACGAAGGAAATCAAATAACCACTATGGATCCATGGATGGGTGAAAACTATATTCACACTCTTGATACATCATACAAACTATTCCGAATGTGGGCAGTTGTTCCATAATATAAATGTCTATGAAAATAAATATTTCAAAAAAATATCAAATACTGGGAGGAATATTATTGATTGTTATTCTTTTCCTCATAATTCAAATCATTGACTCTATTTCATTATCAAAAAAAATAACAAAAAGCATTCCGGAAATATCAACTCCAAGCGCTTCAATTGTCTTACCTCCGATAAACCCAGTTGAGTCAACAGAAGAATGGAATACACAATTTAAAAAAAATTTAGAAGATTATAGTAAAACCGACAAAGCTAGAATCGACAAAAATTTATCTTTTATTCGTAAAAATTCTCCGATAATCGAAACAGGATTCCAAATTGAATACGATTATTCAAACGCCACATACACAATTACAATCGAAACTCCTGTAAAAGAAAACAGAGAAAACTTATTTTCATGGCTAAACTATTTCGATATTTCAGAAAAAGATCTTGAATTTGTAAGAGTCGACTGGATTACTGCACCCTAACAGGCATTACCACCTGCACCCAAGTTTCTTCATCTTCGTTACGAAAAACACTGGGTTTCAGTTCTCCCTCTGTTTCCCATACTACTTTTTCCGAAGTACTGCTGGCCAGATAATCCAGTAAATATCTTGCGTTAAACGCCACTGTTAATTCTTCACCCTCAACCACTGCCTCTACCTTACTTACACTTGTACCAATCTGAGAACTCTCAGCTCGAACCACCACACCATCTTTTTCCATTTGCAACTTAATAATATTGGCATTATCTCGAGCAAACAAATTAGCTCTTTTGACGCCTTCTAGTATCTCTGCTTTACCAAAGACAGCTCTCGACGAGTAAGTATTCGGCATAATCTGTTGATAAGGCGGGAACTCGCCTGCAATCAATCTCGAAGTTACCTCAATCTCTCCCACTTTAAAAATGACTTGTTGATTTTCCTTACTAAACTCCAAAGAAAAAACATCAACACCGGTTTCACCCAACATTTTTGAAATTTCTTGCAAAGATCTTGCAGGTAAAATTAATCTCGTTTCTTTTTCTAGTTCTGTTTTTGACAAAGTCAACTTATCCACCGACAATCGATATCCGTCAGTCGCCACCAAAGACACTTTTTCTTCATTAATTTCCCAAAGTACTCCAGTCAACACTGGTCGAGTGTCGTCTCTGGCCGCACTCACACACACTCTATCCACTTTTTGTCTAAAGTCTCCGCTTCGAAGAACTACTTGAGCCTTACTTGCTCTGGGGATACTGGGGAAGTCTTCAGCTCCCTGGCCCACTATTTCCGATACAATTCCATCAACTTCAATTTTTACCACGTGTTTTTCCACAGTTATCATTACGTTGCCGGAAGGAAAACCTGAAACCAGCTCAGAAAATAGTTTTGCCGGAACCACCACTTCACCCTCTTCTTCTACCTTCGCCGAAAGACTCAACCAAAAACTCACTTCCAAATCGGTTGCCACTAAACTCACCTCATCATTTTCCGCTTTTAGAAGAACTCCCGACAATATTGGTAACTGAGGCCTGCTACTCACTCCCCTGCTTACTATTCCCAGATATTTTTTAAGCTCTCCTGATTGAACAATTATTTTCATAGAATTTCCTTCTAATTATTATATTAATCTAAAAAATAGTAATGATAGTAATAGGTCGTGTTGATTTGTTGATTATAAGCGTGGCTCTTGCCTATTACTCTTGTTGTTAATTTATCTTCGTTTGTTATATCCATACTTTTTAATCATTTATTCAACCGTTGTGACTATTATTTTCAGAACAACTAACATTTTCTGTTGATAATTTTCTGGATAACTTTGTATCTTTATCAACACTCCTTGTGCTTATCCCCCTACTAATCCACTTTTTCGAAAGTTATCCACGTCCTGGGGATAAGATGTGGATATTTAAGTGTATAACGCTTGTTTTATAGCCGTTATTTTACGCCGTACATCGGCATTATTACTCACTTCATCCTTCATTTTTTCCACTGCGTGCATCACAGTCGTGTGATCTCTTCCACCCATAATCTCCCCCACTTTTTCCAGTTGGATATTCAAAGTATCGCGCAAAAGAAACATCGCAATATGTCGAGCCACCACCAGATCGGCCTTTCTGCTTGTCCCCAGAAGATCTTTGTTTCTATAATCAAAATACTTAGCTACCGTCGAAACTACTTTGATCGGTCTGACTTTTATCTCCTTCACAAAGTTAGCCGGCAAACCCATTGTTTGTTGCACCATTTCTTTTGTGAGCACTCCATTTTCCAAGCTTGCTCCGACTGCCAATTTAACAAAAGTGCCTTCTAATTCACGTGCATTAGTGTTGAAGTTGTTAGCCATCAACTCATAAGCACCATCTTCCACTTCTACTTTAATTTCTTGAGCTTTCTGGCGCAAGATAGCGAGTCTCATTTCATAATCGGGCAAACCGATATCTACCGCCATTCCTCCCAAAAAGCGACTTTTTAATCTGTCTTCTAAACCTTCAATATCTTGAGGCTTTCTATCGGAAGTCATCACAATTTGAGCCGACTTATTTGTTAGCTCGTTAAAAGTGTGGAAGAACTCTTCTTGAGTTGAGTCTTTGCCGCCAAAGAACTGCACATCGTCAATCAACAAAGCGCCAACTTGACGATACTTCTTTTTAAAAGCATCTGTCATTTTTGAGCGAAGTGATGATACTAAGTCATTAGTAAACTGCTCACTGGTTACATAAACCACCTTCCCAACCCCTTTTTTTACCAGTTCATGGCCCACGGCGTGCATTAAGTGAGTTTTACCAACTCCTACTCCTCCATAGATAAACAAAGGATTGTGTCTTGTTCCGGGGAAATCCACCACCGCTTTTCCGGCCGCAAAAGCTAATCGATTTGAACTACCAACAACATAATTTTCAAACAAATATCTTGGATTTAAGTTATTGCCGGCTTGTTTATCTGGTTCTGGTGAGGCAAACAAATTCATATTTGCTTCTTCTTTTTCAGATCTTGCGCTAGTTTTAGTTTCTTTCTCCTCCTTTATTGCTTCAACGACGATTAAAGCCACGTCACATTTTTTATGTGAGATCTTCTCCATCGACTGCTTGATTGAACTAAAATATTTTTCGTCAATTGTGCGCACATGATACGCTGTCGGCGCCGCTAACTCTACGATAATTCTCTCGTTATCAATAGGAGTCACCGTCCTTATAAAACAAGGTTTTACGAATCCATTGAAACCGGCCTGAGACATCGACACGGAAAGGTCTCCACAAACGGCTTGCCACAGATGACTGGCGTCAATTTCCATAACGTAAAATATTAATAACCGGGCAGGTGTAGTTCAGTTTTACCATGTTATCCACAATCTACAACCCCCAAAATACCCATCAAAAAGACATCACAAAGTATCTTCATGCCCGATCTCCGCAGAATGTTCTTCAATACTCATAGAGATCCATTTTAATCGTGGCAATCAACAAAGATGCGGTATAATAAGCTCCGCTCATCAATGATAAAATAAAACCATGCCAAAAAGAGTCTACCAGCCACACAAAATCAAACGCGTCCGTACCCACGGTTTCCGTATTAAAATGGCCTCCCATGATGGCCGCAACGTCATCAAACGCCGTCGCGCCAAAGGCAGGACTAAATTATCCGTTTAATCTATGGCTCTACCAAAGAGTCATCGTTTATCACTCCGTTTCGATAGAGAACGTTTAAACCAAACCGGTAAAACCGTCTTTGGCAAATTCTTTACTCTTGTAGTTGCCGAAACTCCCGAAGATAAAAAAGCTCAATCTCCTCGTCTGGCCATCCTTCTCTCCAAAAAAACTGCCTCCCTTGCCGTTGATCGCAATAAGATAAAAAGAGTCACTTCTGCCATCATAGAAAATACTCTCTCATCTATTCCTCCAAAAGACTATCTCATCGTTCCCAAACGCCAGGTTCATGAAACCGATTTTCAAATTCTTAAAAAAGACCTTTCCAACCTTCTAAAATCCTCTTGACTTCGGGTATTGTTTGGATTAAATTGTTATTATGTCCAACAAATTTGAGGAGTTAACAAGGATAGCGATTTTCCAAAAAAAGGAGATTAGAAAAATCATCTTCAAAAACGAATGGTGGTTTTCAGTTGTTGATGTTATCGAGGCGTTAACGAATAGTAAAAAACCAAGGGTGTATTGGAACGCCATGAAAACTAGGGTTAAGTCAAGCGATGGAGTTGAGTTGTCTACAATTTGTAGACAACTGAAATTAGCGTCATCAGATGGAAAAAAATACGATACAGACTGTGCAAACACAGAGAGCGTTTTTCGTATTATTCAGTCCATCCCCTCTCCCAAAGCAGAACCATTCAAGCGTTGGTTAGCAAAGGTGGGATATGAAAGAATTCAAGAAATTGAAGATCCGGAGCTTGCCCAAAAAAGAGTCAGAGCTATCTACAAAGCCAAGGGATATCCAGATGGTTGGATCGAAAAAAGAATGCGATCTATAGTTATTCGTGAAGATCTAACTGAACAATGGCAAATCCATGGAGTCAGACAGCAACTGGATTACGCCATTCTGACAGCAGAAATCTCCAAGGCAGCCTTTGGCATATCTCCCTCTGAACACAAAAAGATAAAGGGACTGGAAAGACAAAACCTTCGAGATCACATGACAGATCTTGAACTCCTCTTCTCGATGTTGGGAGAAGCTTCGACAACAGAAATCACCAAAACAGAACACCCTCATGGTTTTGAAGAAAACAAAAAAATATCTCATCGGGGAGGTAAAATCGCCGGTGGAGCACGAGAAAAATTAGAGAAAGAAATTGGTAAAAGTATCGTTACCTCACAAAATTTCCTTAGAAAAATCAAATCAAGCAGTAATCAAAAAAAATTATCCAATTAGTTCTTTTAGCAATATTTCAAGCAAGGATATAATCTTATTGCATGATTTCTTTTTATCACAAATATCTCTCTCCTCTTTACCATGCCATCGGCAGATCATTCTTTGGTTCCTCCTTTGCTTGCCGTTTTTCTCCCACTTGTTCTGTCTATGCCAAGAAAGCTTACCGTCAATATGGTATTATTCAGGGGACAAAACTGTCACTTAATAGAATCCTAAGATGTAACCCCCTCTTCAAAGGTGGATACGACCCGGTTCCTGATAAAATCAAATAACTATGCTCGCACCAATAAACGGAATCCTTTACCAAGCTCTCTTGTTTTTCTACCAACTCTTTGGTGGCAACCTTGGTCTTTCCATTATCGCCATCACGCTTATCACCAAAGTAATTCTTCTTCCATTAGTTATCCCCTCCCTTCGCTCTGCCAAAAAAATGCAGGATCTCAAACCAGAGCTAGACAGACTTAAAGCCAAACACACCGACAAAACTGCACTTCAACAAGCCCAGATCGCACTCTACAAAGAAAAAGGTATTAATCCTGCCGCCGGTTGTCTTCCTCAAATTTTTCAAATCATCATCCTCATCTCTCTCTACCAGGTGTTTATGTTTTTCCTCGGGCAATCATCAGTTGGTGGAACCAACATGAACCCCTATTTCCTGTATCTCGATCTCACCAAACCAGACCGAACCTACATCATGCCCATTCTCGCTGGTGTTTCTCAGCTCGTTTTCTCTCTTATGATGCAATCAGGCATTGTGTCTGAAGTAAAAAATCCCAAAAAGAAAGAAGAAAAGAAAAAAGAAGAAAACAGCCTCGAAATGGCTTCCAGTATGCAGCAGCAAATGATCTACATGATGCCTCTCATGACGGTCATTATCTCCCTCAACTTTCAATCTGGCCTTGTTCTTTTCTGGGTAATTTCTACTGTCTTCTCTCTCGTTCAGCAATACTTCTTCTCCGGTTGGGGTGGTCTTATTCCGGCTTACAAAAAAGCTCGTCTTTTTGTCACTCGTGTGACCGGAAAATAATAAATTTGTATATCAATTAAAAAATAAAATGGATCAGTCAAAAATCAAAGAAATTTTGTCCAACGTGCTTTCTCAACTTGCTCTTGATGAAGATCAAATTAAGATCGACCTGGCCGATGACGAAAACGTCAACATCTCTCTTTCTCTTCCTCAGGAGTCAGCTGGAGTCTTTGTTGGTCATCACGGTGAAGGATTGTCCGCGCTTCGTATGATTTTTTCTCTCATTATTTTCCAGCGATTTGGTGTTTGGCCCAAACTTCATCTCAATGTAAATGACTATCAAGAGCGCCGTGAAGAAACTCTCAAAGAGCTAGCCCAAGACGCTGCCGAAAGAGCTGTCAGTCTTCAAAAAGAAATCATTCTCCCCAATCTTAGCTCTTACGAACGTCGCATCATCCATATGTTCCTTTCAGAATTCCCGGGAATCAAAACCGAGTCTCGTGGAGAAGCGCCTTTCCGTCAGATGGTCATTGTTCCCACAGAATAAAATGTCATCCTCGCGAAAGCGGGGATCTATATAGATTATCCTCATATCGTTATCCTGTACAATCGGGGCAGTGCTAAGCAACTTCTTAATTAAGATTATTGTTTTTATTTTGCCCACTCAACTGGGTCTGCATTTTTGGCCAACCTTTTCTCGTGTTGCCGGTATCAAAATCGATTACCTCTCCCCCACCATATACTTTTTAGACATTCTTCTGATAATTTTAGTTTTGTTAAATCTCAAATCAATTGCAAGTTATCTTCGAAAAAATCTTTTTAACCTTGGTCTGTTTATATTCTTCATTCTTCTAAACATCGCCTTTTCGGTTTCACCGCTAAACTCGATATTTTGGTGGCTTCGTCTGATTCTTTATCTCTTTGTGTATATCACCTTAAGACTTCAAAAAATCAAATGGTCTGATATTCGTACTCCCCTGTTTCTTAGTACAGTCGGAATTGTATTTTTGGAAGTACTGCAATTAATATCTCAATCATCAATTGGTGGTCTATTTTATCTACTTGGCGAAAGAGCTTTCTCTACCAGTACTCCAGGAATTGGTCGCCTCAACCTACTTGGTCTTGAGATTCTTCGTCCGATTGCCACCTTTTCGCACGCCAACTCTCTCGCCGGATATCTATTAATTGTTTTTTATCTATTTTCGCGAAAAGCATCCAAGCCATGGCAAAAGATTGTTCCGTTCTTAGGCATTCTCCTATCGTTTTCTAAAACTTCAATTTTTGCGCTCGCTTTCATTATCTATAATCTCAAACCAGAAATAATTATCTATTTGTCAATATTCTTATCCATTGCTCAACCATTTCTTCAGAATACGGCAATCACTATCCAATCAGTATCAGATCGTCTATTCTATTTTTCCTATCTCAAAAGGATAATATTGCACAATCCTCTCGTCGGAAATGGTTATGGCAACTATATACCAGCTCTCGGATCAATCTTACCCGGATCATTCTTAACCCCCTCAAAACTACAACCAATTCACAACCTGTTCTATCTATATCTTTCAGAAATGGGAATATTGGGAACTCTGATATTTTTCATCTCACTATTTAAACAAAAAGTATTGAAAGTGATTTCCAATCCCCTAGTTCTAGGATTGATAGCCATTCTTCTATTTACGGGAACACTTGATCATTATTCCTGGACTTTACCTCAAAACAAACTCATTTTCCTTTTCGCTCTTGCGATTATGGTCTAAAATACCTACATGCAAGAAAAATATGAACTTCTAGAAATAAATACCGATGGTGGGTCGCGTGGAAATCCTGGGCCAGCCGGCATTGGTGTGTATGCCGCATCCAACGGTAAAAAAGTATTTACCATTTCAGAAACCATTGGTGAAACCACCAATAACGTCGCCGAATACACCGCCGTAATTAGAAGTTTAGAGGTATTGCTTGAGAAAAAAATATATACCCAAAAACTTAAATACATTTTGGACTCAGAATTAATTGTCAGACAAATTCTTGGCAAATACAAAGTAAAACTACCCCATCTCAAAATACTTCGTCAACAGGTGGTGGATTTGGTCAAAGAGTTACGTGAAAAAGAACAAGTAGAGTTAATGACATTTATCACCGTCCCCAGAGAACTAAACAAGAAGGCAGACTGTCTGGTAAACGAAGCCCTAGACAAATAAAGTTAGCCGGAGATATTTAAAAACCCTCGAAAGAGGGTTTTTTTATGAGAAAAAGCGTGTGGATAACTTTAGCAGTGCGCGTGCTTAGATTTTCATGTGTGAAAAGTATATACAGAAAAAACTATTTACTAGGCATGGGAATAAATAAAAATAGGCATAAGAAAAAAACTAAAATATGTAGATACTGAAAAAACAGAATAAAACACATGAACAGACTTCGTTTATACTTAAATCAATGTCCAAGGGAGAAGTCTTAGTTGCCATCAGTAGTAACAATCCGGAGATTGAGTCAATTTTTCAGACTCATATAGAACATCCGGAAATAAAATTTGTTGACAAAAAACACGACCACGCTCCCTATCAAATATTTTTTATCGACCTAAACAAGGAGCTAAATTTCATAAGTCAAAATTTAATTGAAACTTATGGAAAATGTCGTGAAAACGACTGCAAACTTGTGGTTGTTCTTCTTCACACAAATCAGATAGATATTGAAAAAAATCATTACTTTCAAAAAATGCTTGAGGATTTGGGTAAAAGCAATCCCCTCCATAGGATTGTCTTTACTCGAGATGTGTATCAAGGTTTTACCTCAAAACCCGCCACCCCTTTAGATGAATACCTTCACATCGCCATCACCACAGAAAAGATAAATATTTCTCGCAAAGGAGAAAATCTATACTTTCCAGTTTCATTTATCGATTTCAACAATGCACTCATGAAAACATTGTTCCTGGCGAACACCTCAGGAAAAAGTTTTTGGATTCTAGGCGATGCTATTCACGATCTTGAACTATCATATTTACTAAAAAAGTATATTTCAGGCCAAAACCAGAACGAGCCAGAGATTAATGCGATTGAAGATGATAATCTAAAAGCGAACTCTCTTCTCTCAGCGGGAAATAAATCAAGAGGAGAACTTAACTGGAACCCCGAAAGCGAACTTGTTGCCGATCTTAAGAATATTGTTAGTTTGTACTCAGACAACCCCACAACTCCAGAGATCAAACATCAAAAATTAAATATTTTGCATCGCTTGCTGCTTTGGATTTATAAACCTAAGCCCAAAAAAGAATCAAAGCTGCCCACACTAGGCAAAATAATCAAAAAGATAATTATTTCAATCGTTGCGATTTATTTTGTGCTGATTTGTGTGTTCGTCATCGCCACAGCGCTCGCTCTTATCAAGCTAGAAACTTCGATGAACCAAGCTCTAAAAGGCAATCTTCAGCTATCAGTCGAGTCTCTAAATAACTCCAATAAAGCTAAAGAAATAGGGGACTCTGTTTTTGTCTATTTAACTCCAGTTTCAAATATAATATCTTCAAAATACACAGAAAAAATATTCAATCTTTACTCGTTCATTAGCTACACCTCAACGAGTTTGGGTAATTTACACCAGACTTATGTCATGTCAGAAAACTTCCTCTTGTCGCTCAATAATCCTAACGCAAACATAAAATATGGCGATCTAAGCCTTGCCTTACATTCAAACTTAAGTCAGATATATGAAAATTTAAATCAAATATCATTCTTAAGCAGTGGAGGAAAGCTTCCTGAGTTTATAGAGAAAAAAATTAAAAATAATCCAGAGTTTAAAAATTTAGATACACTCGAAGAACAGATTGCTCAATACATCAAGGTTACCGATATTATTCCCGCAGTGTTTTCAGAAAAGGGAGTAAAAAATCTTTTGATTCTTCTCCAAAACAGCCATTCGCTTCAGCCAAGTGGTGGAAGCGTTGATTACTATTTACTCCTTACACTCGATCAGGGAAACTTAATATCAAAAAAATACTATTCGGGCTCAGAAATAGACTCACTTAATCAAAAAAACACTGTTCAACCGATAAAATTGAAAAGATTCGCCGTTGCACCAACAACTCCGATATTAATTAATGAAATTGTTCAAAATCCGGATTATGCTCAACTGTCAAACAATTTATCTCAATACATAGAGAAGGCACTAAAGATAAAACCGGACTTTGTCATTGCCACCAACAATCTACTGATAGAACAGCTACTTCTCGAAGAAAACTCAACAAGTGTTGAACAGTACAAAGCAAACTATCTGGAGGCATCCGGTTCATCTGAGTACAAGAAAGCGTTTGATCAATATCTTGATAGATTGTTTAAACACGATTTGTCTTTACCGGTAATTGGTCGGTCAATTGCCAAAACGATAGGGGACAATCAAGTACTAATATGGTCATCTGATCCAAATATCGAAAGAGTAATTTCTACTCAGTCATACTCTGGAGTCTTACTTACTCATCCTTGTAGTGCCGGAATTGACTCCACGAACGCCTGTCTTTCTGAAACAACCTATCTGAGTGAGTCTTACACGAATCCTTCCAGACAATATCCTTGGTCTAATCGCACCATAAACCACTCGATCAATCTTAATTCATCATCTATTCAACACGAGTATCAATTAGAATACAAAGCTAAAAATACTGATGTGGAATCTGCTTCTATTTCAATAAACTATCACATATATCTTTCCTCTCCATCAACCCTAAACAAGGTGTTAATTAATGACCTGCCGGCATCAACCAAAGACGTTACCAAAATAGCTGAAGGAACACTTGACCATTATAAAATTCCTCTCGTACTTGCAACTAATCAAGACTCACTGGTATCTATAAAAGCCAGTACCTCCTCTTTATCCTCCTTAGTTACTCCTTTCTCATACTCGATTACCGAATATCGTCAACCGGGAACTGTCGACCCAGGTATTAATCTAAAAATATTCTATCCGGAAAATTTACGCCCAACTATCGTCACCTCACCATTCGTCGCAGAACCGTCTACCATGAAAATTTCTCTTCCACCTCACACCTCAGTGTTTGGCTTCACTCTTGATCAAAACAGGCAGTAAACTTGATTAGCTGAAGCTAATAAGTTACAATACGACTCATGCAAAAGTATATATTGAAAGCCGACAAAAGAACCGTTCTGGGTAGTAAGGTTAAACAACTTCGCCGAACAGGTATTGTACCAGCCAATCTATTTGGAAAAACCATTGAAAGTCAGGCCATCCAAGTTAACGCCGTCGACTTCAATCGTGTTTACAAAGAAGCTGGCGAAACCAGTCTTATCTGGGTTAAGGTCGAAGGAGAAGACAAAGAACGCCCCACCCTTGTTACTTCTGTCGCTTTCAGTCCAATGACTGGTGACAAAATGCATGTTGATTTTCACCAAGTCAATCTTAAAGAAAAAGTTACCGCCAATGTACCTGTTGAAATAATTGGTGAGTCAGAACTGATTTCGTCCAACATGGCCGTTCTCTCTCAATCTCTAAATGAAATTGAAATTGAAGCATTACCAACTGAAATTCCGGAAAGTATCGTTTTTGACATCAGTTCGCTGAAAGAAATTGGCGATCACCTCTTGGTTTCCGATGCCAAAGTTGGTGCTGAAGTTGAAATCAAGACAGACCCTGAACAAATGGTTGTCTCTCTACAAGAACCTCAAAAAGAAGAAGAGCCTCTCGTTACCGAAGAAGTTTCCGAAGATGCAACCGGTGCCGAAACTCCAGCAGAAGGCGCTGAAAGTGAAAAACCAGCTGAAGGTGAAGCCAAGTCCGAAGAAACTCCTAAAGAATAAGAAATTAGTAACTCAAAAAAAGACCCGCTCAGGCGGGTCTTTTTGTATTAATTCTATTTTGGCCACGAATATGAGATTAACATTCCCTCATTTGCATACATTTCTTGCCATACTGCTTCAGTTACAAAAGGCACAAACGGGTGGAGCAGGGCTAGCATTGTTTTGTATCCCTCATTCAAAGCCGTGTCACTAACTAGTTTTTGCTTGTTCAGTTCAATACCCTCATCACAAAACCAATGCCAGAACTCGTTGTAGACCGTCTCAGACGCCAGCCCAACCTTCATCTGATCAAGGAGCTTGGTTATCTCTTTGGTGACGCTCAGTAGTTTAATTTTGAACTCCTCATCTTTTTCACCGGTATTGGTTTTAACAGTTAAACTCTCTTCATCCTTTGGCTCTTGAGCTCTTGGGTTCTTAAGCTCATCAATATATCTTCCTGCATTCCAAATCTTGTTTCCAAAATTTCGCATTCCTCGCACTTTATTTTCACCCGTATTACTATCTTGTCCTGCCGTGGTGCTCATCACCAGAGCCATACGTACTGAATCTGTGCCGTATTTTGTGCACAGATCAAGGGGATTAATTGCATTTCCCTTACTCTTACTCATTTTTTGTCCTTTTTCATCTCGCACTAAACCATGAAGATATACATACTTAAACGGTGATTTTCCAGTTAAGTAAATAGACAAAAGCATCATTCTCATCACCCAGAAGGGGAGAATGTCGTATGCAGTTTCCATAATGTCAGTCGGATAATATGCTTCGAAATCTCCGGGTTTATTTGTTTTCAAAGTAACCACGGGCCATTGACCGGAAGAGAACCAGGTATCAAAAGTATCTGTTTCTTGAATATATCCTTCGCCTGGCGATATTTCCGAAACCACATACTCAGTTTTGTTCTCGTCTTTGTACCATACAGGCATACGAATTCCCCAGACAATCTGTCGGCTAATATTCCAGTCGCGGAGGTTCGTTAGCCAGTGACGCAAAATCTTGTCTCTTCCCGCACCTAGAATTCTGGTCTCTTTTGAGTCGAGAGCAGCCAAAGCTTTTTCTGTCAAGGGTTTTACTTTGATAAAGAACTGTTTGATAGGTAGCGGTTCAATCGTGCGTCCGCAGCGATAACAAACACCCACGCTGTGAGAGTATGGTTTTACTTCCACCAACTTGATCCTCAAATCTTCTAATATTTTTTCTCTGCAAGCAGCCACCGATAGTCCGGCATACTCACCCGCATCACTCGTCATTTTTCCATTTGTGCCGATAACGGCTATTGTTTCCAAATTATGTCGAACTCCAACTTCCCAGTCATTTGGATCATGTGCTGGAGTAATTTTTACTGCTCCTGTCCCGAACTCCATATCCACCATTTCATCTCCAATGATGGGAATCACCCTATTAATAAGCGGCACCGTAACCGTTTTGCCAATTAAATTTTTAAATCTACTGTCTTTAGGGTTTACAGCTACAGCTGTGTCACCCAACATGGTTTCGGGTCTTGTAGTGGCCACTTTCAATAAGCCATAGTCGATCGTATAAATCTTGTCCTCTCTCTCTTGGTGTTCTACCTCAAGCTCAGAATACGCAGTGCCGCACTTAGTACAGTAATTCACCAATTTTTCGGCCCGGTAGATTAGCCCGTCCTCGTGTAACTTCTTAAAAGTATTAATTACCTCGGTCACAATCTCAGGGTCGAGCGTAAATTTATATCTGCTCCAGTCAGCGGTCGCTCCTAACTTCTTCATTTGGTTGATGGCCACTTCTCCATTTTTCTTTACATAATCCCAAATCATTTTGTATAAAGCATCACGATCAAAATCAAATCTACTCTTGCCTTCTTTGGCTAGCTTTTTCTCAAAAACAAACTGTGTTTCAATTCCTGCATGATCCGTGCCTGGAAGCCACAAGGCAGCCTCACCTTTCATACGATGAAAGCGAATAAAAATATCTTCAATCGTCACAAACATCGCGTGCCCAATATGCAATGGGTCATTTGCATTGGGTGGAGGCATGATAATTGTAAAAGGTTTCTTACCGCTCTTTTTTAACTCTTCTCCTGTCGGGGGAGTAAACACGCCACTTTCCTCCCAAGTTTTATAGAGTTTATCTTCGTACTGTGTGTGGTCGTAATTTTTATTCATTTTTCTTTGTCATTCCGGGCTTGACCCGAAATCTATATAAATAATTCTATATTAAAAAAAGCCCTCGTTAATCTCCGGTGAAGGGGACTAACGAGGGCCATTTCAGGCGGTACCACCTCGTATTGTACTTGTTTATTTGGGTTCTAGTTTCAAAGTCATTCCGGACTTGATCCGGAATCTATAAAAGTTTTCTTTGATTTCTTCCCTTGCTCCCGAAGTGACAAGCCTCGATCAACGCTCCTCTATTTTATCATCATTTTGTTTTTCCCCATCAAGCTGGCTCAACGCTTCTTTTGCAGACATTTCCCCTCGTTTCAATTTATTTATCAAATCAATACACTTGTCAGACAAATCACCAAATTGTTTCTTGAGCTCATCTTTCATTCCAGCCACCTTTCTTAATTTAAGAAATACCTCATCCAACAAGTTTACAGCCTCATCTTCAGAAACAAACTCGGGATTAGGTCGCTTAACGCCTATGAGTCCAATAGTTATCCAGTCTCCAGTTAGAGGTTCCTCAACTTCAATTACAGGAGAATCTTCTAAGGTAACTCCTAAATCTCCAATTGTTTCCTCTTGTACAATGTTCTCAGGCACTTCGCTCAAACCATCAATTATTGTTTTTGGCTCTTCTGTGTTTTTAGCCACTCCCAAACCCCCAACAATTTCTGAAGATGAATCCATCATTTCATTATTTTAACCCCATTTTTAAACCGTAGCCACACTCGGATCTGGTTTTAACTCCGCCACTTTTACTTCATGAGGAGACAGTATTGCCACAGCTCCCACCATGGCCGCATTATCTCCACAATATTTTAGTTCAGGACAAAAAAACTTTCTCTCGGAATTTTCCACTTCCAGCCTTAACTTTTCTCGAAGCTGTTTGTTTGCCGCTACACCTCCGGCCATCAATACACTCCTTGGTCTGTATATTTCTACCGCCTTCATGGTTTTTTTAACCAGTATTTCAATTACTGCTTCCGAAAACTCCCAGGCCAACATATCGCGAGTTTCATCATCGATTTTTTCAAGCCCAGTCACAACTTTCGAAATCGCTGCTTTTAATCCTGAAAAACTCATATCAAGACTGTCTTCATTCAAAAGTGGTCGCGGCAATCTATATTTGTTTCCAAATTTCTCTTTCATTTCTTCGGTGACTCTTTCTACTGCTTTAGATATTTCGGGACCGCCAGGGTAGGGCAGTCCAAGAAGCCTAGCTGCTTTATCAAAAGCTTCCCCAACGGCATCATCACGAGTTCCACCAATCCACTGCCAATCTTTCACGTTCTTCATTAAGACTAAATCAGTGTGCCCCCCGCTCACCACCAAGCCAACACAAGGGAACTCTGGCACGCTTCCAAGCTCCTCTTCCACAATCCAGTTGGCAAAAACATGCGCCGCCATGTGATTTACAGAATAAAGAGGTTTGCTCCAAGCCCAAGCCAAGGCTTTTGCAGACTCCACTCCCATCAAAAGACTCCCCATTAATCCCGGACCGTAGCTCACAGCAATTCCTTGAACATTATCTTTATCTTCGCCGACAGCTTCCGTGATTACGGGCACAATGCTTTTTATTTGTTCTCTCGCAGCCACTTCCGGTACAATTCCGCCATATTTTTGGTGCATCAACATCGAGCTAGCCACCACATTGGATAGAATTTTTACTCCCGCCCCACAATTTTCCACCACCGCTGCCGCAGTTTCATCGCAAGTACTCTCGATGGCTAATATTTTCATTCCACTATTTTATATCAAGGCGAACACCTAATAACATCTTCGTAGTTTCGTAGTGCATGTCCAATATAAAAAATATTGCGCAAAGCCGAAAAGCCTGGTTTCTTGGTACTCCAAGAATTTTCGGCTGCAAAAAATAGATGGCTTTCACGCTGGGTGAAAGAGCATCTGGTTTTTTATATGGATATGCACGGAAGAAACGAGAAGATTAACTTCTATATCTTCGTCCCCTTAAGATAAATCGCCTGCCACGGCTGATAATTGCTGTAAAAAGTTTTTTCCAAAACAGTTTCAGTTCCCCGCATCACTTTGTAGTTAAAAGACACCTTTGCTCCCCAAGCCGACCAATCAATCTGTTTCATCTGCCCGAGAGGGAGAGTGGGATCGTCGACATATAAAGTTGCTGGAGGAGCCGACTGTCCGGAAATTTTTGGCTCAGAGACTATTGCCACTCTTCCATCTTTTGTTCCGTAAATTTGCACACTCATCTTGTAATTTTTTGTATCGACATTTGTTTGAATCAATATATGATTTCCGGTATCGTTCACAAACTTCAAATCAGCTGTTGGGTTGTACACTGTCGCGTCAATTCCAGGCTTGCTGTCCTGTTCGTAGTAACCAACTCTATACGCATGAGCTTTTCTCTCGGTAATTGGTAATCCGGCATTCAAAGCAGCTCGAAAGACCGTTGTTGACACTTGGCATACTCCACCACCATCACCTAGAACTGTTTTACCTCCACTAATGATGTATGCCGACTGATAACCAGATGCTCTTGAAATATCACCCACAGAGTTATTAAAAGAAAACACTTCTCCTGGAGCCACAACCGTGCTGTTAATTCGTGAAGAGGCCAGATTCACATTAAAAACTCTTCCAGGGATCGAGTGTGAGAAAGACGATTTTCCTTCTCCTAATAACTCTTTAATTCCTAAACTGTTAACATCTTCTGCTTTAATTTTTGGGTAAGACACAATCACTGGAATTTCTAACACTTCATTGTCGGCCGCAATTAAAGCTTGAGCTAATTTTTCATTGAACGCCGGTACATCAATCACCCTTCCGATGATCTCAGGCTTAAACTCAAGCACCTTTCCTCCTTCAAAGCGAAACACCGCATCTTTTGGGTCTGTTTCCACTTGTTGTTGGATTCTGGCCATTAAAGTTTTAAACTGATCTTCATTTATTAACTCTTTGTTGAGCCCAAAAAGAGACATCATCTCATTTTTTTCCAAGCTAGTTTCAAAATTTTCTTGTTTAAGAATCAACTTTTTATCACCCCATTTATTTAATGATGAAATTGCTTGATTCACCAACTCTTTATTCTCCTTAACCGATACAACTTCACGAGATACATCCACGATTTGTTTGTCTGGTAAAGACCAGCTTTTTTTTACGTCGCCAACCAAAGCGTTCTTATTAATCTCAATACCGTCTTTTCCGGGAACAGCCACGATTACATTGTTTTCAACCGTCAATTTTGGCCAAACAGGTTTTTGGTTGTAATCAGTTGCTAGCTGGTCGACAAGTCCGGCCAACTCTTCTTCATCGTAGTTAATCGGCACAGATATATCTCTAGAGTAAAAGAGTGTATTAAACTGCTCTGCAATCTGGGTGAGTAGATTACCATTTCGTCCTACCATAAAAGCTTGTTCCACAGCCCAGTTAAAATCACGCACGACACCTATCTCGCCCAGGTTATCGATCTCTTTTTCATTTATTCTCAGTATTATCGAGTTCGGGTTTGTAGTGAAATATTTATTAACTAGCTTTAGTGCTGTAACTTTATCCATGCCTCCAACGGCAATTCCGGCCACGGATACTTTTGGAAAAATTAGACTTCTAAACGCCAGACGATATCCGGCATAAGCCGCTCCTATCGCTAAAATACTGATTACCAGTATCCATATCAGGTTTTTAAATTTATTCATTCTTGCTATACTCTAATAGAGTGTGGTGTACAATCCAACTCTACTATTTTAGCTGATATTTTATTATGGACAATCAATTCCCAATTCCAGGACCATCAACACCAGGGGATGTAACTCCTTTACCCACACCGGAAGAAGCTACTCCACCACCACCCAGCTATCAAGCTCCAGACTCAGCCAAGCCACCCGTTGTTAAGCCTTCTCCGCTCAAAATTATTCTTCCTATCCTCGCCGGCGTTATCGTAATTGGGCTAATAGTTTTTGGTGTTTCCAAACTTCTTGGTTCAAAATCAACTTCTCAATCTGTTACTTCAGGGCAAACCGTTTCGCTTACTTATTACGGACTTTGGGAGCCATCATCGGTTATGAAGCCAGTTATTGATGAGTTCGAGAAACAAAATCCAGGTATAAAAATCAGCTATCAGTTACAAAGCCCTCAAGATTACCAAGATCGTCTCAAAACCGCTCTCGAGGGTCAAAGCTCGCCAGACATTGTCAGGCTTCATTCCACCTGGCTTCCTTTATTTGCCAAGAATCTTTTTCCGGCTCCAGCCAACTCTGTTTCGGCTACAGAAATGTCCACCAATTTTTACCCCATTGTGTCCAAGATGTTAGTTTCTGGAACTCAGGTATATGGTGTTCCTATTGCTATGGACGGGCTTGCTTTATATGTAAACAACGCCATGTTTCAACAAAAATCACTTACTCCGCCCAAAACCTGGGAAGATGTTCTTACCGCCGCCAAAACTCTCAAAGAAGTTGATCCGCTTACAGGCAGGCTAAATCGCGCCGGTATTGCTCTAGGGAACACCTCCAATGTAGACAACTGGTCCGATATCGTAAGTCTAATGCTTCTTCAGGCAGGTGTTAAGCTCACCGATCTAAAAGGTGCCGAAGTTGCTGCCACAATTACCTATTACACTGATTTTGTTACGAAGCACAGAGTTTGGGATGACACCATGCCACCCTCAACCGTTGCTTTTGCCAATGAAAAGGTTGCTATGATTATTGCTCCCATCTGGAGGGCACCGGAGATCAAGGCGATCAACCCTTCTCTTTCTTGGCAAACCGTTTCCGTTCCTCAACTTCCGGACTCAGATACCGTCAACTGGACCTCGTTTTGGTTTGAAGCTGTTGGTAAAAACTCCAAACATCCTCAGGAAGCCTGGAAATTTATTAGTTTCCTAGCCTCAGCCAAAGCTCAACAAATTTTGTTTGATGCTGCACTGGCAGACAGAGAGTATCCCCAAGCACCGGCAAATAAAGCCGTGGCTAATCTAGCTCAAAACAATCCTGTCGTTGCTCCCTACGTAACAAGCCTAGACACGGCTCGCACTTTCTACACCGCCAGCAACACCAGAGATGCCAAAACCGCCCTTAACTCACGCCTAATAAAATATCTGGAAGATGCCGTCAACGCTGTAGCCCAAAACCAAGACTCAGCTAAGTCACTTTCCACCCTAAATAGCGGATTCATTCAAGTTCTGTCTCAATACGGATTAGTCGCTGCTCCTGCCGCCACGCCTGCCCCCTAAGACATGAATCTTGCCAACTCCGTAGCCAAGACCATTGCCTACTCGGCTTTTTTTCATTTCCCTCTTTCGCCACAAGAAGTCCATTACTGGCTAATTACCTCTCGTCCAATTTCTCCTTCGTCAGTAAAAAAATATCTCCACCCACTTTCTTCAAAAGACACCAAACTCAGAGAAACACTTAATAAGACTACCCTCAAAAAAATTTTTTACGCTCAAAAACTTCTTAAATATGCCTGGCTTTTTCCTTCGATAAAATTAATTGCCCTTACCGGATCTGTTTCCGCCAACAACAGCCACAAAAACGACGATCTGGACTTACTAATTGTCACCTCCCAAAATACTCTTTGGTTAACCCGGCCCTTTTTCCTTCTCTTTTTGTCACTTAAGTTTAATCGCCGTCATCCGGGGGATATCACTCCCAAAGAAACGAATTCTTTTTGCCCCAATCTCTGGTTAGATACTGCTTCACTTTCTGTTCCTCAAACTCGTCGCAATCTCTACACTGCTCACGAAGTGCTTCAAACACTTCCTTTGTTCGACAGGGGAGATACTCATGCTAGGTTTATCAAACAAAATTGTTGGACCTCTCGATACCTTGCCAACGCATACCAAGAAATATCTAGAAAGGGGATTTCTCAAAAAAAATCAGAAAAACTATGTCTATTTTTTGCTCCCTTAAATTTTTTTCTGTATATTCTTCAGTATCTCTACATGCTCCCCAAAAAAACCACCGAAGTTGTTTCTATTCACTCAGCCTTCTTTCATAAAAAAGACCTTTCTCAAGTATTAACTCAGCATCTTGACCATAACTCGCTATAATTACTCCAGTCATGGATATTTTTACCACTTATTTTTATCAACCATTTTTTAATCTACTCGTTGGTATTTACTGGTTAGTTGGTCAGATTTTTCCTAATCCGGACATGGGTATCGCCATGATTTTGTTCGCCGTAGCTGTTCGTATTATTTTTCTACCCATCGATGCCATCGGTGATCGCTCCGACGAAGACAAATACAAAATTTCCCAACAAATCAAACAACTTAAAACTGAGCTCGCCTCTGATCCCATCAAGCTCAAGTCGGAGACAAACCGAATCATGCGTCAAAAACCGGGAGCTATTTTGTCGGAGATTTTTAACGTTATTTTCCAGGCTCTCGTTATCGTCATGCTCTATCGTATTTTTACCACCGGTCTTGAGGGTGCCGATCTTCATCTGATCTATAAATTTATGCCTAAGATTCAAACCCCCATCGATCTTATGTTCCTTGGGATTTATGACCTATCTCGCACCAACAACTCCCTGAATATCATTCAGAGTTTAATGATTGCCGCCAACGAAGCCATGCACCTATATTTTTCTCCAGTCAAGCCGAGCCAAAAAGACTTCGTTTCTCTGGTTATCATTTTTCCTATCATCTGTTTTGTCATTTTTATGTTCCTTCCGGCAGGCAAAAAAGTCTACATCATCACCTCCCTCGCATTCACCATGGTGGTTCGCCTTATCAAACAAGCACTCTATCTTTATTACTCCTTCACCAAAAAAGCCGCCCCCGAGCCAGTCACCGAAGTCCAACCAGCCTCAGACACACCTCTTCCACCCATGCCAACCCCAACTTCACCTGAAAAGACGATATAATATAAGAAGCTATGGCAGACTTTGATAAATTGGTTGTATCCTTCCTCGTTGACGAAATCGTCGGCGGTTTTTTTATATCCGTTCCTCCAGGACATGTTGCCTGTGTTTATGATCGTGGTTTAGGTGTTCTCAAGCGTGTCTGGGGACCTGGACTTCACCTCAAAATCCCTTTTTGGCAGATTGCCAAACTTTTCAACGCTCAAATTCTTGAGTACACCATCCGTCACGGCTTTGATCTTTCTCAAAAAGAGTCACTAGGGGATGAGCCTATTGTTGCCATGACCAAAGACAACAAAACTATCTCCATCGAAGGCTCCATTCTTTTTAAGCTCGATAAAGCCAATGCTCCTGAGCTCTGGGAAAATATTGGAGACAACTTTATATCCAAAGTTGTTCGCCCTTACTCTCGAAGTCGTATTTCATCCAGCTTTAGCCAATACAAATCAGACGAAATAGGTGCCGAACGCTCAAAAATCGAAAACGCTCTTAAAGATGAGCTCAACAAGCTCTTTGCCGACAAAGGTCTCATTATCGAAAACGTTCTTTTCTCCGAGATAAAGATAGTCGATTCAGGCTCCAAACAGCCGGTCCAAACCATCGTTTCCGCTCCCGCTTCGATCTAGTTTTGTATATACTAGTACTATGGCCTTGCCCAAATATTCGGTACTGCAGATTCGTCCTGCCAAAGACTCGCTCACGGGCCAAGCTGCTTTTGTCGAGTTTTTAGCTTCAATTAAGTCTTCTCTCAAGGCTAGTTTTATGGATAGGCTCCTCAATACCTACGAAACTATTACTCTTGAGATAGCTAATCTCAACCAAACAACCTATTTTGTAATCGCTTGTCCAGAGCGTCTGGAGCATCTAGTTCGTTCTCAAATTGCCGCTCAGTACCCCACAGCTCTCATTACCCCCATGAAGGATTATCTTGCCGACTGGCTTAATCATGGAGAGCCTCAGATGGGTCAGTTGGTTCTTTCTGCACCCTCATCTCTTCCTATAAATGTTACTGAAGACGAGAAAGTTGATCAAATGACCGCTATTTTGGGTAGCCTTTCCAGGATTCCATCTGGCCAAGCTGCAGTCATCCAAATCTGTCTATTTGCTGCTCCAGTAAACTGGCAAAAAGCCCTTCGAAAGTCATTAGAACCCGCTCCTGTCGCTGAGGGCGTAAAGGCTCAGCCCAGTACCCAAAAGCCTTTTATTGAAAAGAAACTCGTTTATCAAGCTTTTGGTTGTGATATTCGTCTGGTTGCTGTTTCCTCAAGCGTTACCTCTTCAAATCAGCTTATCTCTCAAATTTCGGCCGCCTTTGGTACCTATTCTTTGTCTGAAGGCAACAGTTTTAGACTCAAGGTTGTTAGCCCTACCTCACTCAAAAAACTTCGTGAAATGATCATTGATCGTTCCGCTCGTTACTCAAATCAATATCAATATCTAAACTACGCCGAAATTGCCGCCATCTATCATCTTCCGGGCTTTAATCTTGCCAACATCAAAGGTATTGCTTGGGGTAAAACTCTGCGTGGAGAACCGCCAGCCAATCTTCCCATTGCCGAAGACATGTCTGAAGAAGAAAAGCACGAAATTAATTTCTTTGCCAAAACCGAATACAAAAATCGCATGGTTTCTTTTGGCATGAAAAAAGGGGAAGATCGCCGTCGTCACGTTTACGTTTTGGGTAAATCCGGTACCGGTAAATCCACTCTTTTGGCCAACATGGCTATTAGTGACATTCGTCATGGAGAGGGCATGGCTCTCGTTGATCCTCACGGCGACACGGCCGAACATCTTCTTGATTACATCCCAGCAGACAGAATTAACGACGTTGCTTATCTTGATCCTTCTGTTGTTGGTAAATCATTTCACCTGAACCCTCTTTACGTCAAAAACCAAGCCTATGCCGAGCTAGTTGCTTCCGGTATCGTGTCCATTTTCAGTAAACTCTACGGCAACTCCTGGGGTCCTCGTTTGGAATACATTCTCAGAAACACCCTTCTCACTTTGGTAGCCAAGCCTGGTGCCACTCTTCTAGATGTTCCCAGACTTCTCACCAACAAACCTTGGCGCGAAGAATATCTTGCCGCAGTTCAAGATCCAGTGCTTCACAATTTCTGGCACGATGAATACGACAAATATTCCGAAAAATTCCAGTCCGAAGCTATTTCTCCTATTCTAAACAAAGTTGGTCAATTCATCACTTCACCCACAATTCGTGACATCATTAGTCATCCCAAGTCCACGGTTGATTTTGAAGACTTGATGAATAGCGGCAAAATCATCATCCTCAATCTACCTCAGGGCAAAATTGGAGAAGACAACGCCGCTCTTCTGGGTGCCATGTTTATCTCTCAAATTCAAATTGCTGCCATGAATCGTGCCAACATGGCCGAAAGCGAAAGAAAAGACTTCTTTCTTTATGTTGATGAGTTCCAGAACTTTGCCACCACATCCTTTATCAAAATTCTCTCCGAGGCTCGTAAGTATCGTTTGAACCTGATTCTTGCTAACCAGTACACCGCTCAGCTTCCCATAGAAATTCAAGATGCTATTTTTGGAAACGCCGGTACCCTCATTAGTTTTGTTGTTGGCGCCGCCGATGCTAATCGTCTGATGAACGAGCTCGGTAATTTTTATACCCAAGATGATCTTGTTGGGTTAGCTAGATATCAAATCATCGTCAAAATTTCCGTCAACGCTTCCATTTCTAATCCTTTTGCTGCCACCACCCTCCCTCTCCCAGAAAACAAAAATGGCAATCGCGAAAAAATTATCGCCATGAGCGAAGAGCAGTACTACCGCAAAACCGAAGCTCTCGACATGACGCAAGCCTCAGTCTATTCTCCCAGCGCACCTCCTCCCAAACAAGACTATCGATCATCATCTAAGCCTCAAGGACCTCGGGGTGAAGATCGATCGTATTCCCAAGCTACGCCATATCGCCCTCAACAATCATCCCCCAAACCGTATACGCCTCAATCATTTCCTGCACAAACTGATACTCGTACTCAAAACCCTTCTCAGGTCCCCTCATTATCTGCCTCAACCACGGCATCGCACACCAGTCCATCTCAGAAAAGAGAAGATACTCCGACGCGGCAATCCTCGCCAAGCAATCAACCCGCTTCAACAGTATCTCAACCAACTCCCGTCATTGCGAGAAGCGAAGCGACGCGGCAATCTCCGACCAACGCCTCAAAAGAGCCAAACGTGGAAGATCTAGACAAAGACCGTCAAGAAGGTTTCCGTCCCAGCGTAGTTGGTTGTTTCATAAATTCCGGCAAAATTCTTTTCGTTTATCACAAAATTCACAATCTATGGCAGCTTCCTCAAGGGGGAGTAGACAACAAAGAGACTCTTACGGACGCTTTCAAACGCGAAATGACAGAAGAGCTAGGACAAGATTTTGTCAAACAAACCAGTTTCAAGCCTACTTTTGTGTCTGTCGATCGTATTGAGTTTCCACCAGACAAACAAGGACTTAAAGATCTAAAAACCGACTCCGGTGTTTCTGTCACCATGAAGGGGAAAACCTATTATTTTCTCTATGCCACCTCCTCATCAAGTAGTTTGAAGTTCCCTTCAGATGAAGAATATAATGATTTCAAATGGGTAAGTTTCACTGAGGCTCTTGAGCTAGCCAAATCCTCGTCCCAGGGAGGCAAGTTAAGAATTACCAGTGCTGCCCTTGAGATTCTTAAAACAAAGGGCATTCTTGCATCAGAAACAAAAGTTATTAATCACCACAACCAAAATGAACCCAAATCAGACACCGGATCCTCAAGACAGTCTTCCTCAAGATTCTCTTCAAACACAGGATCTGACTCTTCCTCCCGCACCATCAAACCAGACGATCACTCCGCCGGAGAACTGGTCAGCCGACCAGACTCATCCCTCTCTATCCCCGATAGAGGAGTTTCCCTCCCAGCCCCAGTCGATGAACCCGGAGCCAGTCTTCCTGCCACAATCAAAGATGAACCCGCCCCTGGAGGAAATATCCCAACTGGAAACGACAACCCCAGTAACGACACAGATGGAGTCTCAACCCCCATTACTTCCTCCCGCACCAGCAGCACCCTTATCGTCTAAAAAATCAGGCTTTCTAAAAACCTTTTTAATTGTTATTGCCTTAATTCTTTTTGGTATCCTCATTGGTGTTCTTGCCTCTCGATTTGTCCCCATGACAGAAAGTTCAACAGCCATCGCTACCCCAACTCCAACTGTTGCCATTACCTCTGTTGGCCTTGAAACTCCCACCCCCACCATCGACGTAACTGCGGACTGGAAAACTTATACAAATACAACCTATGGCTATAGTTTCAAGTACCCCAACATGTGGACACTTGAGGTTGATCCAAGATCAAAGGACAAGGAATTTCAATTTACACTTAAATTAGGGGAGATTGTTACAGGAACAATCTTTGAAGGAAAGCCAAAAGGAAATACGTTTGAAACGCAAAGAGAATTTAATTTATCCAACAACAAATACTTGTTGGTTGCTTATTCTCAATGTCTTGGACCGGGTTGTGGTGTTGGGAGTTTAGATTTACCCACCTTTACTCAATTTATTTCCACCTTCAAATTTGCAGACATAAGTTTATCTCCGCAACCAAGCAACAAGACACAATTACGTGAGGCTATTCAGGGTTACTCAGAAAGCATTATCAACAATGATCGAAATAAGGCAATGTCATTTTTAACAGTATCTGCCCAAAAACAAGTTGAAAATATTGACTGGCCAGGAACTGTCTATACGCAATATAAAACATTCGAAGTTTTGAATGAATACCATTCTGCGAAAGAAGAGGAAGATTTCTACAACACTGAACCAGTTAAATTTGATATTAAATTTTATATAGAAAATGATCCTAATGGAAAACTGACATCAATATCGTTTGTCAGAGAAGGTAATAAATGGAAAACTTCCACTTGGAATATTTTTACTGGCAACTAACTGATTTTCTAGGTCTTGACAAAGGGGTTTCATTTATATAAAAATAGCACTCATGGGTCATGAGTGCTATATTCAAGCATTGTAACGAAGTTACAAGCGAATATAAGAGGAAACGCACAGCGACATTTCAATAATAATTATTATTGAAAGGAGGCGGAGTAAGCTCTTACTTATAAAAAAATAGCTTCACAACTGTTATACTCGTGTCTCAGTCATTATCAATTAATAATTTTCAAGTATGGTTAATACCCTAACTGTTAAAAAACTTCAACCCGCCCCGGGTTACTTAATTGTCGAGCCAGCCAAACAAGAAAAGAAGACTGCTTCTGGTTTGTATCTTCCGGACTCACATCAAGAAAAACCTCAATACGGCAAGGTTCTCGCCATTGGCGGAAAATTAATCAATGATCGTGGTGTCGAAGTCGACTCTCCCGCCAAAGTGGGGGACACTGTTCTTTACAAAGAATGGGTGGCCAATGAAATCGAAATTGACAACATCAAGTACAAGTTTCCCAAGTTCGACGAAATTTTAGCAATCATCAAATAAACATGGCAAAACAAATCATTTTTTCTGAAGAAGCACGCGCCAAGCTCGTAATTGGCGTCAACAAACTCGCCCGAGCCGTTGTTACCACTCTTGGACCCAAAGGTCGCAATGTGGCCATCGACAAAAAATGGGGAGCTCCAACTGTTCTTCATGACGGCGTTTCCGTCGCCAAAGAGGTTGAACTTTCCGATCCTTTTGAAAATATGGGTGCCCAGCTCGTCAAAGAAGCTGCTAGTAAAACCAACGACATTGCCGGAGACGGAACCACCACAGCCACACTGCTGGCCCAACAAATTGTCATCGCCGGTATGAAATGTATCGATGAAGGAGCCAACCCGATGCAGATGAAACGGGGAATCGACAAAGCTGTCGCAGTTGTTGTCAAAGAGCTCGGAAAAATAAAAAAAGACCTTTCCGAGTCAGACTGGGAAGCTGTTGCGACAATCTCCGCTCAAAACAAAGAGATTGGCAAGAGAATTGCTGAAGCTTTACTCTCTGTCGGTCGAGATGGCGTTGTCACCGTCGAAGAATCAAAAGGTATGGAGTTTGAGATTGAGAAAAAAGAAGGTATGCAGTTTGACAAAGGTTACGCCTCGGCCTATTTTGCGACCGACGCTAGTAATATGGACGCTACCATTGAAAATCCATATATCCTTATTCTTGATCAAAAGATCAGTGCCTTAAATGACATCGTACCTTTCTTGGAAAACACCATGAAGGTCACCAAGAACATCGTTATCATCGCTGACGATATTGACGGAGAAGCTCTAGCCATGATGGTTGTCAACAAAATGCGCGGTAACTTCAACATTCTTGCCGTCAAAGCCCCTGCTTTTGGTGACAGACGCAAAGCCATTCTCCAAGACATCGCCATTCTAACCGGGGGTACCTTTATCTCCGAAGACACCGGTCGCAAACTCGACTCAGTCACGATTGAAGACCTAGGACGAGCCGACAGTGTTTGGTCCGACAAAGACAACACTCAAATCATCGGTGGCAAGGGAGACCCCATTGCCCTCAAAGCTCGTTTGGCTCAAATCAAGAAAGAATATGACAAAGCCACTTCTGAGTTTGACAAAGAAAAGTTGGCCGAAAGAATTGCCAAACTCTCCGGTGGTGTTGCTGTCATCAAGGTTGGTGCAGCCACCGAAGTCGAGCTCAACGAACTCAAGGAAAGAGTCAAGGACGCAGTTGGAGCCACCAAAGCCGCCATTGATGAAGGTATCGTTCCTGGGGGCGGTGTCGCTCTTCTCAAAACCAGAAAAGCCCTTGATGGTCTTAAGGGGGACAATACTGACGAAGACGCTGGTATCAAAATCGTCAAAGACTCTCTTTCAGAGCCTCTCAAATGGTTAGCCCAAAACTCCGGCTTCGATGCCGAGCTTGCAGTCAAAACCGTAGAGGAAAGTAAAAACGTCAATTTTGGTTTCAATGCTCTTACTCTAGAGTTTGAGGACATGATCAAAGCGGGCATCCTAGATCCAGTCAAAGTCACTCGCTCGGCCCTCCAAAACGCTTCTAGTGTCGCCAGTATGATTCTTACGACAGAATGTCTGATCACTGATATTCCGGAAGAAAAGAAAGATGTCGTCACTCCAAACATGGGGGACATGGGAATGTGATGTACTTATCATCCGCCTCTGGCGGATAACTCCGAAAATAGCAACAAAAAAGACCCCTCACGGGGTCTTTTTTTATGCTTAATAAGTTTTAATAATAACAATAATAGAGTCGACTAAAAACAGATTTCCACAAAATAATTGAGTTATCCACACAAGATAAATGATTGATAAATCAATCAAAGTATTGTGCAATTCTGTTGGAAACTCTATTTATCTCTTATTCACCGCACCCAAAGCCAAATAAGGCTGAGGGTTGATATTCTTCTCGTTTTTGATCACCTCAAGGTGAAGATGAGGTCCGGTAGTTTTTCCGGTCAATCCAACTTCTCCAATAGGCTTATCAGCTGTAACGGTATCTCCTTCGTTGACAAAAATTTTACCCATGTGTCCATATAGTGAGATTGTTCCGTTTCCGTTATCAATCCACACAGCACGACCATAGTCATATCTAAGGTACTGAACCTTAATAACAACTCCATCTTTAATGGGAAATATTTTTGATCCCAAAGGAGCTGTAAGGTCAATTCCAGGGTGTCCATAATGGAATCCCTGAGAAATACCCGTGTAAGCGGGGAGTACGTTTGCATAACTCTTACGAGTTTCGACAGGAATCTCGGTATTAAGAGTTTGTATATTAGCGGCGACCACTGTCTGGTCTATTGGTAGGAAAACTAATCCGGAAGCCAGGGAGGTCATTGAAATGACTCCACCCAAGGCGGCCTTAATAGTTTTTCCTTCGAACATCGGTCTGATAAGTTTAGAGATCGGGTTTGATGTTCTGGTTTTTGGTATTATGTTTAGTATCATAAACGCGGGAATATCCCGCATTAAGTACAAAAAATGCTTGAATTTCTCAAGCGAACAGTATCATACCATATCAAATACCCAAAGTCAAACCTATAACCCTCAATTTGGTATATCCTTAATCTATCTATGTTAACCAAAGAACTGATTCAAAATAAAAACGTTTTACTTCGAGCTGATCTCGACGTGACCCTCAAAGAGGGCGAGGTTGAGAACGACTATCGTCTCCAGACGCTTCTTCCAACAATACAATTCTGTCTCGAACACGCCAAAAAAACCAAAATTATTGGCCATCTTGGCCGACCAGAAGGGGAGACTCCCTCTTTGAGCCTGGCTCCAGCTAGAGATAGTCTAAAAAGATTGCTAAATCAAGATATTTTACTCCTTCCTTCGGGTTTTTCTCCAGGGGAGGGCTGGACAGGGGAACTCCCCCTAGTCATGATGGAAAACTTGCGCTTTGACTCTCGTGAAGAAAAAATAGATAGGGGATACGCGGAGGATTTGGCTCAAGGGGCTGATATCTACATTTACGAATCATTCGCAAATTACCACGAATCGACCAGTTTAAGCCTTATACCCGAAGTTTTACCAACTGTGACCGGATTCAGGTTCGATTTGGAGATCGAGACCCTCAAAAAAGTGCTAATCAATCCCCTTCATCCCACTCTTCTTTTAGCCTCGGGAGCGAAGCTAGACAAGCTCGAAATCATCAATCAAATAGCCACCAAGTTCGACAAAACCCTTCTTGGAGGCTTATTTGCCAAGGCAGAAGACCGAACTCTTGACGGCCTTGATCTAAATGAAAACACTATCGCTCTCTTTTTACGCGAGATTAATCAAGCCAAAACTATTATCCTTAATGGTCCACTAGGCATGTACGAAGACTCAACTCACGACAAGGCTACGAAGGCCGTTTTTCAGGCTATTATCGACTCCAATGCCTTTTCCGTGGTTGGTGGTGGAGACACTCTTTCTGCCATCTCAGCACTCGGCTTCTCCTATGAAGACTTCAACTTTGTGAGTACAGGAGGCGGCGCTATGCTTGATTTCTTGGCCACAGGCACTCATCCAGTGCTGGAAGTCCTCAAAAATGCTAAACTGAAATAGTTATATATAGCCCGCCCTATGGTTAATTTTTCGATTAATGGTTTTGGCCGAATCGGTCGTTCAGCAATGCGTGTTTGGCTACAAAGCCATTTAGACGACTCCACTCTAGTTGCCATCAACACATCTGGCTCTCTCAATGTTGCCGGCTGGGCTCACCTCCTTCGCTATGACACAGCCTATGGCACTCTTCCCTACTCCGTTTCCTCAGAAGAAACACAAGATCCCAAAGATGTTACTGACGCCAAACCTCTAATTGGCTATCTCATTGTTGAACATCCCAAGAAAACATATAAAATCCCTGTTTTGGCTCAGCGCGATCCTGTCAAAATTCCTTGGGTTGAGTTTGGTGCCGAAGCTGTTATTGAGTCTACCGGTGCATTTACCAGTCTAGACAAAGCCATTCTTCATCTTCAGGGAGGTGCCCGTTTTGTCATCCTCTCTGCCCCAGCCAAAGGAGAAGGTGTTCCCACAGCTGTTTTAGGAGTCAACGATCAAGATGTAATCACCAAAGATCGCACAGGCACGCTTTCCGTCATCAGCAACGCCTCTTGTACAACCAATAGCGTTGCTCCGGTTGCCGACATTCTTCACTCCAAGCTTGGCATTCTTAAAGCCATGCTGACCACAGTTCATGGCTACACCGACGATCAAAATCTTCAAGACAACTCACACAGAGATCTTCGTCGTGCTCGTGCAGCCGCTCAAAATATCGTGCCCACCAGCACTGGGGCTGCCATTGCCGCCACGCAAGCAATTCCTGAGCTTCAAGGATTGTTTGATGGTATCTCCCTTCGTGTTCCGGTCATCACCGGCTCTATCACCGATTTTACTTTTGTTACCCGACACGCCACCTCGGTCGATGAGGTAAATCAAATATTCATCGATGCTGCCAATGACCCCAGATATCGCGGAATTCTAGCAGTTACCGACGAGCCTTTAGTTTCTTCTGACATTGTTGGGCGTCCGGAATCGAGCATTGTCGATCTCGACATGACCCGTGTCGTTGATGGCACTTTAGTAAAGGTTCTGGCCTGGTATGACAATGAATGGGGTTACTCCAATCGCCTCATTGAAGAGGTAATCAAGGCAGGAAATCTCTATTAACTCTAGAATTTAAATAATGCAAATATTTAGTGTATTTGTATTCTAAATATGGTGCATTGTGCACATCTCGATAAATATATCCTGCAATCATAAGTGCATTTCTCCAGTTATATCTCAATTTATATGCCCCAAATCCATAAGAGACTGAGCTTTTAATTCTTGGGTACACGCCAACAATTTTTTCTGCCAATTGTTCAAGAAACAGTTTGCTTCCACTAGTAAAAATAATATTCACCCTATTCTTCTTATTTTTCTCAATGTTGATACACCCATCTCCGTCAAAATATCCTCGAAGGAAATATTCAAAATATTTATCAGGTATTTCTGGTAATTCGATGACTAAGGATTTTCGAGGACACAGACCTAATTTAATCAGATCATCGTAGATTATTTTGTTTCCAATCCTGACATAGTACGATGTCTTACACCAATATTCCTTATCTCGTATTTTTATCGTTCGAGGGTCTACTCTATGGATAGTCTGTTCGGTAGACATAACAGACAGCATTTCTTTAAGAATTTTAATGTCGTTATTTGATAACAACAAATAACACGTTCTCGAAGACGATCTACAGTCTTCAACCGCTCCATCGGCATAAATAAATCCCAATACATATGCCATTTTTGGCGACCATTTTTTGAAGAAGTCCTCGTTTATTTTTTTCTGTTATATCCACCTCTTTTGTCTCGCTCCACAATTTATTATTACCAAACAAAACCCAAAAGTCAATATAATGCAATAATGTAATTCAAAAATGATAAAATAGTGCCTGAGGTGGCCGGGTAGACAAGTGGTCCAAGTCAAGAGTCTGCAAAACTCTCATTCGCGGGTTCGAATCCCGCCTCGGCCTCACTTAAACATATTTTTACCCTAGTGATAAAAAATTTGTAGTTGTTCGCCAACTTGACACAATCTGCTATCATAGACACAAATGAAGACTAACTATACTAGGCTCCTAGCCACTCTTATCTTTTCAATTTTTCTCGCCGGATGTAATCTCAATCCCTTCGCCAAAAAAGCCGGCATTCAAGTCACTGCTCATCCCGATGCCAATGTTATCGTCAACGGTGAGTCTGTTGGCAAAACTCCTTACTATGCAGACAACAAAAAACCAGGCACCTACACCGTACAAATGACCGCAGTTGATAGCGGCCAGACGTGGGAGGGCAAGGTTGACCTCTTGGGAGGCACTCTCACCACGGTTCATCGCGAATTCGGCGAAACCCCAGACAAATCTCACAGTTACACTCTGTCTTTTGAAAAACTAAGTAATAACAAGGCTGCCGCTGTGAGTATAGTCAGTCTTCCGGCCAGCGCCACGATTAGTGTTGATGGCAAGCCTGAAGGTTTCTCACCCAAGAGCATCGATATCGAATCCGGCCCTCATGTCTTTACCTTCACTAACCCGGGTTTCCAAGATAAAATCGTCAACGCCTCAGTTCAGCCTGGATATCGACTAATTTTGAACTTCACCATGGCCGCTCTTGATATTACTCCCACCCCCACCCCAACAATTGCTTCTGCCACCCCTTCAGCCGGCCTAATTACGCCTACACCCACCAAAACAGTCATTACTCCGCTTCCCAAACAAGCAACCGCCTCTGCTGACCTGGTAAAGCCCTACATTGAGATTCTTACCACCCCTACAGGATTTTTAAGAGTCAGGGACGCAGCCTCAACTACAGGTGTCGAGCTGGCTCAGGTTAATCCTGGGGACAAGTTCAACTACAAAGCTGAAGACTCTACCGCCAGCTGGTACTATATCGAGTATCTAAGTGGCAAATGGGGCTTCGTTTCTTCCACCTACGCCAAGCTGATTAAATAAAGTTAGCCAATATAGTACAAGACTCCGATAGTTGTCACCACTAACAATCCTCCCGTAAGTATTAGCGGTTTGTCTGAAAGCAAAACACGCTCAGGACTTTCTCCTTCATTCTTTTCATAAATCAGCTGGAGGTATCGCATAATTCCGTATACAACCAACGGGATGGTCAGCATCATCCACTTTTCCGATATCAAAGTTTTTGGCAAGATCGAGATTAAAGACAGGGCTCTACCATCTGGCACGATTTTTGGATGATTGAAGGTGAACAAAGAATACGTAATCCAGGTTGCTGTTGCAAACATGGCTGTATATATATCCAGCAGTTTTTCAGTGTAGCTTTTTAGCGCTTCTCTCGTTGAAGCTCCATTACCCTGAGCCATCATCATTGTCATTTCCCCTCTTCGTTTTCCCACAGCTAGGAATAATGAAGCCGAAATGATCGTTAGCAAGAACCACACATCCATGTGGGCAGAAATAACAAAAGCCCCGGCGTATACACGAATCAAATACCCCAAAGCAATCACAATTACGTCTACAATGGCCACCTTCTTTAAATAGCCTGTATAAAGCACTTGAATAAAGAGGTAAACCAAACAGCTTATGAAGAAGTATAAATTTAAGGTATACGCCCAAGACAAGCCAACAAACACTCCTACAACAAGGGCAAATAATGCCACCGGAATCGGAAGGGCTCCCGAGGCAATTGGTCTATTTTTTTTGAAAGGGTGTAATCTGTCTGTTTTTATATCCAGCAGATCGTTAAAAATGTACGTGGCACTAGAAAGAATTGTAAATACAAAAAAGGCCTGTGTCACCAATCCAAATGCACCTTTTTGATACAAAAGACCAGTAAAAATTAAAGCTCCATACAAAGCAAAGTTTTTCAACCACTGTCTAGGTCTTACTGTTTTGAATAGTGCGATGAGTACTGCCATAAGATAAATACTGTCATTAATATTACCAATCCTATCATGATTAAGAGCTTCGTTCTAGCTTCGAAGCTCAAAGCCGCAACTCCCAACACCAATGCGGCAAACCAATAAAACAAGGCCACTCTCCTCTTTCCCCAGCCCAGATCCAACAATTTATGATGTAAATGGCTCTTATCTCCCCATACGGGTGATTTTCCGGACATTATTCGCTTTATCACAAGATACACAAAGTCTATCAGGGGAATTCCTAAAACGATAATCAAAGCGCCCACCTTCGCCGTGGCTAAAATAGAAATTACACCCAAAAGCAATCCAGCCAAACTTGTTGCCGAGTATCCGGGCATAATTTTCTGTGGGTAAAAGTGAAACACCGTTAATCCCGCAAAAGCGCCCGCCGTTGCAAAAGCCAGAGTTGCCACAGGCCATTGAGTAATATCCGCGCTAAAGTTCAAAGAAATCAAGCCCAATACCGCGGCGGCAATCGTAATTACTCCGCTAATTTGCCCATCAACTCCCGAAGACCAGTTTATCGCGTTCATCAGAGACGGAATCCAGAGCAAAGCAAATAAATCCGCCAGTATCCAAATTTCATGATGTGCTCCAAAAAAGTCAAATCCCAGTTTGAGTTTCGACAAATCAATTACCCCACCAAAAGGATTGCTGATATAGGCAATACCAATTCCTGATCCCACAATTATCGCCGTCACCAAAAAATTCATTCCCAATCGCGGAAATGGGCTCATACCTTTAACGTCATCAATCAGACCCACAATCAAGGTCAAAAGTCCGGCCACCCCAATCGCGGTTAGGTGATTGTCAGGTTTCAAAAGCAGCATTACCGTCACTAGTACTGCGAAATAGATGGGAATTCCACCTCCCTTTGGCACCGGTTCTTTGTGAATATGCGCCGGATGTGGATTTTTCTTTGGATCGATCATCCAGCCCCTTTTTTTGAAAAACAAAATCGTTAAAGGAGTCACCATCAAGCTAATCACAAGGGCGATTAAAAAAGGAACCGCTGTGATCATTACAGCTGGGTTCATACGTTGAGGAATATTGTCATAATTCGGAAAAAGCTTGCCGCCATCAAGACAACGGCCGTCATCACCCCAATCATTACTGTGTTTTGCACCGTCACGTCATCCTTGCCTGCCCAGTTAGCTATTACCCTAGTTGTCACAAGAGCAATTCCTGTTCCGGCAAAAATTGCCGCAAACCAGATCTTGTCTATCAGCTGTTTTTCGCCAAACGGAAACGAATACAACCAGGGTAGTTGGGGTGGCAGCTTATTCCAAAACAGGGCTAATACTCCTCCCATAATTACAACCAGAAATATTCCTGTCCAAAAAAGTACTACGGATGTTGGTATTTTTTTACTTTCTGCCACAACTTGAGTATATATCAGGCAAGTATATCTAGGCCTTTTTTTCAGTAACGCGGTACTCCATATATCTTCCCATCATTAGCCGGGTATGAGCATCTAGTCCAGGCAGGGCAGAGAAAAAGAAACCCACGACTGGTAATAGCACAAACTCAAAAGGTGAAACAAATTTTCTCCACCATGGCAGACCTTTTACTTTTGGCCTAGCTTTAAGGTCGATCAAAATCATCGCCACCAAGCTGATCAAAGACAGGGTTAAGATGGCCGAGGAGACTTGAGGTAATGTTTTTCCAATCACCGTTCTGGAAAATGTGGGGTTCAAAAGAGGGGGAAGATTTGCGGCCACCGTGATAATAAACCAGTTTACCGGCCACATAAAATGATCCTCAATTACTTTAAAAACACGAATTGTTTTGTCCCAAAAAGGCGCCTTTGTGTCCATAATATAACGTTTGATGATATACGAATCATCCGAAGCCCCCCAAGCCCATCGTTTAACCTGTTCGTACGTATTTGTATATGTTCTCCAGAAACCATCAGCTTCTGCTGCATCCGCATACACTGAAACGTATAAAGGCTCCACTTCAACCTTTCCACCAGTCGCAAAATATGTTTTAAAAAATATGCGGTAATCCTCAGGAATCACATCAGTGTCCCAGTAATCAATTTCATCCATTAATCGTAAGCTCATCGAGTATGTCGAAAAGTTTATTAATCGATCCGGTCGGGAAAGTTGGGCCATGTTGTTCACGGATGCAATTCTGTTAAACACTCTCATTGGCCATGGAATACGCTCGATGTTGTTGTAAAAAACAATCGCCCCCTGCCAGATTTTGTGATATCGATTTGGGTCGTCCAAAAAATTATATGTTAGAGCAGCCAAATGATTTGGATGGAGTGCTACGTCACAGTCAACCGAAGAAATAGTCATCTTTTCGATATCCCAATCCTTGTGTTTTTTTAAGGCCTCCCGAATCTGCAATCCCGCCCAAGCGGCATTACTCGATTTTCCTACTACCTCACCAGTGAGATTGGCCGGGTGATATGTGTAGATGATATCTGCAAACTTTTCTTTAAACTCTTCCTCCAGTTGTTTTACTCTACTATTATTTATTTCCTCTCCTGCTCTTGCTTCCATTGCAAGGACTGGGATAATTTGTTTTGGTCCAATTGTTTGATTCTCAAGAGCCTTGAAGGTTCTCATTAAGATATCGCCTGGTTCTTTGTATGTAGGCATTACGATTACGTGTTTTACATCTTTCCAATCAGCAAAACCCTCAACGTCACCCATCCAGTCATATTTTTCCGCCGCTTTTATTCGGAAATAAGACATTACTGAAGCAACCGACAGGGTAAGAGATCGATAAAGCCAATAAACATTAAAAGAAATGATGAAATAGGCCACTCCCACAGGCCAAAAAATCGATCCCCATACAGGAAAAAGGATAAACATCCAGCTTACAAATCCGGGTAATATTTCTAAGGCTCTTTGACTACCATGAGGATATTTTTTTAAGAGATGTCTAAGGAGTACAAACATATGGCGTTTTTTCCGGTTTGTTCAATTAATTTTTGGGTATCTAAACTCAGCTCTTTTGCAATCGCTGTAGCTATTATTTTAACATTCGCAGGAATATTTACTGTTCCTCGAACAGGTTCAGGGGATAAATACGGGCTATCTGTCTCCAATAGAAGTCTGTTTAGAGGCACTTTTTTCAGTAGAGCTCTAAGTTCGTGAGCGGATTTAAAAGTAATGTTCCCTGCGAAGCCAATGTAAAATCCCTTTTCAAGAGCGTATTTTAAAAATTCCTCACTACCTCCAAAGCAATGAAACTCACCCATAGGCACTTTCTTCATCGAGTTGATCACCTCCTTCATTTCTTCTTCTGCATTTCTCATATGAATAACAACCGGTAGCTTCAAATGAACCGCCAGCTCCATCTGTGCCCTAAACACCTTCATTTGTTTCTCTTTTGTTGTTTTCTCTCTATCCCAATAAAAATCCAAACCAATCTCTCCTATCCCAATCACCCTTTTTGATTTTCCTATCATTTCTTCCATCTCGTAAATCATTTGATCAATATCTATCACAGTATCCAAAAACTCGGGTTGCACTCCTACCATGGCGTATAAACTCTCTTGTTCAGCCACGACAATTACTCTTTTTGATTCCTCAATATCAGTCGGTTGTAAAAACATTTGCTTCACACCAGCTTCACGAGACTTCACAATCACATCTTTAATGTCTGTAATTTTCGGGTCTGTCAGATGACAGTGCGTATCAATTAACATTTATGGAAGTCTTTGGAACAGGTTTTCTGTTTTTTTAATTTCCTCCACACCATACTGAGTCAAAATCTTTTCCGCCGCCGTGGGCATAAAAGGAACCAAATCGGTTCCAACTTGTCGAATCATTTTTACCAATTCAGTCAAGGAAGTATTTTTTTCGTCTCCCTCAAGCTTCCATACCTGCCTTTGATTAATTAAAGCATCAGCTTTTCTGATTTCTTCCCAAATCAAGGCCATCGCTTCATCAAATTTATATTCTGAAAGTTTCTCCACCACTTCTTTTCTGATGCTTAATTTTTCGGAAGCTACTTTAAGATTTTCTTTTTCCGACATGGCCGCCACACGGGCACACAAGTTGCCAATTCCATTCGCCAAACTCGCTTGAAATGCTTCTTCAAATCTCTCACGTGTCATATCTGAGTCTTCAAAGACAGACAGCTCCGCTGTTAAGAAATAGCGCACCGCATCAGTTCCGTATTTTTCTACATACTCGAGAGGATCGATTACGTTCCCCAAACTTTTACTCATTTTTGCTCCCCCGGAAGTGATAAAACCCTCAACCAAGACTTGTTTTGAGGTAGGTAGTCCGGCTGACATCAACATTGCTTGCCACATCGCTGTTTGCTGACGAAGATTATCTTTTCCGCAAATTTGCACTCCAGGCCAATACTCTTCAAACCTGGCTTTATTTTCGGGCCAACCCAGACAAGAAATGTAGTTTACAAGAGCATCGAACCAGACGAACATTACCTGATCAGGGTCACCAGGAACTTCAACTCCCCAAGGCATTTTTGTTTTCAAACGCGAAATACTAAAGTCTTGTAAACCATTATCCACAAAAACTTTCATTTCATTTTGGCGGAAATCGGGTTGCACAAAATCGGGTTGATTTTTATATAGTTCAAGCAATTTATCGGCGTAGTTTGAAAACTTGAAAAAATAATTTTCTTCCTCGCGGATTTCCAGTTCCAAATTCGGGTGAATCGGACACTTGCCATCAGTCAAGTCAGAATCAGTTTTTTCCAATTCGCATCCAACACAATATTTTATTTTGTAGTTCTTTTTATATATATCGCCATGTTCGTCACACAGTTTCCAAAACGCCTGCGCCGCTTTAATGTGATGCTCATCTGTAGTGCGAATAAAACTGTTGTAGGACAAATTAAAGGCATCTTTCAATATTGAAAATTTTGCAGCAAATTCATCACAATATTTTTGTGGATCAATTCCGAGCTCTATTGCCTTCTGATAAATTTTCTGACCATGTTCATCAGTGCCGGTATTAAAGAAAACATCATCTCCCATAGCCCTATGCAAGCGAGCCATTACGTCAGCGCGAACTATTTCCATGGCGAACCCGATGTGGGGTTCCGCATTAATGTACGGCAATGTTGTTGTGATGTAATACTTTCCCATGGGTTGATTTTACCCTATCCAAAAATCTTTTTTATACCTCCAGAAATTTTGTTGGTCCACTCACTTGCCCACTCTTCTGCCTTTATTCTTTTTATCATTTCTTGCCAACCGGAGTTGCCCAAGTTTTCTGCCACCGAAGCGATGGTCGCCGAACTTACCTTAATATTATTTTTTATATCTTCGTAGTTTCTTCCTTTGTCCAGATACACCGCAATTCCCAAGCGTTTCAATATTGCCACTCGTTCTCCTTCGGTAAGAATATCACCCATTACCATTTTTACTTCTTCAGGAGTTTTAAGTTCAGCCAAAATTCCATACATCATTTCCGAAAGCTGTTTCTCGATTGTCTTGTTGAGTGGATTGTTTGAAAGTTGCATATTCTGTCCTAAATAATATACGACCATAATGCCATAGGCTATTATGGGTGTCAAATATAAGAGGAAGCGCAAGGTTTTTCATCATAGTAATGAAATTACGATGGAAAATCGAGCAAGCTCTTATAACTTTAATTAATCAAAGTGTAACACAGTCTCCCTTGGTTTTTTCTTGTAACTATACACTTCCCAAACAGACAGTAATCCCAAAATCAAAACGCCATTCAAAATCGATCCTAATCCCCAAATTCTTAAATATATATACATCATAATGCCCAAAGTCCACCTAAGGGCGCGCACAGAGGAGAGCATCAAGATTGAAAGAAGCCAAAAGATTCCGCCTGTAAGTAAAATTCCCATCGGCAAGTAACTTCCGTGAAACAAGAAATTCGCCATATTATCAGGATCAATTTTCCAAACAGTCAATGCAATAGCTATCCAGTTGAGTAGTGCAAAAAATATCAGCCATCCGTACTTCTTATTTCTTTCGTGTTTGTTTCGTTCCATTAATGTAAAATGAATTCATGTCAACTGATACCATAATTGTAATTGTTTTTCTCTTCCTTGGCTTACTCATTCTGTATTTTCTTCTCAGGTCTCAGTTATCTCAGCCCAAAACCGATCCCACCCTCAATGCCTGGCTCAAATCACTCCAACAGTCGTTTGACACTACCAACAGAACAACTACAGCCTCGCTCCAGCAAAACTATCGTGAACTTTTTTCTCGTCTGGATCAGGCCACCACGGTCATCGGAGATCTAAAAAAAGAAGCCGGTGCCTTTGGTGAAGTCAGTCGTTCCATGAAAGATCTTCAAGACTATCTTAAATCACCTAAATTAAGAGGCAACATCGGTGAACAAGTTCTCAAAGACTTAATTTCTCAGATGTTCCCGAAAACTGGCTATGTTCTCCAGCACCATTTCAAAAGTGGTGCCATTGTCGATGCTGCCATCAAAACCCAAGCCGGTATTCTCCCCATTGACTCCAAATTCCCCATGGAAAATTTTCAGAAGATTTACCAATCAGACACTCAATCAGAAAAAACTCTGGCGAGATCGGCTTTTATTCGTGACGTCAAAAAACACATAAAAGACATCTCCGGTAAATACATTCTTCCCGAAGAAGGCACTCTCGACTTTGCCCTCATGTATATTCCCTCAGAGTCTGTCTATTATGAAATTGTGAATGAGCAGGAGATTCTAGATATCTCTCGCGATTCTCGGGTCTATCCTGTTTCTCCAACTACTTTATACGCTAACCTTCAAACCATTCTCCTTTCCCTGGAGGGCCAAAAAATTGCCGGTAAAACGGCTGAAGTCTTTACCCTCTTAAGAGCTGTCCAAAAAGACTACGAAAAATTAAACGAAAACTTCACTCTTTTGGGCAAGCATCTCACTAACGCTTACAACTCCATGAACACCACGGCTCAAACCATGAATCAGATAGGTAATAAACTCGAGTCTTCTCACAGTCTCAAGTCCGGACTCGATACCGAAGAAATTCCTCCAAGCAATACCCTATAGATTGACATTTAGGGACAAACTGGGTAAAATATCGCAACAATTTGATTCACGTTTCCAAAAAGGAGAAACTCAATGCCCTTTCAAAATTACTTTTCTTGTAGGCAGAAAACTGGATTGATTTTTATAAATATCCAATTATTTTTTCTCATAATGACCACTCCGGTTCTTTGGAGTTTATACTCAGCTCATAACTCCAAACCGACAGAATTTTTCATCTTTGCATTTCTTTATGCGGTTTGGATGAGTATTACGATCATATGCAAATTCTTTATGATTAGTAATAAAAATAGTAAGCTCGGGTTTGGGTCAGGTATTTTATGGGCAATTACTGTCGTATCCTACTTGATCATTTTCAATCCCGACCCTCACTATCCGACCACCATTGTCGGGCTACTTATCAGTCTTGCAGTTTTTGTTTTTATGTTCATCGATATCGTCGATGCAATTGCCCAGCGCTTCTCAAAACAACAAACAAAGAAATTTATTGATTTTTCCTAAAGGAGGAAAACTGATATACGTTATTGGATCATCGACTTCGGTAGCTTCAACTGCTGTCAATGTTCCGGGATATAACCTCCTCTGCTCCTTTTTTATTCTATTCACCTTCTGAATTGATATTCTTGATGGTGTTGTTCAAACATTTTTTCCCTAAAAGTTTTAACCCCTCGATTAATCTCGGGGGGTTTTGTTATCTTCTCGTTATAATATGGATACATGCCTCAAACCACTCTCGAATTTGACTCAGTGTATAAAAAATTAAACGACGCGCAAAGAAAAGCTGTCGATACTATCGAGGGTCCTGTTTTGGTTCTCGCAGGTCCAGGCACAGGCAAAACCCAAGTTCTCACCACCAGAATTGCCAATATTCTCAAAGAAACTGACACTGACCCCAGCTCCATCCTTGCCCTCACCTTTACCGAAGCGGCCACCAAAGAAATGCGTGAGCGTCTCATCAAACTAATTGGTAAAGACGGCTATCTTGTCCAAGTCACCACTTTTCATGCTTTTTGCGCCGATGTTATTGCCCAAAATCCAGAGAGATTTAGTAAGCCTGCCGGTATGCAAAACGTCACCGATCTAGAAAAGATTCAAATTATCCAAGAAATTTTGCAGCAGGGAAACTTCGTCCTCTTAAAACCCATAGGTGACACCCTCTTTTATCTCCCCTACATCTTAAGTAGTATCTCCGACCTTAAGCGCGAGGGCTTCACCATCGAAAAATACTCGCAACTGGTTTCACTTCTCAAAGACGAATATGAAATTGAAAAAGACAATCTCAGCAAAACTGCTCGTCTCGAGAAAGAAAAACTAGTTGGCAAAAATCTCGATCTCTTAGATATTTACGAAAAATATCAAAACAAACTGACGTCATTAGGCAGATTTGATTTCAATGACATGATCAACTGGGTTGTCGAAGCCTTTGAAAAAGACGCCGATTTTCTCTTGGGTTACCAAGAAAAATTCCAGTATCTTTTAGTCGATGAATATCAAGACACCAACTCGGCCCAAAACCGCCTCATCTTCGCTCTTGCCAGTTTTTGGGGAGAAAATGCCAATATCTTTGCGGTCGGAGACCCTAATCAAAGTATTTTCCGTTTCCAGGGCGCCAGCAAAGAAAATGTTCGCGAATTTGAAAAATCCTTCCCTGGTCACACCAAAATAGTTCTCGATCAAAGCTATCGTTCCACCCAAACCATTCTCGACTCCGCCGCCGCGCTCTTGGGAGAAACTGCCCTCCACTCCAATACCGATTTGAAAGATCAGAAAATCAAAACCGTCGAGTTTAGCTCCACCATTCTTGAGGACGAATTCATAACGAGTGACATCCAAGAAAAAATTGAAAAGGGGGCAAGCCCCAAAGGTTTTGCAGTGATAGTCAAAGAAAACAAAGACGTCGATATCTTGGTCAATTTATTCAAACAAAAAAACATTCCATATCGCCTCGAAGGTGGCACCAATATTTTGGCCACCCCTCTTGTCAGCCAGTTTCTCAAAATTTTAAGAGTAACCACGACTCTGCACAACACTGTCGATGATCTCGACCTCTTTACCGTATTAAACTATCCCTATTTTCATCTCAATCCACTTTCCATTCTCAAAATTAGTAGAGCTGCTCATCAAGAAAGAAAATCCCTAGTAGATTCTCTCCAGTCCGATCATCCTGAGCTTGACGATAAAGTCGTCGAGGCGTATCTCAAATTTGTATCTTGGAATTCCAAAGCTGCTACCCACACTCTCCCTGAAATGTTCCAGATGATTCTTCAAGAGTCGGGGATTCTCGAATATATTTTGAGCCTTCCCCAGCCCATCATCGAACTCAATCGTTTCGGCACTCTCTTTGACGACGTCAAATCTCAGTCTGCTTCTTTTCCCAATCTCGATCTTTTTGGTTACGTCTATAACCTGGGCATCATGGAGGAGAATAGCCTAAAGCTCGAGGAGCAAGTCCTCATTGGTAATGAAAACGCTGTCACCCTCACCACTGCCCACAAAGCCAAAGGTCTCGAGTGGCATACTGTTTACATATATCGTTTTGCCGATACTCACTGGGGCAACAAAGCCAAAAGAGAAATGATTAAGCTCCCCGACGGCATTATCGTTTACGAAGATACCGATAAGGAGGATAAGAATGCCGAAGAACGCCGTCTCTTTTATGTAGCCCTCACAAGAGCCAAACAAAATCTTTACCTCACCGGCTCTACCGAGTATCCAAACTCTGCAAAAATGATTTTTCCTGCAATGTTCCTTGAAGACTTGCCGAAAGAAAATATTGAAAAAGTGGACACCAAAAAATTCGAAAGTGCCGCCACCAAAATTCTCGCCTCCCTTATGTCTCCAGCCGCCGAAGTCACTCTTCACGATGGCGAAGCCGAGTATCTGCGAGAAATAGTCAAAGACCTCAAGTTTTCCCCAACCTCCCTCAATACATATCTCCGCTGTCACTATAAATTCAAGCTCGATAATCTCTACAGGATCCCGAGAGCTAAAGCTCCGGCCATGTGTTTCGGTACCGCCGTTCACTACGCCCTTGAGCAGCTGTATAGAGAGCTAAATAATGGCAAATTAGAACCAAAAGAAATTTTCCTCAATGATTTTGAAGCCGCTCTCCAAAGAGAAATCATGACCGAAACCGATTTCAAAGATCGCCTCGCTCATGGTAAAAAAGTTCTCACCGCATATTACGATCACTATGCCAAAGATTTCACAGCCTGTCTTTTTACCGAAAAAAACTTCGGCACCTCTCTCACTTCTCAAATTCATCTCGATGATATTGCTCTTACTGGCAAAGTTGACCGCATCGAGTACACGACTCCGTCATTGCGAGGAGTAGGGACGACGAAGCAATCTCATACCAACAATCACGTTCGTGTCATCGATTACAAAACAGGAAAATCCAAAACCAGAAATGAAATAGAAGGCAACACCAAGAACTCCGACGGCGATTACAAACGTCAGCTCACTTTCTACCAGCTTTTGGCCGAGCTGGATAAATCTTTTCAGTACGAAGTTAAAGAAACGCAGATAGACTTCCTTGAGCCCGATGCCCAAAATAATTTCCACCGAGAAAATTTCATTATCTCCGATGAAGATGTCACCAATCTAAAAAAAGAAATCAAAGACTCTGTTGCTAAGATCCGCGACCTGGACTTCACCCGTACCGAAGACTTCACCAAATGTGCCACCTGTCCGTTTAAAAGTCATTGCCAAAGATAGAATTTCCACCCATTATTTTCGCAACAAATGGCGCAACCCCACGGACCAAATATCACAAAACCCCTATACTAAATAATATGAAAATAAACATCTTGCTCTGTTACGGAGTATTTGAAGAGTCAAATCAAGAATACCGACAATATGTCGAAATGGTTGTCAAAGAAACTCAAGAAAACCAGGTCGAAAAAATTATCGTTTGTGGTGGCCACACAAACAGCAAATCCCCGGAAATATCCGAAGCAGAGACAGTTCGCAACTACATTATCAAACTCAATCCAGGAATATTGGTTGAACTAGAAGACCAGTCACTCACCACTCCACAAAATTTAGAATTTGTCTCTCGAACAATTAATTCCACAGACAAAATTACAGTTTACTGTGATCTTGCCCGGATGGCCAAAGTTATTTGGCTCTCTTTAACTTATCTGCTTCACAAAAACCGTCAAGAAACTGTCGCCATTTTCTTTAATTTTTCCAAAGATCAAAAACTTAAGCCCTTTGTACATGAAAATCTTTCGGTCAAGTATTTTGACTTTCCAAGTCGGGATAAATACCTTTGTATTGCTCAGACATTTTCTTCTCTCCTCGAAGTCGAAGCGATTTACAATCCCGAAATTGAAAATAAAATTATTGAACAAAGAAAAATTGATTTTGGAATACAATAATCAAGCAAGTTAGCTTCTAAAATCCACGCAAGGCTAGCCTACCAAGAATCAGACGAAGAATCGCCTGCGTCCACAATACTTATCAAAATTCTCCACGACTCTTTGACGCTCAGCCGCGGACCAAGCGTCAACAAATCTTACTTACCGCACTTACAATCTCCACATTTGCACTCACTGCCACAGCATGTACAGTTTTTCATATATTATTCACCTCGCTTTCCATTGTTAATTGATAATTGTTGAAGAACATCACAGCAATATGGTCCATTTTTTTGTACCTCTCGCAATCTCTTTCTTAATATTTCCATCTGTTTTATTCTCTCGGTCAACAACGCCACATAATCACCAATTACTTTTTCGTTATATGCTTTTGTCTGTTTGCAATCTCCGCCTGTACAGCCGATCATTAGTTTTTTGATTTCCGAAAGAGGCAATCCTAGATCTTTGGCATATTTAATAAGCTTAATTTCATCTAAATTTTCTTCAGAAAAATATCGGTATCCGTTTTCCTTACGCGAAGCGCTCTCAATAATTTCATTTTCTTCATAAAAACGTAACGTTTTTGTCGAAAGTCCGGTTATTTCTGCCACTTGTCCAATAGAATATTTCTTCATTTAAACGACTATACACCTTCCAGTAACTGGAAGGTCAATAGGTGATATAGAATTAATTAATGCCTCTACTTTTTGTAATTCTATCTCTCCTTGGTCTTTTTCTTACCAAAAAGCAAATGACCACCGATATTTCCCGACTTGTTCATCGGCTTGGAGGCAGTCAACACTCAGCCATTGTTATCTGGAGTATCATTTTTCTTCCCGGCACAATTGTTCATGAGATTTCCCATTTTCTTGTCGCAGCTCTTACAGGAGCTCGCACGGGCAAAATCGAAATATTCCCCGAGTATTTAGATGAAGAAAATGATAATCATACTAGCGTGGCTCTAGGCTCCGTTCAGACCCAAAAGCTCAATCCGATTAGAGGATTTCTCGTTGGCATCGCCCCTTTTATTACTGGCATTGCTCTTTTAATCTGGCTTGCTTCTTTGATTCAGACAAGTTATTTTTCCGGTAATTACTGGATTGTTCTTCTTGAAGGTTATTTATTCTTCACCATCGCCAACTCCTTCTTTCCCAGTTGGCCAGATATCAAACAAGCTCTTCCCTTTGTGATTATTTCTCTAGTTGTCGCTTTAGCCGCTTGGTATTTTGGTTTTCAAATTTTTCTTAGCTCCAACTCCTTTGTCTGGACCATCCTCGACATTTTATGGAAAACTATCTGTGCCAGTATTCTTCTCAATCTTGTCATCATAGGAGCGCTGTTCATTCTCAGCAAAATAATTAGAAAGAGATAGTTAGTGTACATTACAAAAAGAGACTCCAAAGAGTCTCTTTTTGTTTTAATTGCTTAATTAAAAATTATTCTTTTACGATTTTCTTTGTACTCAATCCGCCTTTGGAGGATGTGGCTTTCTTAGCCTTTTTCTTAGGAGCAACCACTTCTTTTCCGGAACTGGCTTCAATCTCTTCAATTATTTTCTCAGTTATATTCTTGGGAGACTCAGGAGTAAGCAATTTAATGATTTTGTCCAATTTGGCACATAGTTCACTAAGATCAATATTGCTGGAAGTGTTTGCTGGTCTGGCTGAAGGTGAGAATGATCTTGGAGCAAAGTCTCTTCCACCATCCTTTTTAGCGAAACAATCACTACAAAGAACTGGTTTGCCATTTCTTGGTTCAAAAGGAACTTGGCAGTTATCTCCACATTCATCACAAATAGCACTGAACATGGGTTTGTCGAACCTTGGTCTGTCTCCAAAACCTCTGTCATTGCCTCTACTCTCAAATCTATTTCCACCACCACGAGGTTCTTCACCGTTCATTTCACCAAAACATTTACTACAAAAAACTTCTTTTCTGCCATTTGGTTTAAAAGGAACCTGACAAGCTGAGCCACATTTGGCGCACACTGCGTCAAACATCTCTTTTCTCTCAGATCCTCTGTCATTACCTCTTGATCCAAAACCTTCTCTTGGACTATAAAATTGGGATCGACTGTCACCTCCACCTCGGTTAAAATATGTCATAGCCTATATTATACCACCCTTTTGAATTGGCTTGATAACAAGTCTCTTTCTATTTGTTATACTACGAATATATGAGTAAAAAAGCCGTTTTTCCTCTCGTTATTTTTTTCGCTATCTTTCTTTCCGCTTGCACCACCAAAGCTCCAGTTGGAACCGAAAATCAAGACGGTGAAAACAAGCCCGAGGAAACAGAAGTAGAACAATCTCAATCTTCTTCTTTACGTGAACTTCTCGCTATTGGAAAAAACCAAAAATGCACTGTTACCACAACCAGCACTGACGATGACGGAACCAAAACAGACACAGTTGGAACAATCTACATCTCCGGCAAAAAAATGGCCCAAGATGTTTCCGTTACCAGTACCGACAAAGAAATTCCCAAAATGAACATGCGCATGATCTCAGATGGTTCCTTCATGTACTCATGGAACGTTGACTCAAAATCTCAAGGAATGAAAATGAAAATAGTTGAACCGGCAGAAGAAGAGTCAAAAGGTGGCAATTCTCAGGGGGGAGCAGTCGATCTTGATGAAAAAGTGGCCATGAAATGTACCAACTGGATAGTCGACAACAGCAAATTCACCATTCCTTCAGACGTTCAATTCACAGATTTGAGTGAAATGATGAAAAATATTCCGACCATGCCGGCCAACATTCCTTCCGGCAACTAGATGGAAGTTAAGCTCGAAAAAACCTGGAAAGCCTTGCTTGGGGACGAGTTTGAGAAGCCATATTTTCAATCTCTCTCTCAGTATCTTCATGAAGAGTACAAAAAAGGAGAAGTCTATCCGCCAGGCAAATATATTTTCAATGCTCTAGACAGTCTTCCGGTCGACAAGGTTAGAGTCGTAATTCTTGGGCAAGATCCTTATCATGGCCCAGGTCAGGCTCACGGTCTATCTTTTTCTGTTCCGGACGGTGTCGCACTTCCGCCATCTCTACAAAACATTTATAAAGAGCTGACCGCAGACATCGGTAAAGCCCGCCCTCAATCTGGCAACTTGGAACACTGGGTCAAAGAAGGGGTCTTGCTTCTCAATGCCACTCTTACTGTCAGGGCTCATCAGGCAGGTTCTCATCAAAACAAAGGCTGGGAACAATTTACCGACGCCATTATTCATCGTCTTGCGGAATCGAGGTCCAATCTTGTCTTTATTCTTTGGGGAAACTATGCCCAGAAAAAAGGCGCCTTTATCGATACGGAGAAACATTTGGTCATCAAATCAGCTCATCCCTCGCCCCTTTCTGCTTACAATGGTTTTTTTGGCAGTCACCCCTTTAGCCAAACGAACGAGTATTTAATAGCTCACAATCAGAAGCCCATCAATTGGTAATATGCTCCTAACCATAATTGCCAAACCCAAAAAGAAACAGGAAAAGGTGGTTCAAATCGATCAGAATACTTATGCTGTTTCTGTCAAAGAGCCTCCAGTTGATGGCCGAGCCAACGACGCTATCATCAAGTCCCTTGCCAAATATTTTTCCATTTCACCCTCTCAAATTTCACTAATTTCTGGCCATACATCGAAAATTAAAAAAATTGAAGTCCCAGATCTTTTGCATAATTTTGAAATATTACCCAAACAAAAAACCCTTTTCTAATGCGTCTTTGGAGCCTACATCCCAAACACCTCGACACCAAAGGTCTTCTGGCTGTTTGGCGCGAAGCGCTTCTTGCTCGCAAGGTCCTTGAAGGAAACACCAACGGTTACCGCAATCACCCTCAGCTATCGCGCTTTCGTTCTTCCTCAGATCCAATTTCAGCCATCAATATTTTTCTTCATGTCATATATGACGAATCCTGTATAAGAGGTTACTGTTTTGACCCGTCAAAACTTCAGAAAACAAAACCTGTTTCGATTGCTGTTAACTCGGGTCAGGTAATTTATGAAACGATTCATCTAAAAAATAAACTACTCCATCGCTCTCCCAAAGACCTGGATACTTTAAACAAAATCGAACACTTTGAACTTAATCCGCTCTTTTATCTCGTCGAAGGCGAAGTGGAAAGTTGGGAAAAGCCCTATAGTTGAAGCATTTGTTATAATATCCCCAAATCTTGCACTTTTAAGGAGACAACAAGTGAAAATTGATTATCAGACTGTCTGGACTGAAGTTGGGAGGCGGATAGCCTGCGGAGAAGGAGTATTTACTCGCGGTCTTCTCGATGCAGTCTATTGTAATTTGGACATCTCAAAAATGAAGTCGGAATATTTACCCGGAATAAATGTGGCCGAAGGGACTGAGATGGAACGAAAAATTGCCATTTTTAATTTGGCCGGAAATTTATGGGGACTAACCCCAAACGACTGGCTAGTCAAAGAAAAATTCTGGCTTGACCAGTCTCGTGAAGTTACCGGAAGCTCCGCCATTGCGGGAAAAGACAAAGTTTCCGATGTAATTTCGGCCGAATTGTTAATTAGAATCATCGCCGCAGCTAAACTGGCCAATGACAATCTGTTTGACAGGGACGAAATCATCACCTCGCTCAACGCCATGATTGTCGAAGTCTGTACCAAGGGTCGCACTCGTATGAAAATGAGGGATGGTCGTTCTCTGTATAGCATTCTCAAAGATGGCGGTCTTATGATCGGATCCGGTGGCGGTGGAGGAAAGTATCTTCCCTATCCCGAAAAATCTCTACCGGAATTGTTGATGTTGCTTCGGAAAGATGTAATTCGCCCCGAAGCTTATGAAGCTTATCAAGAATAAAACAACTGTTAACCCACCCCCTAAAAAGGGTGGGTTTTTACTATCTACAGCCAACGAAAAAATCCTCCAGGAAACTGCACCAATTTTCCCCCAAAACGTCGTTTAAACTCCGTAAAACCTTTCCACTTTTTTTGTGGCCAACGAGGATCAAATACCCCTTCAAAATCAAAATACTTCATCTTTCTTCTTTTTGCTTCAAGCATTTCCTCCCATACCAATTTGTAATGAGCTCCAGACAATCTGCCTAGCTCGCTCGTCCAAGTCATGTAATAGTTAGCTGTGTCTTTTGAATAAACCACCATCAGTCCGGAGTGATACTCATTTCCAACTCGACTCATGGTTAATCTCACTTTTCCCTTGAAACTTTTGATCAAATTTTCCACTTCTGCTGGCTGCATAATCCAGATTTTTGATGACTTTTTCCAAAATTTACAAAACTCTTTTGGGCTCGCTTTTTCAATTATTACCTCTTTATTTTTATTAATTAATCTTCTGGCGTTCTCCGACAAACCAGACCAAATCTCACCCTCACTTTTTGTCAGGTTGTTAATGTAAGAGCTCATCGCCAAATACGGGAATCGAGTTAGGCGATAGCCTGCTCGTCTAAAGGCCTCTGGATTTTGCACTTTTTGTGGCTCAACAATTGAGTTAACAACCCAATATTTTCTTTTAATTCTCTTTAATTCATTAAAATCAGGATCATAAATGGCTCTTTGAATTTTCATCATCGAAAATGGCCACCAACCAAGCCGTAAGATAAAAGCTTGAATCGTATGTCGACCATCAGAAGATTTCAGTTTCACCGTTTTCCAGCCGCGATGCTTTAAGTGTCCCGCCCAGCCAATATTTTGACGAATATCCTCCATTTACCTTCGGAGTCCAGCCAATAATTTTAGTCCCACCCAGCGCACTTTATCGGTCAGTCCGTAAATTTTATATAATGTCGGAGAAATCACCAAATCAAAACTTCCCAAAAACTCTACCAACTCTGCCCCATATCCTTGCTTAAATTTATGAAAGCCATACCAAGGGTCGTGTACATCTGGCTCGGGTCCCAGACTGCCCCACATATCAAACAATCTACAACCTTGTTTTTTGCCATAACGAATCACTTCCCACATCATCAAATTACTGGCCATCACCTCTCTATTTTCATTGCTTGAGGCTCCATATGGGTAATAAATAACGTCATTTAAAATAAATATCATCCACGTTGTCAAAGTTTTTCCTTCGTATACAGCTTTAAAAAGATGTCCTTGTCCTGACTCGGTCATTGTTTGCCACATTTTACGGTGATAATTTTTCCCGTGAGCAAAAAAACCTTGACGTTTTGTTGTTTCTTCCATTAATTTCCAGTAATCCTCAAATCCCGCCTCGCTATTATCTTCAATAATTTCAACTCCTTTTTTCTCGGCCAACCTCAAGTTGTACCTCGTTTTTTGGTGCATGTTTTTCAACAGTTCCTCTTCGCTTTTAGAAATATCTAGCTGAAATGTATATTTTGTAAACAATGATTTTCCCTTTACCCAATTAAAGTCCTTTTCCAGAGAATGAATACTCTTTTCTGTGCTCTGATTAATTCTTTCGTTTGGCTCAAACTTCACAAAGATAGCCTTCCTCTTTTTTGCCTCTATTTGAATTGCTTTGACCTCTTCAATACTTGGCACCACTGATTTTGGACAATACCCAATACAAAACTGAGTGTAGGGAATACTGTGCCAGGTAATCTGGAAAGAATTCTCAATGTTTTTTTCTCCAAAACCCAATCGGGACAAACCAACTCCCGTTTTTTTGCGAAACTCACCCCATGCCCAAGACTGCAACGGATGGCGAGCCGCCATGTCAAATTTTTGTTTATCTTTTTCAGCTACTTCGATTATCACAGTTTATTTTAGCTTATCTAACTCAGCTTTATGCTTGTTTACAAACCAATCATCTAGGAAGGGTAAATACTCTTTCTGAAGCTCTATCGGCAGCTTAAAAAAATTTCCGTTATATATCTTTCGACACCTATCGCTTCCACATCGACACACGAACGATCCCTCGTTTTCGCCATTTATGGCATAGTCAAAAGTTATCTCATCACCGATTTTTATATTTTTCTTGGCAATAACTTTTCTGATTCCGTCAATTGTTTTAATGTAAGTTGAAGGGTCACAAGAGTGGTTAATACTACGCTCCGGATCTTTCATCAAGACTACCTTTCCGTTATCTAGATAATCGCAGTTATACTCATTATCTTCATCTGATAGTGTCGAAGGATCTGTCACAACTTGGGAGTCATCAATACTTAATATTATTTCTCCTTCAATAAAATTTTTAAGCGAATACACTCCAGTTCCTTGAATGGGAGATTTTCTTACTTCAACATTATTCATATTTCATTGTAACAATTTACCAATTATCAATCTCGGCAAAATCATCCTTTGTGGCTTCGGCAATTTCCCAGTCTTGCACAATTATTCTTTTCTTTTCTCCAAACTCATCCATTTCTGGTGCCGGTTTGGACATTTTTCTTTCCACTTCCCGAACCCCTCCTATTTTTTTCAACAAATTTTCTGGAATTTCGGACAAAAATCGCGACGGAATTGAAGAATGACGTCCTCCAAAAACCAGACGGTTTCTCGCCCAAGACAACGTTAGGATTTTTTTTGCTCGTGTCATGGCTACATATACCAAGCGTCGCTCCTCTTCAATTTCTTCTTTTTCACCGGAAAGCATTGAACGAGAATGGGGGAACAATCCTTCTTCTAATCCGACCACAAAAACATTTTCGAACTCCAACCCCTTGGCTGCGTGTACCGTCATCAAAGTAATTTTGGCGTTTGATTTGTGTTGTTTGATATCCGACTCGGCCAAAGCCGCACTTTCCAAAAATTTCTCGACATTTTTGTAATCGGAAGCCACAGCCAAAAGTTCGTTAATATTTTCTATTCTGGCCACATCATCTTCATCTCTTTCGTCAAATCTTCCCAAGAAATCGACCACATTTATAATCTCCTCCAGCAATTTTCCCGGGTTTTCTTCTCGCTCTTCTTTAGATTTTTTCTCAAGCCATCTGTCAAAAGTTTCCATTCTTCTCTTTCCTAATTTTTCAATTCTTCCTCGGCTGATTTCTTCTTCAGGATTGTTCAGTATTCTCAAATAAGCGATCAAATCTTTAATTTCTGCGCGATTATAAAATCGCAACCCACCCACCAATTTGTAGGGGATATCTCGGCGCATCAGCTCGTCTTCAAAAGCGCGTGACTGGGCATTTGTTCTGTACAAAATTGCCACCCCGCCATCCTCTTCTGACATTTTTCTTGCCTGCTCAATCACATATTTTGCTTCATCTCGCTCATCTCCAGCCTCAAAAATACTTACCATCTCTCCTGCCCCCTCTGTGGTTTCCAGATGTAGCGTTGGGTGAGTTGTGTTGTGACTAATCACTCCGTAAGCCGTGTCCAAAATATTTTGTGTCGATCGATAATTCATTGGCAGGCTTACCATTGCCGCTTTCGGGTACTCGCTTTTAAACAGCACCAAATTACGGTAATCTGCTCCTCTAAAAGAATAAATTGCCTGAGCAGCGTCACCCACCGCTGTGATATTTTGTTTTTTCCCAGCCAAATGCTTTGTTAGCTCAAACTGTGCCTTGTTTGTGTCTTGATACTCATCCACCAAAATCCATTCCAACCGATTATTCACCTCCTCTTTAATACGCTCGATTTTTAATAATGCGACGGCCTTAACTAATAGATCATCAAAATCAACCGCGTTATTTTTTTGTAACTTGTCTTGATACGCTTTCCACACTTTTACCACCATTCGGCGGAAATAATCACTAGCTGTCGTCTCGGCATCCGTCACACTCACCAAATCATTTTTCATTTTACTAATTACCGCCAAAAACATTGCCGGCTTACTTTCTTTTGGGTCAATATCCATCTCCTTAAGTACTTTCTTCATGGCTGCTTCCGAGTCATCACTATCAAATATCACATAGTTCGGCATCACCCCCACGTTTGGGCCATACTCACGTAACAACTTGGCGCAAAAAGTATGGAAAGTTCCCGAAAAACCCAAAGTTCCCGCTTTTCCTCCCAGGCTTTTTACTCTTTGTCTCATTTCCTCTGCCGCCTTGTTTGTAAAAGTCAGTAACGCAATTTTTTCCGGCTCCACTCCCATTTCTTGGATTAAATATGCCGTTCTGTAAGTTAACACTCTCGTTTTTCCGGAGCCTGCCCCTGCCAAAATTAAAAGTGGTCCCTTTCCGTAGGTTACCGCTTCTTTTTGTTCCTCATTTAGTCCTGTTAAAAAATCACTCATTCCAATATATTGTATTGCAAACTTAGCATATAATTGACTCAAACCATGAAGTACGTTATTGGCAACTGGAAAAGTAATCAAAATCTCACCGAGTCATTAATCTGGATTGATGGCATCCAAGCGCTTAACCCTAAATTTTCTTCAGGCATTTCTGTTATTCTTTGTCTTCCTTTCACTGACATTGCTGCTTTTAACCACAAACTCTCCGACTTAGAAATTCCCATCATCACCGGTGCTCAAGACGTTTCTCATCTAGCTCCAGGTAAACACACCGGAGAAATCACTGCCAACATGCTTGGAGAATTGGTCAGTTATTGTATTGTTGGCCACTCCGAACGTCGTCGCGATTTCAACGAAACCAGTGAGATGGTTGCCGAAAAAGCCAAACTCCTTCTGGAGAACTCCATCACCCCCATTGTTTGCATCGACCTTCCTTATCTTGATGAACAAATCAAAGAACTCTTCCAAAAGAATATCGACGTTTCTCGCTGTTTCTTTGTTTATGAGCCGATAGCCGCTATTGGCACAGGGAAGCCCATTGACCCCGTTGAGGCCAATCACGTTACTAATCAAATAAGTTTCCTCATCGACAATCTTGCCCCTGTTTTGTACGGTGGTTCTGTCACCGCCGACAACGTCAAATCCTTTGTTGACCAAAATCGTATCGACGGTGTATTGGTTGGCACTGACAGTCTTGAGCCAACTCTTTTTGCCGGCATCATCAACAGTCTTCCATAATGAAACTAATCCACATTAGACCAGTCAGGGTTCTTATTCGCCTCGCCTCTTTTATAAGGCGTCATCTTGTCATTCTTTTGATTCTGCTTTTCCTGACAGGCCTAGGTTTGCTGGGTGCTCAGGGTTTCAACCTCCTCTCTCGATTTCATGTCAAACCTCAAGATTTACTTGGATTTTTTGGTTCTCCTGTCGAAAATCTGGATAACACCAATGGTGTCACTAATTTTTTATTACTTGGTATAAGGGGGGAAGGCACCGACTCTCCCAATCTTGCTGACACCATAATTGTTCTTTCCTACAATCACGAAACCAAGTCACCGGTTATGATTAGCGTGCCTCGTGATTTGTGGGTTCCTTCTCTTCAGGCCAAGATAAACACCGCTTATTACTACGGCGAAGAAGCTAGTCCTGGTGCCGGAATTCAGATGGCTGAGGCTGCCATTCTCGAAGATCTGGGTACTCCTATTCACTACACGGCCATTGTTAACTTCACTATTTTTAAAGAAACCATTGATCTTCTTGGGGGTATTGATGTTGATGTCAACCCCGGCTTCACTGACTCCGAGTTTCCAATTCTAGGTAAAGAAAACGCCATGCCAATTTCTTCTCGTTACGAATCCATTACTTTCGCCACGGGTTCTGCTCATTTGGATGGTGAAACCTCTCTCAAGTTTGTTCGTTCGCGTCACTCGGTGGGCGACGAGGGTACGGACTTTGCTCGTTCCAAACGCCAACAACAAGTCATTTCCGCTCTTCGTCAAAAAATGCTCACCCCTGACTTTTTGCTCGACAAAAACAAACTCGACTCATTTTTTGTCATATTAGATCGCAATCTAAAAACCAATATTGGTCACAATCTCTATCCCACTCTTGCCAAAATAGCTCTCGAAACCAAGAATAATCCGGTTCGTTCTGTTACCTTCTCTGATCAGCCTGATGAAAATGGTCTCACCATTCTCTACAATCCTCCTACCAAACAGTACAAAGGAGAATGGGTTCTCATGCCCAAAGACAACAGTTGGTCTGCGCTCAAAAAATATCTCGACAATCTTTTGAAAGGCAAACAGTAATCAATATACTTTGACCAAATAGGACTCTCCCTCCCTCCAAACCACGTCTCCTAACTGCCACAATTTTTCTTCGTTTACTTTGTATGTTATTTGTTCATTTTGTCCAACCAAAATCCAACCTACGTTGTATTTCTTCAAATTTTTTGCCGTCTTCTCAACATCTTCATCTTGATAAATGTTTTTAACCTCTTCTTCTCGAACAGCGACCTCTCCATAGCCCCCTCGCCACAGCCACTCATGCACTCTCCAGCCTTGAATTGTTGGCACTCCGGAATATACCGAAACCGCATTCATAAGTGTATAACTATCACCCACAGCCTCAACCATATTTTTTCCATCTGCGTTGGCTCGTAGATACTTCACTGCTCCATAGTTTTCTGGCAACTTTGTTTCCATCCATCTCTCGCCACTTAGTCCATAATATGTTGAAAAATTACTATAATATGTAGCAAAAGCCGTCATGGGAAAGCTCATTGTGCCCACAAAAATCCAAAAAAGAATTGCAATTACCGCCGATCTCCACCAAGCTGAGACCTTTCTGCTTTTATCGATAATATTTCCAAAAGTAGTTCCCAGCAAAATACCCATCATAATAAAAGCCTGATAAGTCAGCTTAAACATTGTATTAGCTCTTGGGTGATTGGGATAAATGTCTTTTGCATAAACAAACTCTGGAATTGCAATTAAAAAGATCGAGCTCAAAGCCAGTGTTCGAATCACCATTTTTTTCTCTCCCTTTCCTTCAACTAAAACTGCCAAAATATTAACCACCATTCCACCGCCCCACAAAACCAGTAACTGCCAAAAAGGAGATCTTTCTATTACCGGCGCTACTCCATTGGAAATAGATTTAAATGATAGCCACCAAGGCAAAGCAACCAAAAGCATCGAAATCAAAATTACTCCTCCAGACAGTAATAGTTTTTTTATTTCTCCCGGCTTGGTTACTATTATTTGCACTCCCAAAACACAAAGCACCAAGCCATAAACAGCCACATCCCAGGTATTGGTCATCATCATTACCCCAAACAATACTCCCATAATCACTTCGTAAATTTTTTTCTTGTTCTCCAGCCAGGCAAACAATATCACAAGAAAGCTCAAAATCACCGGCAAATCGAGTACGTGGCCATGCAAATCCGAAACTACAAAACTATAGCTAGGGAACTCGTGAATGGTGTTATGGATGAATCTGGTGGCTTCAGCATACCAATAATTGTCAATACTCTTGTTTTTTAACAAATACCAAATCACATGGCTGTTTCCTGCCACCATTACCGACAACGCGCCAACAATTCCTCCTATTGTGGTGGCTTTGGAGGGCTTGCTTCCCGACAGCGTTTTGCAGGCTAAAAACACTAAGCCCATCGAAGTTCCAAAGATAAAAGCAAGCATTAGGTTATACCCAACCGCCGGGCTAACTCCCCAGAGCCTTACCCAGATACTTGCCCAGTAATGCCCAAAAGAATAATAGTTAATCGTTTGTCCTGCCTGCCACATATCCGACACGGGCAGTGTGGGGGACACCAAGTACTGATTTAGAAAACCGAAATCCATAAACTTTTCCAGGCTATCCAAGTTTGGTGCGTGAGCTCTTATCAACGCCATTATTCCAAAACCCACCAAAAACAAATACTCTTCAATGGCAATAATCTTAGCCGTCGCTTTTGTGACCGTAAAAGCCTTTATTCCATTCATAATAACCAGCCATAAGCTAATCAGACCAAACACTCCCAAGACCGCATACAGTCTCCCTGTGTTATTGTCGGCCATCCCCAAATAGCTCAGCTGCCAAATAATCAATGCGCTCACCAGGGTAACTATTACTCTTCCCAAAGCCCAGCCTTCGTCGGGTAGTCTGGGGAAAATACGTCTTATCAATGGCCACACCAAAAACTGCACACCCACACTAATTATGTATGCCTTGAGGATAATCAATAGGTCTGCACTCCACATACTATTATCTTAAGTCACCCAACACTTGTTTGGCTACCTCATTCCCCATCTTCACCGCATAATTTGTTCCGCGATCAAATGGATAAACCATACTCATGTTGGCAAGATACAGTCCAGCCAGCTTCGTTTTCATCTTTGGCAACTCTTCTGAGTAATTTATGGGGAAAACTGGCTGGGCAAAAGGCTTTCGAAAAACACTCACTCTTTTTATCCATTTTTTTCGGAACAATCGATTTATTTTTCTCAAATAGGGGAGATACAAAGTGATCAACTCTTCAGTTGTCATTTGTAGCTGTTTACTCTCTTCAGGTAAATAATTTCCCAAATACACCACTCGATTATTTCCATAATATTTTTTATCAATCAAATTGGTATGTTCCACGGCTACCAAAAAAGGCCAGTTTTTTTCTAAAATATTCATCCAGTAACCATTAATCAATTTTTGTTTTAATTCCATTATTACAGTCTGCCCCCAAAGGTAATCGATTTTCGGAAAACTAGAGATTTCTTTTCCGATAAGTTTATCTGTAATCGGTGCCGGGGTGGTTATTATCACCCCATCAAATTCTTCGTTATCAATCCTCCATTTATTTTTGGTAGTTCCGTCTTGCCGAATCGAAGCAATCTCCGACCCCAAGACAATTCTTCCACCCATCTCAACTATCTTTTTTTCCGTTTTATCTGCCAGACTCTGAAATCCTTCGTTGAAATAACCCAAATTTTTTGTTCTTTTAGCTACCCGAGTCCAAAACCATGCCATGTTTACTCTATCGGCAAACGGCCCAAACTTAGCCCTTAACAATTTTTCCCAGACTGCTTCACACCCTTCTTTTCCTATTAATTTTGGCAGGTAATCCACCACTCGATATTTTTCCAAAAACAATCCATTAGGAATTAATTTTAAAATAGCGAGCCCCATTCCCATTCTCAGTCTTCCCCAAATACTCATTTCCGAAAACTTCAAAACAGAGATCGGGGAGTCTAGCTGTAACTCCTTTTTATTCAGAAAGCTAGTCGTTACGGGCTTCTTAATTAGTGTCTCAACCCCCACCTTTTTTGCCAAACCCAAAACATCTTTATCGTTTGTAAAAACATGATGGTAAAAATACTCCAAGCTCCATTTCCAGTTTTCCATCTTTACACCGCCAGCCAATCCTCCAAGGGAGTTTGTTTCTTCATACACCACCACTTCAACCTTCTTCTCCGCCAAGGAAAGTGCACAAGCGAGACCGGTAAAACCACCTCCAACAACGGCAATCTTCATTCTTACAATGCTAACAGAATTCCGACAACAGCGAGCAGTAATCCTCCACCAAAGGCGGCTATGCCTGGTAAATCTAGAATTCCGGCATCAGTTAAGGTTTCTGGTGTTACTCTTACTACTGCCTCAGTCACTGTTCTTGTCGTTGTTGGTTTAGATGTTACAACTGGTGCTTTTGTCGCTGCAGCCACAGCACACACACAGTCTTCTTCAGTCAAGCAAGTTGCCAAACGACATTTACTTGTCGTCGCATCACAGGTGAGTCCATTGCTACACTCAGCATTTGTCGTGCATGTATTGTTACAGCCGACTACAGTACTCACAGTTAAGTCCTTAATAAGTTCCAGTGTTCCGTCAGAGTAGGTCACAATCGCTTTGTTTGTTATCACATCACCATTGGCGATCCCACTATTAGCAGTAACCCTGAAGCTAAACGTCTTTGTTTCTCCTGGTTGCAATGAAGTGTTGCATGTTAGTTCCACAGTGGTTGCATTCCAAGTACATGCGGACACAGTGTCTTTAAAGACAACATCCATATCCTTAAGCGAGTCTTTTATCACAACACCAGAAGCTGTTGCACTGCTTGTATTTTTAACATCGATAGAATATACATAAACCTGATTTTTTGACACAGTATCAATTGGCGTGGTCAAAGCATAAACACCAGGAGTGTTGGACGTAGCATTCAAATAGGCATTTTTACTTCCTTCAAGCTCGACTACAGCAGGCGTTTCGACCACTGCTGTCAATAATTTTGTAGCAGAAACAGTTTTTCCGTCGTAAGCAGCCACGGCAGTGTTCTTTATTACCATGCCATTGGTTACATCGTCTGCCACTTTTACCCTGAAAGAGCGATGATCCTTCGTATCTGCTTCAAATCCTTCAATATTGCAGGAAATTGTTCTGGACGGAGCGTTGTACACACATGATTCATCTGAGTCGACAAAGGTTAGTTTATCCAAATTATTTTCCTCTAAAACATCTGTAATCAAAATTTTGTCTATCGTTTCAGATCCAGGATTCTCGAATAAAAGATCGTAGACAAAGGTTTGACCGGGGACAACAGTTGAAATTGGAGTTATTAGGTTATAAGCACCGGCAGTGTTCTTATTGTTATCTTCATAAGCTTCTTTCGCAAGCGTCAAAAGGGTTTCAGTCGCTACCACCAAACCAGTTTTTGCACTACAACTAGACCAGCCAACAGTTCCTCCGTCTCCACTACCAGGGCATACTGTGGAAGCTGCTGTTCCGGTCTCTGCGCACTTACCACAAGTATCAAACCAAGAGCAACTTAAAATTGAAGATGAAACACAATCATTTGAATTAGTTAAAGCAGAACAGTCAGCTGCAGCCGGTTTACTTGTCGGCGCTGTCGGTGCGACAGCTTGACGAGTCGATAGCTGGGTTGCCACGTAGACTGAAGCTCCTCCCAAGAGGAGTACTACTAAAACGATGATTATGGTTAGAATCTTTTTCTTATTCATTTATCTTTATGTTTTAGTTATGGTGCAGTACTAACTTCGCTTTCAAATCTATAAGTACCGGCGGTATCAACGGGATAATCTGTGTATAAGAACAGTTTTGGATTATTAGCATCAACTGTGCCGTCCAACCAGACTCCAGGTACATCTCCTATAGATACCCGGAATCTAGCTCGAAGACCGCTCACGTTTGCCAAGACAGAGAACTTCAACAAATCGCCAATTTTTAACTTCTGCAGTTCTTCGTCTGATAAAAACATCATCTGATACTCGTCGCCAACCTTTTTATAGATATTCATGCTCATACAAGCTCCAACCAATCCAGCAGGAACATCAACAGGAATATCCTTTACAGCTTCAACGGTTGAACCGTTTACCGTCAGCTTGCCAACATTATGTATTATTGTTCCATCTGCAACCCCACTCTTCACTTTAACTCTAAAAGCAACCCAACCGTCTCCATCCCCAGCATCAAGGGGAACATCATTACACACTACAGAATTTGCATTTTCTGTACAATGAGAGACAGCGTCAACAAAAGTTAACTGAGGAGGAAGATTATCTAAAATATCAGCTGTCGTTGCTTTGGGCTCGGTACCAATATTTAAACGATAGACAAACACTTCATCCGGAGAAACAGTTTGTCCTGCGACAATTTCATCCGAGTAATCATAAGTTCTTGGAAAGTTTGTTTGCATATTTCGGTACGCTTTTTTTTCAAGAGATAACTGTTGACTTGTCTGTTCTTCATATGCAAACACTATGGCAAAATCGTTAAAGTCGTAGTCTTGAGTCGCGTCTCCTTGCAATTTATCTCCCCAGCACTGTGTGCTTACAATACTCTGAATATTGTTAGCGGGTTCATTTGTTTTGTTTATAACACTGGAAATATCTTTATTTTCACCACAACCAGCAGTCGTTGTATTGGCCGGCTTCTTAACTGGGCCACAAGTATTATTTGGTTTAACGGGAATCCAGCCGTAAGCATCACCTCCTTCGCCGGTTAGCTGTACTTTAACTGTATAAGTTTGTCCAGCAGTTACTTCAAGTTCAGTTGCGAGCAGTTGTGCTGGATCTCCTTGAGGATAAGTTGACTGCATTGTTACTGTTTTTGTCCCCGAAGTAAGCGTTAAAGTTCCGTTCATGCTCCAAGTAAAGACTCTTACCGTTCCTGCTTGTGGAAAAGTAATCGTTTTTGGGTTTATTGGTGAGTCTCGGTCTGTTACCTTACAAACCAATTCTTTACATGCATTATCTTCTGTACAGTCAGCTCCACCATTTTCACCATAACCTTCTCTGGTATAAGTTTCCCCCCCACCACGACATGGCTGAAACTGTTTTTTTGACGTTTCACCACATGCCACCTTACAATCTCCCCAATACCAGGGATCACAGGTCATCTCATCTGCGCCGACACACTTTCCAGCAGAAGAACATTTCACATCGTAACAAGTATCCCCCGCCGCATATCCTGAATAGCATTGCGAGTCTGTTGTACAAGTATGGCCAGACCAAGTACATGAACTTGTAGGTGGCTCTTCTCCTCCACCTCCACACCCAGTACACCCAGTTGCAACAACAAAACATTGGTTTCCTGCGAGTGCGCAAGAGTACACATTATTCACTTTTCTACAGCAAGACCGAATACATGTATTAGCAACGCAATGGGGTTCGTCGCAATTCCCATATTCTTTTCCTTCGGTACCATCACACACCCCTCCCGCCATTGGCTTACTCTCCGGTGCTGTTGGTGCCACAGCTTGTCTGGTCGATAATTGATTTGAAACATAATAAGCCGCTCCGGCTACACCTACCACCAAAAGAAGGGCCAATACTCCACCAATAATCGGCATTAATTTCTTTTTTGGTTTGCCTGCCGGCATTGCAATTTCTTCGGGCATGGGTACGGGTTCTGTACTCGGAGTTGGCATACTTACCGGTTCAGTTGGGCTAGTCCATGGCGTTGCAGGAGCAATCGGTGCTTCCACGGGAGTGGTAATCGGCTCCATCGTCGAGGTGGTCGTGGTGGTTGTAGTCGTTATCGGGGCTGGGGACTCTACTGGAGTAATATCTTCCGGCACACTGGGAACAGCTGGCGTCGTACCCGGAACTAAAGGTTGGTTTGTTTGGTTTTGATCGTCCATGCGTTTGAATCCAGTCCAATTAATAGGGCCTGTCTACACTATAAAGAACTTTTGTGAAATTATCAATCTCTCCACCATCTTTTTGATGTTCTTCCGAAGATGAACAGTATTAATCCTAGTAATTCCATCAAAATTGTCACACTAAGGCCTCCGGTTTCTTCCAGTGTTCCTGAGTCGGTTGCCGGCATACTTGGTTTCTTGGTTGGGGTAGCCGATACAGTTCCTGTCGGTGTTCCTGTAATTGTCGCCGAAGGTGTGGCTGTAAAAGCTGGCAACCCAGACGCTTTATCTGCCGCCAACACCGTGAATGTTCTAATTACTTTTTGAAAAATATTATTCTCATCGGTGTACTCCAGCGTCAGGGTATGTACTCCAGGCTCCAGATCTTGAGGTGGCGTCCATTTCCACTCACCATCTTTGTCTGCTTTGATTATCTGTGTCAGTTCGATCGCTGAGTGTACAGACACTCGGATGGTGGTTCCTGGTGCTGCCTTTCCGGCAAACTCCGGGGAACTGGTGGCAATCATTTCTCCATTTATCGCTGGATTGGTGATAATCATCGTTCCTGCTTCAGTTGCCTCCGGAGTTGTCGCAGGCGAAGCCTCATCGGTTATATTTTTAAATCCGGTGCTTTTTGTTGCGCCGTCATCGAGAACAGTCGACTCTGTTGCCACACTCGAGTCCACAAAGCTCAGATTTTTCCCCAAAACAATGTCGGGAACTGGTTTTGTTTTTGCCGTATTGGTGATTGCTGTAGCAGAGCCCAAAATTCCCGCTTGGACAAAAATAGACACCAAAGAAGTTGCCGGATCATAAGTTAACACCTCGCCATTTTTGTCCCTAGACAGGGCCAAATTCAATCTCCAGGCGCCGTTATTGGTCATGGCCGATATGGTTTCTCCGTTTTGTGCCTCAACATACACGATGGCATTATTTACTGGGCTAGAGTCCGAGCCTACCACCTTTCCGGTTATGACATCTTCCGGAGGAGCAATTACTTGTTTCCCGGTACGTACTTCAAAAGGTTTGCCTGAGTCGTCATATGTCTGAGATCCGGATCCGATCAAAAAGTAGACTGTTTTTTCGGCATTCAGACCAGTTACTTTTACATAATGATTGGTATAGCCCTGAGAACTTCCGGAAATTTGATCACGAATATCTCCAGCTGGGGTAGTTATTTTTGCCGGATTTTCGGAGTACTTGATAAAGCCAGTTACTGGTGTGTCTGTTGTCCAGCTGACAGTGAATGTGTTTGACCCTCTATCTGAGATCTTGACATTTTTTGGCGACTCGGTTGGCCCTGCTTTTGTCAGAAGACCCTGCCTGTTGTTCACTAAAACAATTCCCGCAACCAATCCTCCTAATAATATTAGGATTCCGAAGACTGTTGGTATTCTTTTGGCCATGAGGCCTGATTTACTCATTTATTTGTATCTGTGCTTCTGTTGAGCGGGTTGCTTCCTGGGCGGCTTGAACCTCAGGTGCTTCAGTAATTACCGGCACTGCTTGCAGTAGTATGTCCATTTCAGGTTCAAAATACTTTGTTCTTTTTTTCAGGCTGTTTATTGTTGATTCGTTGATTACTCCATCCAATGGTTTGATGGCTGTTATTTGTTGGGGCGTTGTCTGGCTTTTTGTCGAAGCAGAATAAATTTGATATGCCACAATTCCCCCTACGATCGAGAGTCCTAGTATTCCTACTAATAATACATAAGACGATAGAGTTCTGATAGGTTTCATTGTATTTCTGAATAGAAGTAAAAAGTCATTTGTCCTGATGCTTTAAGAGTGTCACTGGTTTTACTTAACCCAATTTGTTTGGCAAGAGAAATATTGTCCAGCGATAGCAATCGGTCCATTTTTTCCACGTCTTTTAGAAAATTGATCACATTTTGTGGCTGTCCACTTACAGAATACGATATTTGATCGGGTAATATATTTGCACTTGGTTTCATTATTTTTGCTCCCCAATCTCCAGCACCTTTTCCTCCGGAAGCCAGGGAGTATCCCTGAAAAGACAATGAATCAATCACGAGATTATTTTTTTTTGCAAGATACTCTATTCTTTTTGCTCCTTCTGAGTAGGTAAATAAATCAGGTACTGCCGCGTCATAAAGCGTCAAACTTGATCGAAAAGTGTTTAGTTGTTTTTGAGCGTTGATTAACTGCGCAATTTTATTGTCAGCTTTTTTGTTTACTATTTCCTGATCCTCAATTTTTTTCTGCAGTGACACTATATTTGTCAATGTTGGTCTAATAGCTGCAAAAATTAAGATAGTAATTGTAAATACCGACAAAATTACCTCCAAGGAAGCCTTAATCTCTGGGCGCTTGTACATCAAGCCCACTTTCTGGAAGTAGAGATTGTATTTTTCGTTGCTTAGTAAGTTGGCCATTATTTGTATGTTATTTGCATTCCGAAACTAACTCCGCCGGTTGTTTGATCAAAACTTGTGTCTCTCATGGAAACCATCGTGACTCCTGGCATTTTTTTAACACCACTTATAAACTGAGCAAAGCCGTACTCGGACAACGCCTTTCCGGCAATTACCAGTCCGTCCTTGTTCAAAGACAAACTATCTAGTACAGTTCCTGTGGGTAATATTTTTGTCAAATCATTAATTTTGGTGGCAAACCCCAAACCATTTTTTTCTGAAGACTCGACAGGTACCTGTTTTGCCAAAATTTTTCTCATCTCGGTTTCCACATCAGCGTAAGCCGCAATTTGAGCTTCTTTTTGTACCAAAACTTCTCCCAAATCATCAAGTTTTTTGTCAAAATAAAATCTAGAAGCAAATGCCAACAGTACTACAAACTCGGTCAAAACTACCAAAACTCTGCCTACAGTCGTTACCCACTTTAAAGTCTTCCCTGCTGTAGAGAAATCAAAACTATCCTTGGGTAGCAAGTTAATACTAGAAACACCATGAGCAGTAGCCACACCTTCAGTGTATCAAAAATCCTTACTTTTTGGGGGAGATTTTCTTAGCCAAACGAGACTTAATTCTGTCAGCCTTGCCTTTTTTGACCACACCTTTTTTGGCGGCCTTGTCTACCATTGAGTAGGCTTTGGCTAGGGTATCGGCAGAGAGAGCTTTTTTAAATGTGTCGATAGCAGACTTCGCTTTAGTCTTGGTTGCTTTGTTAAATCCGGCTTTTTTTGCATCGGATCTGAGTTTCTTTATTGCTGATTTTATTATTGGCATGCGCTAATTTTACCACGAGCTCCACCTAGCGCAAGTGAGGCTCTTGAATTAAAATAATCACAGTGGTTCAAAAACTGTTATCTCGGTCTCAAGAAATACTCAATCGCAAGAGTTCAAGTATTCTTTCGGCCGCTACTATTATCGCCGCGTCCTTTCTGCTCTCCGCTTTTTTGGGGTTAGTTAGGAATCGCATGCTCGCCGCCAGATTTTTTGGTGGTCTGGAAGGGGATCTAGACATTTACTTTGCCGCTTTCATTATTCCTGACACCATTTTTCAGTTACTGGTTGTTGGCGCTGTTTCTGCCGCCTTTATTCCTATTTATCAAGGGTATCTCAAAAAATCCTTCAAAAAAGCCAGTTTTATGGCCAACGTGGCTCTTACTTTGGTTTCTTCCATTTTTCTGCTTTTTTCAATTCTCACTGCCATTTTTGCTCGCCCACTTTCGCAAATCCTCTCACACTACACCGGTTCTCAGCTCGATTTGATGGTCAATCTTATTCGGCTCATGTCCATTGCGCAGGTCTTTTTTACCATCTCCTCTTTTCTCACCGGCGTACTTCAAGCTCACAGGCGCTTCTTGATTCCTGCCATTGCTCCACTTTTTTATAATCTTGGCACCATTCTTGGTATCTTTATCCTTACTCCATATCTGGGCATCTACGCGGCCGCCGTTGGTGTCATTTTTGGCTCCCTGCTTCATCTTGTTATCCAGCTTCCGTCAGCTATTCACACAGGCTTCGTTCCCAAAATTCGTTTTCGTCTTAATCACAAGGGTGTTCGTCGCATGTTACGCCTCATGCCTCCCCGCACCATTTCGCTGGCCCTCACTCAGGTTGAACGTATCGTTTCACTCAATCTCGCTTCGGCTCTTTCGGCGGGGTCTTTTACCATCTTCAATTTTGCCCGTCAGGTTTATGTTTTACCCATCTCTCTTTTTGGTGTTTCTCTCGGCCAGGCTTCCTTTCCGACTCTTTCCGAAGAAGCACTCAACAAAGATCAAACCAAGTTTGCCGACACGCTAGGCAAAACTATTCTTCAGATATTTTTTTTCTGTCTTCCAGCCGCCATTCTCATTCTTATTCTTAGGATTCCTATTGTCCGTATTATTTTTGGCGCCAAAAACTTCCCTTGGGAAGCCACTCTCCTTACAGGTAAAGCCTTGGCCGTGTTCTCTCTTTCTATTGCCCCTCAAGCTGCCGTTCAGCTTCTCACTCGCGCTTTTTATGCCAAAAAAGACACCAGGACTCCACTCATTATCAATATCGCCACCCTCATTCTTTTTATTGTTACCTCATATCTATTTACTGAAACTTTCGCCTGGGGCGTTCTAGGCATGAGTATCGCCATGAGTTTGAGCAACACTCTCAACTTTGTCGTTTTGTATTTAGTTATTCGTTCCACCCTTCCTCGTCTTGGAATTAATCGGGAAATATTTAAAATGTTCTTTGTCAGCGCTCTTACCGCCTTCGCCCTCTGGATTCCCATGCGTCTTTTGGACCAGTTTGTTTTTGACACTACTCGCACCGTACCGTTACTCATTCTTACCGCTATTGTCAGTATTATTGGTCTAGCCGTCTATTTTAGTCTTGCTAATTTACTCAAGGTCAAACAATATGCCGATGTTCGTAGTATTATTGGCAAGCTTGGAAACTGGCGTAAGGTTCTCGGAGAAACCGATGAGGTCATTGAAACTCCCGTTGCCAGCTAAGCTCACACATGGAAAACAAAATTAGAAATTTTTCGATTATTGCTCATATTGATGCTGGCAAGTCCACTCTGGCCGATCGTATGTTGGAAATCACTGGTACTGTTCAAAAGGACAAGATGGTGGCTCAGCTCCTCGACAGCAACCCCATTGAGCGTGAAAGAGGTATCACCATCAAACTTGCCCCCGTCACCATGAACTATAAAGGTTATACCCTTAACCTTATCGACACCCCAGGTCACGTAGATTTTAACTATGAAGTCGAGCGCGCTCTCGAAGCCTGTGATGGTGCCATTCTCTTAGTCGATGCTACCAAAGGAGTTCAGGCTCAAACAGTTGCCAATCTCAGGCTAGCGAGAAACCTAGGGCTCACCATTCTTCCCGTGGTCAACAAAATTGATGCTCCTCTAGCCGACGTCGCCGCGGCCACCAGACAAATAAAACAGCTTTTAAATATTACCTCTGAACCATTTTTTGTTTCCGCCAAAACAGGCGACGGTGTGGCCGACCTTTTAGATAAAGTTATTTCCGACCTTCCTTCACCCTCATCCGTCATTGCGAGGAACGAAGTGATGCGGCAATCTCCGTCAACCGATTTGTTTCAAGCCCTCATTTTCAACTCTGTTTTTGATATTCATCTGGGTGTTATCGCCTTTGCCCGGGTTATTTCAGGCGATCTGCACACCGGAGATAAGCTGGAATTTCTCAACTCCGGCCAAGTCTTGACCGCCTCCGAAATAGGCGTTTTTAGCCCAAAGCGCGAAGAAAAAAAAGTAATTACTGCTGGCAATGTTGGCTATATCATCACTGGGTTGAAAGACATCCGTCGCATCCTGGTTGGTGACACTCTTTGCCTGGCCTCCCAAAGTAAAGAGGTTACTCCTCTGCCTGGGTTCAGAAAAATCCACCCCAATGTCTTTTTAGATATGTATCCGGCCGATGGCTCACAGTATCGCGATCTGGTCGACGCTCTCGAAAAACTCAAGCTCAACGACTCAGCTCTCACCACCCAAGGCATCAACTCTCCCATTCTGGGTCAGGGAGTCAAAGTGGGTTTCTTGGGATTACTTCACTCGGAAGTTGTTGGTGAGCGTCTCGATCGCGAATTTGGCCTCCCAGTCATCGCTGTATCTCCCTCAGTTGAGTACAAAGTAAAGCTCAGAAATGGTACCGAAAAAATCTTTAGCTCGGCGGCAGATTTTCCTGATCCGGCTGTGATTGCCGAAGGTTTCGAGCCGATGGCCAAGGTTAAAATCGTCGTCACCGATCAGTATGTCGGAGCTGTCATGCAGCTCTGTCAAGATCTTCGCGGTAGTCTGGGCAACGTTTCCTATCTCGATCAGCTTGTCGAAATTGATTACCTATTGCCTTTAATTGAGGTCATCACCGCCCTTCACGACAGTCTCAAAAGTGTTTCTCAGGGATTTGCTTCTCTCGACTATGAACTTTCTGGTTGGCAAAAAGCCGAGTTGGTGCGTCTTGATGTTCTTCTCAATCACGAAGTGTTTACTCCTATGAGTATCATCACCGTTAAAGAAAAATCCGGTTTCAAAGCCAAGGCAATAGCCGCGAAGCTCAAAGAGGCGATACCGCGTCAACAGTTCGAAATCCCGATTCAGGTAGCTATAGGTGGCCAGATCATCGCCCGCGAAACCATCACCGCTTACCGTAAAGACGTCGATGCCAAACTCCATGGAGGCGACTTCACTCGCAACCTCAAGCTCTTAAACAAGCAGAAAAAAGGCAAGGCTCGTATGAAACAGTTCGGTAAAGTTCAGCTTCCTCAATCCGCCTTCCTCGCCGTCGTCAAAGCTTAAAAATCGATCGTAAACATCGCGGCCGAGTTTGGTTCAAAATACTCACTGGTTTTCCAGGTTGCGCTCGTGGTGGCCACCTGCAGACTTCGACTTTCACCCATAAAATTTTGACGAGTGATGGTAAATTCTCCCTTGGGTAAATTCTCCAAAGTCATCGGTACAGCCTCCACATGAGTTCCCTTTGGGTCATAATTGGCTACCATAATTTTTATATCACCGTCATCATTAATTGAGGCCAGGCTTTTTACCCATGACCCTTCTCCGGAAACACTTAGTCTGTATGGATAAAGATTGTTAATAAACTCCATCGCTTTATATCTCGGTTTTGGCTCCGGTTTGCCATATTTTTCATGGGTTAGCATCCCCCATCGACCCCAGTATTTTTCTGTCCCTGGTCCATCTTTGATCTCAAACACAAAAGCCCGGTTCACTGCCCCCACCATTGTTCTCGAAGCAGCGAGGAAATGAATCGCCGCACTTCTTTCGTCATAACCTTTGTTATTTTCACTATCAAAACCCCACTCAGTTACGTAGTACTTAAGATTAACTAAGGCCGGGATATTTTCTGCCCAAGATCTAGCCGATCTTACGTCTTTTTCAAACAGGGTCAAATCGGTAGTGTACTTATGCCAGCTCACAAAATCCATTCTCAACTTATTTTCATCAACATACTTAATCAATCTTTCCAGCCAGTTTTGGTAAAGCCCAGTTGTCGCCGGACCGCCAATTTCAAACAAATTTGTTCCGCGAACATTGGCTGCCGCTCTAGCTGAAGCCGCATACATATCCAAATAATTAAGCTCGCCATATGTTTTGTATCCTCCAAAAAGATCCGGTTCGTTCCAGACTTCATAAATTACTCCATCGATATTTTTTTGATCAATCCCGCTATAATGTTGAATCGTTGCTCCAACTACTTGGCCCCACTCTTTCCAGTCTTTGGCTGGAGACACCATATCACCCTTGGCAACCACGTCCGGCATGTATGACAGCGACAAGAAAGGCTTAGCTCCGGTTGCCAAAATTGAGTTTACGGCTCCATCTAATCTGCTCCAGTCGTAAACAAGCTCTCCACCATTTTTGGACACTACTTTATATGCATCATATATATGGTCGATGCGGATATATTCAGGCGAAAGGGCTTTTACTTCAGGAACAATGTTGGCAATCATATCGGTTGGCTCTTCTCCACCCTGAGCCAGATTTCTCCATGGAGTTGGCATTTTACCGAGCATGCCTTCGATGTTGTAAACCAGATTTGCTGGTTCTCCTGAGGCTTTACTAGCCAAGCGAACTGCATTTGGAATAGCCACAACTACCACCACAATCACCAATAATCCAAAAATTAACGGAACTAATCCCTTTACCAGTTCTTGTTTACTAGCCATGAATTAACTTTACATCAAAAACGACTTGACGACCAATTATCACTCATGTTATAGTACTGCTAATCACTTTCTTTAAGAGAGTGATAAACAAAGATTATGGATCTAACTGAACGACAGATACAAATCATTAAAACGATAGTTGAAGAGTTTACGGAAACAGCCGAAGCGGTTGGTTCGGTAACCTTGGAAAACAAATATCGTCTTGGTGTTTCCCCGGCCACTCTTAGAAACGAGATGGCAGTTCTCGAGGAAAAAGGTTTTCTCACCCAACCTCACACTTCAGCTGGCCGCGTTCCTACCCCCATGGCCATCAAGTTTTATGTGAATGAGTTGATGAAGGAAAAAGATCTATCTGTGGCCGAAGAGGTCAATGTCAAGTCACGCGTCTGGGATCATCGTTATAACCGTGACGATCTTTTGCGTGAAGCCACAAAGGTCCTCTCCGAAAGAACCAAATCTCTTTGTATAGCCACGACCGAAGAAGGTCAGATGTATCACGCCGGCTATGCCAACATCTTCAACGAAATCGAGTTCCAAGATTTTGAAACTGCCAAAGAAGTCTTTTTCTTGCTAGATCAACATCAACGCCTTCTGGACATCTTCAATCGCGCCGGCAACAACTCACCAATACATATTTTGGTTGGTGACGAGATGGGAGTTAACCTTCTTCGCCCCGCCAGTTGCGTCTTTGCCGATATAAATATAGGTGGTCACAGAGGTAGTCTTGGCATTATCGGCTCCAGTCGTCAAGAATATGATCGCAACATTCCTTTTGTTCGCTACATTGCCAATTTAGTAAATCAAATAGCTCAAGAATGGTAAAAAAAACCCACACCCCCAAAATTGATGTCGAAAAGCTCGTACAAAGAGCCAGCGAACAAGAAGAAAACTACAAAAGAGTTCTGGCCGACTATCAAAACCAAGAGCGTCGCTTCAAAGAGATGCAAGCTCAGTTCGTGAAATACGCCAACGCTACTTTACTAGAAAAAATCCTTTTAAATATTGACTCTTTGGAATTGGCTCAAAGCCACCTCAAAGATGCTGGTTTGGAAATTGTTATCAAACAATTTATCGAAACACTAAAAAACGAAGGACTTCAATTAATTGAATCAGACAACAAACTCTTTGACCCGCTTTCTATGGACTGCGTCGAAGTTGCCCCTGGCAAAAAAGATTGTGTCGTTGAAACTCTTTCCAAAGGGTATCTCATGTTTGACAAAGTCCTCCGCCCAGCCAAAGTGAAAGTTGGTTCTGGAATTGTCGAGACGAAGCACTCTAAATAGATATATTCAAAGTCATTCCCGACCTGATCGGGAATCTATAAAAATAATCAATATTAAAAAGCATTACAAATTAATTAAAAAATAATAAAACATATGTCCAAAATAATCGGAATTGACCTCGGAACCACCAACAGCGCCATCGCTGTCATGGAAGGTGGATCCGCCAAAATCATCCCTACAGCAGAAGGCCGAAATACTTTCCCTTCAATCGTAGAACCAATCAAAAACTTAGTTGGTGATGTGGCCAAACGCCAAATGGTTCTTAACTCAGAAAACACTATCTTTAGTGTCAAGCGCTTGATGGGCCAAAAATTCTCCGGCAAACAAGCCCAAAAAACCAAAGAAATTGCTCCTTACGACATTGAACCAGGCAAAGATGGTTTGGCTGTAATCAAGCTTGGAGGCAAGTCCTATACCCCTCAAGAAATCTCTGCCAAAATTCTTCAAAAAGCTAAAGCCGATGCCGAGGCTTATCTTGGCACCACAGTCACCGATGCAGTTATTACCGTTCCCGCTTACTTCGACGACTCCCAACGTCAGGCTACCAAACAAGCTGGTGAAATTGCCGGGCTTAATGTCCAACGTATCGTCAACGAACCAACAGCAGCTGCTCTCGCTTACGGACTAGACAAAGGCAAAAACGAAACGGTTGTAGTTTACGACTTAGGTGGTGGAACCTTTGATGTATCTATTCTTGAATTAGGTGATGGCGTTTTCGAAGTCAAGTCTACCAATGGCGATACCTTCCTGGGCGGTGACGACTTTGATCACAAAATCATCGACTACATCGTTTCCGAATTCAAAAAGGAAAATGGTGTTGATCTCGGTCAAGATAAACAGGCAATTCAGCGTATTAAAGACGCGGCCGAAAAAGCCAAAATCGAGCTTTCTAGCGCGACCGAAACCGAAATCAATCAACCCTTCATCACTCAGCGTGATGGCCAACCTCTTCATCTCACCATGAAGATAACCAGAGCCAAACTTGAAGAGCTTGTTGATGATTTAATTCAAAAAACCATCGAGCCATGTAAAAAAGCCTTATCAGACGCCAAAATCGAAAAATCCGCTATCGGTGAAATCATTTTGGTCGGTGGTATGACTCGTATGCCCAAAGTTCAGCAAGTTGTCAAAGAATTCTTTGGCAAAGAACCCAACAAATCAGTCAACCCCGATGAAGCTGTTGCTCTCGGTGCCGCTATTCAGGGTGGTGTCATCTCAGGCGACGTCAAAGACGTTTTACTTCTAGATGTTACTCCCCTTACCCTCGGTATCGAAACCATGGGCTCTGTGATGACCCCTCTCATCGAGAGAAACACCACCGTTCCTTCCAGTAAGTCACAAGTCTTTAGTACAGCCAGTGACAATCAGCCTCAAGTTGAGATTCACATTCTTCAAGGTGAGCGTCCCATGGCCAGTGACAACAAGACTCTTGGAAGTTTTGTTCTTGATGGTATTCCAGCTGCTCCTCGTGGTATTCCTCAGATTGAAGTTACCTTCGACATCGATGCCAATGGAATCTTAAATGTATCTGCCAAGGATAAAGCAACCGGTAAAGAGCAAAAGATCACAATCAAAAATGCTACCAATCTTTCCGATGAAGAAGTCGAAAGAATGAAGCAAGAAGCCGAGAAATACGCCGAAGATGATAAAAAGAAAAAAGAGTTGGTCGACAAGAAAAACGAAGCCGACACTTTAATCATTCAAACCAGAAAAGTTCTCAAAGACTCTGGTGACAAATTTGATGCTTCAGCCAAAGAAGAGATCGAAAAATCTCTAAATGAGCTGGAAGAAGAACTGAAAAAGACCGATGCTACCACAGAATCTGTCGATGCCAAGCTTAAGGTTGCCACCGAACTTGTCCAGAAACACGCCGAAGCTCTCTACAAAGCTGCTGGTGAAAAAGACAAAAAAGAAGAATCCAAGGCTGAAGATGGAAAAGCAGAAGAAGCTAAAACTGATACCAAAACAGCCGAAGAGGGTGAGGTAGTTAATTAATTGATAAAATAATCTGTCATCAAACACGGGGACGTTACGATAAACGCCCCCGTGTCATTCCGTGCTTGACTCGGAATCTATATAAATAAACCACAATGGCCACTTCACGCGACTACTACGATATTCTTGGAGTTTCCAAATCCGCTTCTGCGGCAGAGATTAAATCTGCCTACAGAAAACTGGCTCTCAAGTGGCACCCGGACAGAAATAAAGAATCAGACGCCCACGAAAAATTCAAAGAAATTAATGAAGCCTACGAAGTTTTAGGCAATCCCGAGAAAAAAGCCAAGTTTGACCAGTTTGGTCATGCCGCTTTTCAAAATGGGGGAGGTGGTAACCCTTTTGGTGCTGGAGGTAATCCTTTTGGGGGTGGCTTTCAACAGGGCGGCAGTATCAATTTTGAAGATCTTTTTGGTGGTGCCGGTGGTTTTTCCGATCCGTTTGATATTTTTAGTGGTTTTTTTGGTGGGGGATTTGGCGGGGGTCAGCGCAGACCCCAAAAACCTCAGTACTCACTAAAAGTAGATTTTGATGATGCTATCCATGGTGCCGAAAAGGTCATAGTCCACGAAGGTAAACAATACACAATTAAAATTCCGGCCGGCGCCGACTCCGGTACTCGTATTCGTTATACCGACTTTGATATTACTTTTGATGTCAAAAATAGTAAAACCTTCAAGCGTGAGGGTTACGACATCATAGTTGATCACAAAATCCCTTTTACTCTCGCCATTTTAGGTGGAGAAACCGAAGTACCCACTCTTTCTGGAGATCTCAAGGTGAAAATTCGTCCCGGTACTCAACCCGGCACTGTCATTCGTCTTACCGGCAAGGGCGTCAAACATTTACAGGACAATCAGCACGGCGATCTATATATTCGTTACAACATTACTTTCCCCGAACGCCTTTCTCGTCGCCAAAAAACCCTTCTCGAAAGCTTCGAAGATTAATCAGCCTTTACTGGATCTTTTAGAGAGTTCTCAACCCTCACGTTCAAAACATCCATTTTTTTTGCAAACTCAGACTCCAAATCAATACCTAGCCTGTTTGCAATGCAAATCGTTGCCCACAAACAGTCACAGATTTCATCCTTTAATTTCTCATCGACATCATCTATTACGCGAATACCCTGCTTTGCCATCACTAATTTCATCAAGCTTCCTACATCACCGACAAAACCTTCAGTCATTTCGGACAAGGTCCATTCCCTGCCCAATCTCGCCATTTCTAATTGACGATATTTTCCTCTTACTTCTAGAGCTCTTTGTTCAACTTGTTTATATTCCATAAAACATCTTACATCATTCAATTTCACAAATATATTTCTTCTAATCTCGCTTTATTTGCACTCTCGTTGGTTATGTTAATACATGTTATAATAAGCTCGATTAAGTGTGTTTAGGGCGGCTGTAGGTCGTCCTTTTGCATAATAATGCTCGACACTATTATTTAAATAAAAAACAAACAAAATGGATACACAAACCTTATCGGCCAGAACCGAATTTGCCGCTGCTATCAATCAAATTTGTTCTGAACGTGGCATTGCCCCGGAAACTGTTCTCGCCGCTATCAACACCGCCCTCATTGCCTCTTTCAAAAAAGATTACCCCGAACAATCCTTAAAACTTGAAGAAGAGGGTAAATTAATTACTGCCGACGTCGACTCCGACAACGGTCAGTTCCGCTTGTTTGTTGGTGAAGAAGGTGCCAAGAAAAAAGATCTCAAAGAAATTACCCCTCCTGGTTTTGGTCGCATTGCCGCTCAAGCCGCCAAACAAGTTATCCTCCAAACTATTCGTGAGGCCGAGCGTGACTCCGTGTTAGCCGACTATCAAGACCACATTGGTGAAGTCATGACCGGTATGGTTCAGCGTATGGATGGCCGCAATGTCATTATCGATCTTGGTCGTGGACAGGCTGTTATGCCTCCCGAAGAGCAATCACCCACAGAATTTTATCGCCTAAACTCCCGTATCAGCGTCTATATGAAAGAAATTGCCGACTCAGTCAAAGGCCGTCAAATAATCGTTTCCAGAGCCGATGACCGACTTTTGTCTGGTCTTTTTGAAAGAGAAGTTCCTGAAGTTAGTGCCGGCAGTGTCGTTATCAAAGGTGTTGCTCGTGAGCCCGGCTCCCGTTCAAAAGTCGCTGTCGAGTCCACTCAGCCAGGAGTAGATCCGGTTGGTTCTTGTGTTGGTCAGAAAGGTGTTCGCGTTCAGGCCGTCATCAATGAGCTAAACAACGAAAAAATCGACATCATTCAATACTCTGAAGAAAAAGATAAATATATTAAAGCCGCTTTAGCTCCAGCTGAAGGTCTTGATATTAGCTATGACAAAGCAACTGGAGAAACCATCGTTACAGTTCCATCAGATCAGCTTTCTCTCGCCATTGGTCGCGGAGGTCAAAACGTCAAGCTCGCTGCCAAACTTACCCAAAGCAAGCTTCGTATCATTTCCAATGAATCCAAAGACATCGAAACAGGTATCGTTGCTACAGGTACAGAAGAGTTCGAGATCGACCAACTTGGTCTAGACACCAAAACCAGAAATCTTCTTGTCGAAGCCGAACTAACTCATATCGAAGATCTCACATCTGATAAACTCGACTCAGTCAAAGGCCTTGGCCCCAAAACACTCGAGAAAATCAAGGCTCAGCTTGCCGTTTACAAAAACTAATTAAATCTTATGGCCGAAGCAACAACTGCCACCAGGCCTCCGGTGGTTACTATTTTAGGACATGTCGATCACGGCAAAACATCCCTTTTGGATAGAATTAGACATGCCGCTGTTGCCGCCGGTGAAGTTGGCGGTATTACTCAAGCGATTGGTGCCTACCAAATAGAACACAACGGCCAAAAAATTACCTTTATCGACACTCCTGGTCACGCCGCTTTTTCGGCTATGCGCCGAAGAGGTGGGCAAGCTGCCGATGTTGCCATTCTTATCGTTGCCGCCGATGACTCAGTTATGCCCCAGACCAAAGAATCCATCGAGCATATTAAGGCTGCCGGCATTCCCTTTGTGGTTGCTGTCAACAAAACTGACCTTGAAGGTGTCAATCCTGAGCGCGTCAAAACTGATCTAGCTAACGAAGGCGTTTTTGTTGAGGGATATGGCGGTAATGTCCCGATTGTTAATATTTCTGCCAAATCTGGAGAGGGAGTTGACGATCTTTTGGAAATTATCTTGCTTCTAGCTGAGCTTGAGGAGCTCAAAGACAACTCAGACGCTTGTCCGGCTACCGCACTTGTAGTCGAGTCGTCTATGCACCCTCAAAAAGGCCCATTGGCTACATTATTAGTAAAAAGTGGCGTTTTTGACAAAAACGACCCTCTTTATGACGGCAAGGTTGAGTTTGGCAAGATTCGTTCTATGCTCGATTTTTCCGGCAAAACTATCACCAAAGCTCCTCCCTCAACTCCTTTTCAGGTAATTGGTTTTGACAAAGTGCCCAATGTTGGCGACATTATCACTAGTGAGCCATGCGACGAAAAATTCACCAAAAGTACTTTTGGTGCGTCGGACACTATCAGTGAAGAAATCCCCACCATTATTCTCAAGGCCGATGTTCAAGGCTCCCTCGAGGCTATCTCTGAGAACTTAAAAGACAAAGCCAATATCGTTTCTAGCTCTGTTGGCTTGGTCACCGACTCCGATATCGAAACCGCTATAGCCACAGGTGCCGAAATACTTGGTTTTAACTCCAAAATGTCAGCCTCTGTAGCTCGGTTGGCCGAAATCGAGCACGTCAAATTCTCTAATTTCAAGATCATTTATCAGCTTTTTGACTACCTCAAAGAGCTTCAAGAAGACAAAACCGCTCACGCGGCTCCCAAAATTATCACCATCGGTGAAGGCAAGGTCCTAAAGGTGTTTAACTTTGGTGGAACAATTGTATATGGTTGTTTGGTCACTTCAGGCAAACTCAGAATTGGTGACTCTGTTAATAGTTCAAAAATAACCTCAATACAAGTTGGCAAAGCCAATGTAGAAGAAGTTAAAAAAGATCAAGAGTGTGGCATTGTTTTATCCCCAAACACTGAGCTCAAAGCTGGTGATATAATGACGGCCACAACCCTAGAATAACAAAAAATATGGAAGACAAAAAAACGGAAACAACCATCAAAAATTTGATTGAATCTGCCAAGTCTATTATTATTGTTCTTCCTCCGGATCCCGGGAAAGACATTGTTTCTGCTGGTATTAGTCTCCATCTGGCACTTAAAGAAGCCGGAAAATCTTCACAAATCGGTTGTGGCAGTGAAGTTCATGTTGATTCTCAAATTGAAGGCGTTTCCGAAATTGCCGACTCTATTGGTAGTCGCAACCTCATCATTTCCTTTGATTATCACGAAGATGATCTCGACAAGGTCGACTACGATGTTCGCGAGGATGGCAAATTTTATCTTTTGATTAAGCCCAAAGCCGACGCTCCTGTTCCTGATATCGGAGGTGTTAAATACTCATACTCCGGTGCCTCGTCCGATCTTGTTATTACCCTTGGAGTTAGTTCGCTAGAAGAGCTGGGTAAAATTTATGCTGATGAAAAAAACTTCCTTGATAATGTTGAAATCATCAGTCTTAATAATTCCCTCCGTCCCGCCGCTTTTACTTCAAATATTTATCACAAAAACACCAGCTCTTTTTCTGAGTTAATTGCCGGTCTTTTGGAAGAGCAAAAGCTCAAACTTAACTCCTCAATTTCTCAGAGCCTTTTGACAAACATTTACGAAAGTACCAACAACCTTACTGGCTCTCGTCTTACCGCCGACACTTTTGCCGCCATCGCTTTCCTTATGCGCTCAGGCGCTCATCTTCCTCACAAATCAGCTCAAATTCCTCAATTCTCACAAGCTCCTTTTTTTGAAGTTCCCAACACTCAACCTGTTGAAGAAAACATTCCTCTTCCGGAAGAAGAAAATCAATCAGCCGACGAGACGGATGCCCCCGTTCCTTCCGACTGGAGCAAACCAAAAATATTTCGAGTAGGCAATAATCAGGACGCTTCCTCGTAAATTGCTGACAAATTAGCACACATCTGATACAATACACACCGATATGGCTCTTAAACCCGAAACCAAAATAGACATCATTAAATCCTTCGCTGCTAGTGATAAAGACACTGGCTCTCCTCGTGTGCAAATTGCACTTCTCACTTCTCAAATAGAGGAACTAACCAACCATTTAAAGGTACACAAAAAGGATAATCATTCTCGCCGCGGTCTTTTAAAGATTATCTCCAAAAGACGTCGTCTTTTAAACTACTTGGCCAAATCCAATTCCAAAGATTATCTTGAAGTTACTAAATCTCTAAACATTAACAGTCAGTTGCGCGACTCAGCTAAATAAGCTTGAGGAGTAAATAGAGCATATCCATCCAAGGTCTGAATCCTTGGGTATTTTCTGTTTTCTTCTCAAGAAAGGGTGGCGCGAAAGAAAGGATTCTAGGATGACACATCCTCAAACCACCATTGTCCTCAATGGTAAAACTATTACTATAGAGACCGGCCGTTTTGGCGCTCAGGCCTCAGGTTCTGTGACCGCTCGCTGCGGCGACACCGTCGTCATTGCGTCGGTTGTGGCCACCAACCGCGTCAAAGAAGGCATTGATTATTTTCCTCTTTCCATTGATTACCAGGAAAAATTTTACGCAGGTGGAGTTATATCTTCCAGTCGCTTCATCAAACGTGAAGGTCGTCCTTCCGAAAGTGAAATCCTAACCGGTCGTGTGATTGATCGTTCCCTCAGACCTCTTTTTGATCAGGCTTCCCGAAATGAAGTTCAGCTTATGGCCTCTCCTCTCTCCATTGATGGTGTTGAAGAGCCAGAAATTTTGGCGATTATCGCTTCTTCTGCCGCCATTTCCCTCTCAGACTATCCCTGGTCTGGTCCTGTAGGCGCTGTTCGTATCGGTATGACAGAAGCGGGCGAGTACATCGTTAACCCAACAGAACAAGAAAAGCTCGTTTCTCCTCTCGATCTCGTTGTTTCCGGTCCCAAGGGTAGTATCTGTATGGTTGAAGCTGGTGCCAACGAAGTCAGTGAAGAAAAAATGACTGGTGCTTTAGCTTACGCGCAAGAATACATCGACATCATTGCCGATGGAATTGAAAAATTTGCTAGCAAAAACGGCAAAGCCAAACGTACCATTCCGGCAATAGTCATGGATCCGGAAATTGCTAAGTTTGTTAAAGATGAAATCGGTGATCTTCAAGCCATCTTAAAAAACGAAGCAACCAAAACCGGAACCCAAGCCAGAGAAATTGTCGACAGTATCATTGCTGCTCACCCAGAATACAACGGCAGTCATATTGCCGAAACCGCCGATCACATGCTTCGTGAGGAGGCCAGAAAATCTATACTTTCAACAAAAGTTCGCCCAGACGGTCGTGGAATCGAAGATATTCGCCCCATCAACATCGAAGTCGGTTTGCTTCCTCGTACTCACGGCTCTGCTTTCTTCCAAAGAGGTCTAACTCATGTTCTTTCGGTGGTAACCTTAGCTTCTCCAGCTAGAGAAATGACCATCGATGGTATGAAAGGGGAAAGCACCAAACGTTACATGCATAACTACAACATGCCAGGCTACGCCGCCGGAGAAGTCGGTCGCCCTGGAACTGGTCGTAGAGAAATTGGTCATGGTGCTTTAGCTGAAAGAGCTTTAGTTCCTGTTCTTCCTGATCAAACTTCTTTTCCGTACACCATTCGTGTCGTTTCTGAAGTCATGTCCAGTAATGGTTCCACTTCTCAAGCCTCCATCTGTGGTTCCACCTTGTCATTAATGGACGCTGGTGTTCCAATCAAGAAACCGGTTGCTGGTACCGCCATGGGACTAATCACCGAAGGAAAAGAATTTGTTACCCTCACCGACATCTGTGGTCTAGAAGATCACCTTGGTGATATGGACTTCAAAGTGGCTGGCACTGTCGATGGTATTACCGCTCTTCAGATGGACGTCAAAGTCACTGGTATCAAAGCCTCTGTTTTGACTCAAGCAGTCGAGCAGGCCAAACGTGCAAGGCTCAAAATACTGGAACTCATGACCAAAGAACTTGCCTCTCCTCGAGAAAAAATCTCTCAGTACGCTCCCAAGATTGTTTCTACCAGGGTTCCGGTTGCCAAAATTGGTGACGTCATTGGTTCGGGTGGCAAGATCATTCATCAAATCCAAGATGATTTCCTCGTCGAAGTCAACATCGAAGATGATGGAACAGTCACCGTTACAGGTTCAGATCAATCCAAGGTTGATGGTGCCATTGCCCACATTGACTCCATTGTTGCCGAAGCCGAAGTGGGTAGAACCTATCAAGGCACAGTTGCTCGCATTGAAGCTTTTGGTGCTTTCGTCAACATTCTTCCGGGCAAAGATGGACTAGTTCACATCTCTCAAGTCCAGCCCGAGGTCTTCAAAGGTCTTAAAATCGGTGATAAAGTCGACGTCAGATGTTACGAAGTAGACTCCATGGGTCGTGTTAACCTCACCATGCTCAAAGAAGGCGAAGCTCCCATAAGAGCCGAGCGTCCGATGGGTGGAGGAGGAGACAGACCTCGATTTGGCGGAGACCGTGGCGGTCAAAGAGGTGGCGGACGCCCAAACTTCCGTAGTTTTAGAGATAGTCGTTAATGTAGAATCATTACTAGGCCTTAGCTAAAAACGCCCTGACTCACGTTGGGGCGTTTTGTTTCAATATATAATGAATTTATGGACCCGCTTACCCCAACATCCCAACCAATACCTCAGTCTAGGTCTCAGCCATCATCTGTTTTAGACTCACTTCGACAAAAAATAAACACTGTTGAAGTGCCTCCAGAGCTCAAGCAAAACACACTTGAAATGATTGCTCGACTTGAAAGGCTTTCGGGTCAAGGTTTCTTCTCGGAAGAATTTGAAAAATTGAGTCACTACATTTCCTGGGTTTCCAAAGTGCCTTGGGCCAAAAGAGTTGAGCGCCCCATCGATCTAGTTTCCATCAAAGACACTCTCGATAAAAATCACTACGGTATGAACGAGGTCAAAGAACGCATTCTTGAGTACATGTCTGTTCTCAAACTCCGTTCATCAAGAAATCTAGGAGCAGCCAGAGCCCCCATCATCTGTCTTGTGGGTTTGGTGGGTACCGGAAAAACTACCTTTGCCTACGCTCTATCCGAAGCACTTGGTCGTCCCATTGCTCGTATTCCTTTTGGTGGTTTAGGCTCAGCCAGAGATCTAAGGGGGGAGTCCCGACTTCACCTTGAAGCTCAGCCTGGATATATCGTCCGTGCTCTTTGCGACTCCGGTGTCAAAAACCCCATTATTCTTCTGGATGAAATCGATCGTGTCACTGAGGATGCTCGAGCTGACATCATGGGTGTTTTGGTGGAGCTCTTGGATCCTTCTCAAAATAATCGTTTTCTTGATCATTTTATTGACTATCCCGTTGATCTCTCTGAAGTTATGTTTATAGCCACGGCCAACAACACCGGCAATCTAGCGACAGCAGTTATGGACCGTCTCGAACCCATTCAGATGCCCTCTTACTCCGATGATGAGAAAACCCACATTGCTCAAAGTTATCTCTTCCCCAAGGCCTTAGATGCAGCCGGTATGGACCCAGCTCTCATCACCATCGACCCCGCTCTTTGGCCCAGTATTATTCGTCCTCTTGGCTATGACGCTGGTATTCGTACTCTCAACCGTACCATCGAAGGAATTGTGCGCAAGGTTGCTCTTTTAGTCGTCACGGGTCAAGCCAAATCCGTCGCTCTCACACCAGAAAACATCAAATCCTTCCTGCCCAAATGGTAGACTAAGATTTTAAAACCCGTTTCATTTCTTCTTCGATCGCCAGAGCTCTTCGTTTATTTTTCCCAAAAATAATATAAGCGAGTTTTCCCATCGCCAGTAAGTTTGAAGAGGCGATTACCAAACCTTCGCGAGTTTTTCTTTCAAAAAGTATCGGCTTCATTAATTTATGTAATTTATCAAAAGTAAAAACTTTTTTACTCGGAATCGAGTAGTTATTATTCGATAGCACGTAAACTTTTTTCATAAACTCACGTCCAGCGAGCTCCACCGCAGCCTGATAAACGTGTGTTCCTCCAGTGACTCTCACATTCGACTCGTTTACAAATATTTCTCCATCTTTTCCGGCGATAAAATCAATATCAAAAAACCCTCGATAGCCATCCTCGGCATATTGTTCACCAATTAGATAGCCAATATCCGTAATTCTAGATGCCACTCGTCTTGGTAAAACTTCCTCTCCAATCTCCACTCCGTCAAAAACACCCTTTTCATCAACTCGCATGCCGCAGTAATACAAAAGTTTTACTTCACCATCTTTTTTTATCAAAAACTCTGCGTTTGGAAATCCTCCGCCGATTCTTGGATTTGGTTTGACTAAAGACTCGACCACGATGGGAAACTTTTCCCAGTAAGTATCACCGTTAAACATCTCCACGATTTTTTTCTGACACTCGCGGAATTTTTTCGGCAAATCTCCTTTTCGAAAAATCAAAACCCCCATACCAGAATGACCCTTGTTTGTTTTGATGACCACACCGTCCTCCTTAATATATTTATTGGCTGCAATTCTGGCCGAGTCCAACACTCCGGAGCTCACCACTCCGTTCGGCATTTTTAAGTCTGCTCTAATCGCCCCGTTTATTTGAGTTAGTTGCCTAATTCCCGACTTACTACCGTAGAAATTAACCGTCCAAGCATCTGCTTCTTCAGGCGCTTCCGGTGTCCGCACATCAATCCCTTTGCTTCGAAGTTCGCTAACCAAATGCAAGAAGTAGGGGGAGGTAGAGTAGGAGGTTAGGATAATTTTTTTACAGGTTTTACCTAGTTTAACCAATCTCTCCATAATTTCTTTGTCATTCAAAATGTCCTTGCAAATTATGCCGGTATTTTTTTTGGGAACCAACACTTCCATCTCCCGCACCATACAAAGTTTTTTAAAATACTCGACAAACAGAGGATTAAGTTTCTTTGAGGAAATAAAAGTAAACTCAAATTCCTCAGCCATCGAAAACAAATCTCGGTCAGCCAAATTGACATTTTCTTCAATCTCATGCTGTTTCATTTTTTCATCACCAAAAGCCTCGATAAATGGCCAAACGTCCTCCGATAGATTGAAAATTCTTATGATTCTTTCCCTCTTTTTCCCCATGACTTTCCTACCTCCTCCAGGTTCATCGATGACCCTTTTTTTCTTTTCCGATTTTTTCATACCAGTAGATAGTGTACTCTTTTTTAACCACAATAAACAATATTCTTCAAGGGTTTAGTGTATAATAGACCTATATTGAATTTAGACTTTGACTAAGACAAGTTACTTTTGACCCTGAGTTTTATTGCAGCTTTGGTTCCCAAACAATTTCCTTAGTAAGTGTAAAATAAATTAAGTTAAGCCCTTTTTGTGGCGCGTTCAAACAGTGTATCTGCTTTGATCATTTTAGTAATTAAACATGTCATTCCCGACAAATCGGGAATCTATACAAATAATATGGATACAAATAAAAATCCCCAATTATCACCAAAACCGGTTTCAGCCTACAAACCAATTGTAGAAAAACCAATTTCTCACTTACCGAGTTTGAAAATCATTCCTCTTGGCGGCGTCGGTTCGGTCACCAAAAACATGTATGTCTATGAGTATGGCAACGACCAGCTCGTTGTCGACTGTGGCATGGGTTTTCCCCAAAACAACGCCCTTGGAGTTGACTCTGTTATCCCGGATATTAGTTATCTGGAAAAACCAGGCAAGAACTTGCTTGGAATCGTCGTTACCCATCCTCACATGGACCACATTGGCGGCCTTCCCTATATTCTTCCTCGCCTCAAAAACGTCGAAGTTTTTGGTGGCAGGCTTGCCATAGCCATGGCTGAGATCAAGGTTCGCGAATTTGGTATTACCAATCGCATGACGTCAGTTGAAGGTCACTTAGATCTTGGACCTTTTCACATTGAGATGATTCACTCAACTCACTCTGTTCCAGACTGTTTTCATTTATTAATCAAAACCCCAAACAGCACCGTTTATCATGGTGCCGATTACAAGTTTGATCTCACTCCGATAGACAATCTTCCTCCAGATATTGGAGCTATGGCTGCCGCTGGCATCGAAGGTGTCGATCTTCTTCTCACCGACTGTCTTGGTATTGAAAAAGAAGGTTTCTGTCCATCAGAAAGGTCGCTTGTCAGCGCTATCGATAATGAAATCAGGAACACTGTTGGAAAGGTCGTTTTTACCGGTATGTCTTCCTCTATTTCTCGTTTTCAAATTGCCATCGAGGCATCCATGAAATATCACCGCAAGGTGGCAATTATTGGGCGCTCGGTTGAGCAAAACATTGAAGCTGCCGTGAAGACCGGCTTTATGAAAGTTCCTGCAGGCGTTTTTATCAAAGCTCAGCAAGCCAACTCTCTTCCAGCCAATCAAGTAACCATGATCGTTTCCGGTTCACAAGGTCAAGCTGGTTCGGCCATGCACCGCTTAGCCAACGACGAACATCGCATTGTTCGCCTGAAGAAGGGTGACAAAGTCATCATCAGCTCTACGGCTATTCCCGGTACAGGTAACGATGCTGATATTTTTAATCTCATGGATACTCTTTATAAAAACAACATTGATGTAATTTACTCCGGAACTTCAGAACATCTTCATGTTTCTGGCCACGGCTATAAAGGTGATTTGGCCTTGCTTGCTCGGCTCACCAAGCCAAAAAACATCATTCCCATTGGCGGAGACCTCCGTCACATGATGCTCTACAAAAACCTTGCCAAGGAAATGAACATGGCGCCCGACGCGGTTACCATTCTTTCCGAAGGTCAATCTATCATCATTGAGAACCATGTTGTCAAAGAAGGTCCCAAGTTCGAAACCAGAAACGTTTATGTTGATGGATTAGGCATTGGCGATGTCGGTACTGTTGTTCTGCGTGATCGTCAAGTTATGTCGGAAGATGGTGTTCTCCTCGCAATTGTTCCCTTGCGAAAAGACAATTCTCAGGTTGCAGGTGATATCGAAATTATCTCTCGTGGCTTTGTCTACCAAAAAGAATCTCAAGAGCTTATCAACGACGCTCGAAAACATGTCCTCTCTTGCTTAAAAGATCTCAAGGGTCAGGCTACAGACTGGGGATTTATTCGCAAAAAGATTGAAGGTCAGCTCGAAAAGTTTGCTTTTGATCACACTCAAAGACGTCCTCTTGTCATCGCCATTCTTCTAGAGGTTTAAAATTGTCATCGTCATTGCGAGGAACTTGTGTGACGTGGCAATCTCCAACGGTGAGAATGAATTCATTATTTAGAAACGATTAGAAGAAGTTATAATGTTTATATGGCTCGTAAAAAAGGTCGTCGTTCAAAGCCCTACAATCTGAACCTAAAAAAAGACACCATGAACTCAATCATGGCCGTCTTGATCATGGGTATTGGTGGTTTAATTGCCATTTCTTTTTCTCAACAAGGCGTTTTTCTTACCAAAGTAAACGAAATTGGCCGTGGCTTGCTGGGTTGGCCCCTTCTTTTTCTGCCCTTTATTTTTGTTGTCGGGGGTCTTTTACTGACTCACGTTAAGCTAGCAATTGCCACCGCCCACGTTCTTCTTGGTAGTGTTGTCACCATGATTTCTCTTAGTGGTCTCACTGGTTCGGGAAGCATCGGCTCGGGCATTAAAGAATCAATTGTTTCTCTAATTTCCACGCCCGGAGCCATCCTTTTTTTCTTAGTTGGCACCGCCATTGGTTTGTTTATTCTCTTTGAAACCTCTATTGAAGATCTTGTTGTTTTTATTCAAGAAGGTGCCAAAAAAGTCGGCGATGCCAGCTCCAAGATTCAAACTCTTAGCAAAAAGAATGGTAATGTTTTTGTCAGCAAGCCAGGATCGGTGAAGATTACCGGCGGAGATGACGATTATCCCGCTCCTGTAATTCATCAAGAAGAGCCTCGACCAAAAACTGAAGTTGTCAGTCAGCTTCCTCCCAAACCGCTTCTAGAAGGAGCCACAGCAACCATCTGGCAATATCCTCCCATTAGCCTACTTTCAGATCAAAAACTTGGTAAGGCCGATCGTGGCGACATCAATAAAAATATTGAAGTTATTCAAAACACCCTTGAGTCATTTGGTATCCAAGCACATGTTTCTGAGGTTCACAAAGGGCCTGCCGTTACCCAATACGCCCTCACCATCGCCATGGGTACCAAACTCTCAAAGATCAACGCTCTTCAGTCGGATCTTGCTCTCGCTCTCTCTGCTCCTCAAGGCCAGATTCGTATCGAGTCTCCCATTCCTGGAAGAGATTTGGTCGGTATCGAAATTCCTAATCGCTCACTCGAATTTGTATCGCTTCGCGACATGCTTAGCTCCCCGGCCATGCAAGGAAGTAAATCCAAAACCATGGTCTCTCTCGGTTTAGACGTTTCCGGCACCGCTTGTGTTGCTGATCTTTCCAAAATGCCTCACATTCTCATCGCCGGTACAACCGGTTCAGGAAAATCAGTCATGATCAACGCTTTTATTGCCTCAATTCTTTTCCGCGCTTCTCCCGAAGAGGTCAAGTTCATCATGGTCGATCCAAAACGTGTCGAGCTCACTCCGTATAGCGGTATTCCTCACTTGCTCACCGATGTTATCGTCGATGTCGACAAGGTGGTCAACGCTTTGGCCTGGGCTGTTGCCGAGATGGAAAGGCGTTATAAAATTTTCCAAGAAGTTGGTGTCAAAAATATCGCGACCTACAACGAAAGTAAGGCTTTTCAGTCCATGCCTTACATCATCATTGTTATCGACGAAATTGCCGATATTATGATGAGCAAAAATGCTGGTGAGGTTGAAAGTCACATCGTCCGTCTGGCTCAGATGGCTCGCGCTGTTGGTATTCATCTTGTTCTCGCCACCCAAAGGCCATCGGTCAATGTTATTACCGGTATCATCAAAGCCAACATCCCTGCCCGTATCGCCTTCCAGGTGACTTCCATGATAGACTCTCGCGTCATCATTGATACTCCAGGTGCGGAGAAACTTCTTGGCAAGGGTGACATGCTTTTTATCCCTCCAGATGTGGCCAAGCCTAAACGTATTCAAGGTGCCTTTGTTTCCGACAAAGAAATTGCCGATCTTCTCAAATTTATTCAAAGTACAGGAGTTGAAGCTAAACGCGACGACTCAATTACCAAAAGCATTGCCGCCAAAGGTAGAATATCCGAAAGTGGTCAAGACTTAGGCAATGTTGATGAAAAATTCGAAGAAGCAGCGAGACTCTGTATTGCCGAAGGCAAAGGATCAGCCTCCCTTCTTCAGCGTCGCCTAGAGGTTGGTTATGCTAGAGCCGCGAGAATCCTCGATCAGCTCGAAAATGCCGGCATTCTTGCTCACGCCGAAGGTAACAAACCCCGAGAAATAATTGTTAACAGTTTTGACGAATACCTGCCCCAAAACGAAGAAACTGAACAGTAACTGTTATGAAAACAGTCGGACAGCTTATTCACTCTGAAAGAAATAGGAAGAATATTTCTGTCGAAGAGCTTTCCAGGGTGACCAAAATTGACATTAAATATATTGAGGCCATTGAAGCCGATAGGTACGACCTTCTTCCCTCAGAAACCTTCACCAAGGGTTTTGTCAGAAATTTATCTCTGAATCTTGGCTGTGATCCCGAAGAATTTGTTGCTGTGTTTAGAAGAGATTATCGCAATCCGGATCTCAAGAAAATTGAATTAAAATTCCACAAAAGTTCCGGATTTAAACTACCACATCTGACTTCGCAATTACTTCCCGTTATTCTCGGTGTCGTCGTTTTTATTGTCTATCTTGGTTTTCAGTTCCGTGTCATTCTTACTCCACCACCTTTATCTGTTGATAAGCCCCTAAGTGGTGCTGTTTTGGCCTCTCCGGTCGATATTCAGGGCTCAACCTCGACCGACTCACTCGTGACTGTCAATGACGACAATGTCATCAAGCCCGATCAAAATGGAGTTTTCCAAATTCGTCTCAGTCTTCCCGTTGGTGAAACTGTTGTCAAAATAAAAACCACCAATCGTTTTTCCAGATCTCAAACCATTGAAATGCCTCTTACGATAATTTCAAACTAACGCGCTTCGTGTCCCAAACTCCAAAATTTGCTATTATGAATATATGACCTTGCCACAAATAATTTCCTTGATATCTGTTTCTGTTTTAACAGTGATTGCCGTTATCGTCGGTATTGAGTTGATTTTGGTTCTCCGTGAAATGAAAAGCTCGCTTGTCAGAGTCAACCGTACTCTTGATACAGCTGACCAAACATTAGAGAAACTTTCTCAGCCAGCAGTTGGCCTTTTTGCCATTATTGAAGGTTTCCGCCAATCTGGAAAAATAGTTGAGATGGTTCAGCACCTTCTCGGTCGGGATAAAACATCTGCTCCAGTTAACCTAGACAATCATGAATCCTAACAAAAACCAAGATCATCATTTTTCCTCATTTGCCATGGGAGCAACAATTGGCATAATTGCTGCCTTGCTTTTTGGCACCGAAGAGGGCCGTAAGGTCGTCAAAGAAGTATTGGAAGCTATTCCCGAAAAATACAAAAAAGTTCCAGAAGTTCTTTTGCCCCATGAAGAAGCACCTGAACCTCCTCGAGAGCCCATCATTACTCCTCAAGAAACTCCTCACCACACCACCTACGACTTCGAAGCCCCTCCTCCCCCTCCTCCCTCGGTTCACCCTTATCGCCTTTCGTAATAATTCTTTCTTCATTTTTGTTATAGTTTCTTTGAGCTATAATTTGTATTCAAATGACCATCAACGACATCCGAAGCAAATATCTCTCTTTTATGGAAAAAAGAGGACACGCCATTGTTCCCTCTGCGTCATTAGTCCCCGAAGGCGACGCGACCACTCTTTTTACTTCGGCCGGCATGCAACCCATGATGCCCTATCTTTTGGGTCAAAAACATCCCCTGGGTACTCGTTTGGTTGACTCTCAAAAGTGCTTTAGATCCGGAGATATAGATGAGATAGGGGACAACCGTCACACTACCTTTTTCGAGATGCTTGGCAACTGGTCTTTAGGCGATTACTTCAAAGAAAAACAGCTGGAATGGTTTTTTGCTTTTTTAACTCACAAAGAAGACGGTCTAGGTCTTGACCCCAAAAAGCTTTTTGTCACCGTATTCGAGGGTGGTTCTGGTGTTGGCAAAGACACTGAAGCTATTGTTATTTGGCAAGAACTATTTAAAAAGGCTGGTGTTTCTGCCGAAGAAGGCGTCCGTATTTTCCCCTATCCTGCCAGTAAAAACTGGTGGTCCAGATCCGGTGCCCCAGAAAACATGCCCGAGGGAGAGCCGGGCGGTCCTGATTCCGAAGTTTTTTATGATTTTGGCGAAAATCTCAAACTTCACGAAAAGTCACGCTTCAAAAATGAAAAATGTCACCCCAACTGTGACTGCGGTCGTTTTGTAGAAATTGGCAACTCTGTTTTTATGCAGTATCTTAAAAATGCAGACGGTTCTCTTGAAGAGCTACCCAAAAAAAATATTGACTTTGGAGGCGGGCTGACTCGTATGGAAGCCGCCGTAAACAATGACCCCGACATGTTCAAAATTTCCAGTCTTTTTCCTCTGATTCAAGAAATTGAATCAATTTCCGGAAAATCCTACTCTGATACGGAAAATCAACCTCTCATGCGCGTTATTGCCGATCATCTTACGGCTGCTACCTTTCTCATCAAAGACGGCGTTTTCCCGACCAACAAAGCTCAGGGCTATGTTCTTCGCCGCATTCTTCGACGTGCCGCCGTTAAGCTCTATTTTTTAACCTCAAACTTCGAAATTCTTGATCGATTGGCCGAGCTTAGCTCGAAAGTGGCGGAGTTTTATGCTCCTCTCTATTTCGACGTCAAGAAAGATGTCCCAGTTCTTCACGAAACAATAAGAAACGAAATTAAGAAATTTAGTGTTTCTCTCGACAAAGGTATCAAAGAACTCCAAAAAAACTCCGATGTCGACGGCAAAGCCGCTTTTGATCTATATCAAAACTATGGTTTTCCTTTAGAAATCACCACCGAAATACTGGCCCAGATGAACATTTCTATCGACACCAAACAGTTTGAAGCCGAGTTTGAAAAACACAAACAGCTCTCTCGCTCTGCCTCAGCGGGTATGTTTACCGGAGGCCTGGCCGATCACTCAAAAACAGTTACCGCTTACCACACCGCCACCCATCTTCTTCACGCTGCCCTGCGTCAGGTGTTGGGTACTCATGTGGGTCAAAAGGGTTCCAACATCACCGCCGAAAGACTTAGATTTGATTTTTCTCATCCAGAAAAACTCACTGATGCAGAAATAAAAACCGTCGAAGAAATCATTAACAAAGTAATTTCCGATAGACTTCCGGTTACTAGGAAAGAAATGAAAAAAGACGATGCAATTGCAGGGGGTGCCATGGCCTTTTTTGGCCAGAAATATCCTGAAATGGTTAGTGTTTATACGGTAGGGGACAAAGATAAAATTTTTTCAAAAGAAATTTGCGGCGGACCTCATGTGACTAATACGGAAGAACTTGCTAAGATAAAGATAGTCAAACAAGAGTCGCTAGGCGCCGGAACGCGTCGCCTTTATTTGCAGTTTGTTTGACAACTGCCGCCATGAACCTAGTTAATCTATTTGGAAATAAATCAAAAACCTCAGAGCCGGATTATTTTTTGGCCATTGAGATTCACGAGTCACTGATAAAAACTGCTCTCTGGGAAGTCGCCGATGGTATCCCCTCCATTGTCAACGTTGGTTCTTTTGAGTCTTGGGCAGACGAGGACTCACTCATAAATGGCGTTGATGCTTCTCTCGAACAAGCCGTTAAAGTTATCAAGTCCGAGCCTCGAAAAGTCATTTTTGGCCTTCCTGATTCTTGGATTGATGATGGCAAAATTCACCAATCAAAAACCAAGCTTGTTAGCCGATTGATCAAAGAGCTTGGGCTAAACGCTATCGGTATGGTGCCGATAAACTCCGCCATCGCCCATTACATGAAAAAGCTTGAAGGTATTCCTCCGACGGCAATCCTTCTTGAGATTTACACCACCAAAGTGGTTGTGTCTGTCATTGAAAAAGGGGAGATCAGTTCTTCGGAAGAAGCTGCTAGGTCGGACGATCTAGCTCAAGACGTTGAAGAGGGTCTTACTGCCATTGGTTTGGAAAAGCTACCTGCTCGTTTTATTCTTACCAATGGCGGAGCGCTTGAGGAAGAAGAACAACGAATCACCTCGCATCCCTGGCAAGAGCGTCTGCCTTTTCAGCACATGCCCAAAGTTGAAGTTCTCCCGGTTGATTTTAGTATTAGAGCCATTGCTCTTACCGGAGGCACCGAAGCCGTTCAGTATCTCACCGGGCAGATAGCTGAAGAATCTCACGAAGAGAGTTTTCCCCAAGAAGAAACTAATATTTATGTTCCCGAAACAACACCGTCATCTATCACTGATCTTGGTTTTTCATACGAAGAGTCCGAAGCTCCTTCATCCGTCGAAAAAGCTCCTCCTGAACCCTACATTGAGCCCTCATTCGACTCTGCCGAGCCTGAATACGCTATTCCTCAAGACGAGCCCACAGTGATTCATAAACAGGCACCCAAATTTGCGGTTTCCTTACCCGCTTTTCCCAAAATTCATCTACCCAAAATCAAAGTAAAAAAGTTTTCCTTTCTGTATTTTCTTGCCTTACCCGTACTTCTTGCCTTGGGATACGCCCTCTATCTATTCACCGGCCAGGCAGTCATCTCTATTTACTTCAATCCGCAAAAAATCACCGGTCAGTTCCCCATTTCCATTGCCGAGAATGCAATTACAGACTCACCCACTTTACTTTCTCAGAAGAAAACTGTCACCGGATCAGCTAAAGAGCAAATTTCCACCACGGGCGATGCTACCGTAGGAGAAAAAGCCACGGGCACTATTACGATTGCCAACAAATCTATCACTCCTATTATTCTCAAAGCTGGAGCCGTCATTGTTTCCGAAAATGGGAAGTATTCTTATGCGATAGCCGATGCCACCACGGTCGCTTCAAAAAGTGCCGACCCCTTAACCTTCCAAGAAACTTACGGCAAAGCCACCGGAGTCAAAGTCACCGCTTTAAAGATCGGAGCTGATTACAACTTAGCCAAAAACTCAACCTTCTCTGTCGATAATTACTCTCGAAATGTTGCCTATGCCGTGTCGGATGTTGATTTCTCAGGGGGTACTTCAAGAGCCGTTAGGGCTGTTTCCAAAGCTGATCAAGACAAGCTTCTTCTCCAGGCTACCGAAAAAATCAAATCTCAAATAGAAAGCGAAACTAACTCTCAAACTCCAGGATACAAAACCTTGTCTCTTTCGGAGTTTGCCTTCACCAAAAAAACTTTTGATAAAAATGTTGGTGAGGAGGCCACAGTCCTGAACTTAGATTTGGAGGGCTCAGTCGACACGCTTGTTTACTCTGAAGACAATCTCTATCAGTTGGCCGCCGCCCAGATAGCTCCTCAAATTCCAGCCGGATCAGAAATCTTTCCTGGAAATACTTCCATAAAGCTGGAAACTCCTGTCAAAAAAGATGGCTTCTATGAAGCAAAAATCAACGTCGAAACCAGCCTCTTCCCCAAAATAGACGAAGAAAAGCTTCGTAGCTTTATCAAGGGCAAAGCAGTTGCCGGAATTCGTCCTTTCTTTTCCACTATTCAAGGATTTGATCGTTTAACTATTAAGATTGCTCCCAAGGTTCCCATTCTCACCAACTTCGTTCCACTAAAAAACATCAAATTTGAACTGATAGGCAACTAACATGCTCTACGGATACAAAAAGGCCACGGCTGAAAATCCGCATCCAGGCAGGAGAGTCCCCATTTATCTCAAAACCGTTCCCACTTTAATATCCGCTCTCGGACTTGGGATTTTAGGTGCAGTTTCCTACCCCGTCGTTAGTTATCAGCTCAAAGATGTCAAACTTTTTGGCTCTGTCAATCCAGGTCTGCTTTCTCCTGTGTATTACGAATCAAAAGCAAGCTCAGACCAAGAACCAAAAATATTAAGTGATCTAGACTACACCAAAGCCAGCAGTTGGTTCCCGGGAACCACTCAAAACAATCTTTTTGTGGCTCCCAAACAAGAGGATGGCGACATTCCCGAGTTTTACTCAATTTCCATTCCCTCTCTTGGTCTTTCGGACGTTCAAGTTAGTCTTTTTGATGAGGATTTATCCCAACACCTGGTCCAGTATCCCCAAACCGCGCTTCCAGGCCAGCTCGGCTCTCCGGTAATTTTTGGTCACTCCACTCTTCCTCAGTTTTACGACCCCAAAAAATACACCACCATTTTTTCAAACTTGCCCAAAGTCAAACCAGGTTCTGATATTTTTGTTAAATACAAAGACACAGAGTACACATACCGAATTACCAGTACTTTCGAGGTCAAGCCGTCAGAGCTCTGGGTACTAAAACAAAACTACAACACCAAAACAATCAAAGTAATTACCTGTGTTCCTCCCGGAACTACTCTTCGTCGTTTAGTGGTCGAAGCCTCATTAATTGAAAACTAAAATATAATCCAATTATGTCTGTAATTTTATGTCTTGATCTCGGCACCGCCCACACCGGTCTTGCCATTTCTCATGAAGGAATTTTGGCGGAGCCTCTTTCCACTATTTTTGAATCAAAAAAAGATAAACTTCTTGGCAAACTATTACCTGTAATTGCCAAAAACAACCCTGATATCATTGTTGTCGGTACTCCCAATCACGGTCCTCTTGTAGAATTTGCCTCCGAATTCAAAAAAGAACTAGAAAAAGTTTTTTCTGGTGAGATAGTCTTATTTTCTGAAGATTTATCTTCACGTTCTGCTAGAAGCCTTCTAAAGAACACTGGCAAAACCTTAGTACGGCGCAAACACGACGAACATCAAACCGCCGCCGCCATCATTCTCGAAGATTATCTCGACAGTGTAAATTAAACATTAAGAATCCAATTCCGCACCCAATTTAGTCTTGTATACTTTGATCATGAATGGTTTCGAAGAAAAAGAAACAGAAGGTCACAATAAAGTTGAAATTAGCTCGTATATTCCTTCTGAAGAACAATTGCGTCAAGTTGAAACCCTAGGTGGACTCATAGAACAGTGCAAACAAGAAGGAGTCGATATTTGTGTTGCTGGGGGATATGGTCTAGATGCTTTGTACGGCAGCTTGACAAGAGATCATGGAGATGTTGATCTTTTTGTTGATGATAAAGGGATAGAAGTTTTACGGAGGATTGTTCTGGGGATGGGTTTTGTTGAAGATACTGAAGATACAGATAAAATAAAAAATTTATTTAGACCAGGAGAACATAGTAATCTACCTAAAACTTTTAAAATAGAGTTTGCCGCAATTGGCTCCTACATACCATTTCTTCCTGAGAACACCTCTTTAGAATCGATATTTCCCAAGGAGGAAAATGCATCACTTGCGGGCTTTTCTTTAAAAACGCCAACCCTTGAAGGACAGAAAATAATTCTCAATGCACAAAAGAAAAGAGCTGATGATGCAGGGTGGACTGGGTATAAATACTATGGTCACAATGAAGCTGTACTAAAAGCCATCGAGGATAAAAATAAAAAATAACCAAGGTGGCAATAGATTAATTCCAAACTGTCGCATCATCCTCGAAGACTACCTCGACTCCCAATAATCAACTTGCATGTCACTTTTTTCTCGTATATATTTATCTATTAGGAATGAAAAATAGATTGAGGTTGCGCAAATTATCGATAATTTCAAAAAGGGCCGTAAGGCCTATTTTTTTTGGCAATTTTTTGGGAAAGGAGGTGAAAAACAATGACAGAAAAAATGATTTTTAATCCATCTGGATTAATAACTGATATCAACAATCAAGAATCAATCGAGGCCTGGGGTCATGACGCGGGGGAGTTTACCGTTGAAGATATTGAAAATGTCTTGGCGGAAATCGAAGCCGAAGATACCCCTTCAGACAAGTCCTAAAAAAGTGTGCACAATCCCTCTTGGAAACTCCAATGAGGGATTGTTGTTCATCATATATAATCAAATTATGTTCAAGAATATCATTGCTCCCGTTCAAGCCTGGCTTCTTTCAAAAGGATCTTGTGTCGGTTGCGGAACACCTCTTGTCGAAGGTGATAGTGTTCCTTCCAAAAAAGTTAACGGTTGCAATCAGGTTACCTGTAAATGCGGTCGTATTTTCATTTTTAATCCCAAAACCAACACCTACCGCCGTGCCCTTTTAAGTGAAGTCTAGCTCCATGTTCAAACGTCTTTTATTTACCCTACTGATTATCTTCGTTGCCTTTTTTGGTTGGTACTTTCAAGCCACCAGACCAGTAATCAACAAACAAGCTCCTACTGTTGATTTTGAAATCAAATCGGGTTGGGGAATTGATCGCATTGGCCAAGAGTTAAGCTCATCTCAGCTAATTAGGTCCAGGGCGGCTTTTAAGATAACGGTTGTGACTATGGGAATCTCCAACAAAGTTCAGGCCGGCTATTTCAGGCTCTCTCCCAACATGAGCATTACCGAAATCGCCAAAAGTCTTACTCACGCGAGTGTTAAAACCGTCAGAGTCACCATCCCCGAGGGGCTCAGACGTCAAGAAATTGCCTTAATCATCGACACTGCCTTCAAAAATATTGAAGGCAAAACCTTTTCCTCTTCCGAGTTTGTTTCCCAGACCGCAGACAAAGAAGGGCGACTTTTTCCGGACACCTACGATTTTGATCCCAAAGCTACCACCTCCGCCGTTATTTCTCGTCTGGAAAATCGCTACGAAAATATTTTAAAAGAAGCCAATGTGAGCGAGCTGGATAAAAACAAAATTACTGTTCTTGCCTCTCTTTTGGAAAGAGAAGCTGCTTCTTCTGCAGAAATGCCCGAAATCGCTGGCGTAATTGAAAATCGAATCAGTGCCAGTTGGCCCCTTCAAATAGACGCTTCAGTTCAGTACGCTCTGTCTACAAGCCGTTGCCGTAAGCTCGACTGTGATTGGTGGCCAAAAAGCCTGACCAGGGACGATCTGCAGGTTAAGTCGCCCTACAACACTTATCTCAACCAGGGTCTGCCTCCCAAACCAATCAGTAATCCAGGTAAGGCTGCTCTTTTGGCCGCTGCCAATCCCAAGAGTACCTCTGCTTGGTTTTATCTTCATGATTTAAAAGGACAAATTCATTTTGCTAACACCATCGAAGAACACAACCAAAACGTTTGTACTTACCTCAAAAAAGACTGTAACAACTAATAATTTCCTAGGTTGACAACGGCCTTGATAATATGATATCCTTGTGCCACTGCTATAAACTTGGCTGGATTTTGTGTCGGTCAGGTTTTCGTATGTTGTCCATTGTTATTTACTTTTCCTTAAAATCCAAAACGGATGAATAAACAAACCAATCGTGAAAACTGGGGAAACATAAACCCGGTATTACCAGAATTGAATTTGACTCAAATTCAAATCAACTCATACAAGCAATTTCTCCAGGACGGCATACGCGAGTCCCTTACAGAACTAAATCCCATCAAGGATTTTACTGGTAAGGTTTTCGAATTTGAATTTCTTTCTAACCGCATCGGACTTCCCAAAATTACTCCCAAACAAGCTATCGAAAAAGGTGTTACCTTTGAAGCTCCTCTTTGGGCCACGGTCAAACTAACCAATCTCCACTCCAAAGCTACTCAGCAACAGGAAATTTTCTTGGGTGACATTCCCATGATGACCTCAACCGGCACATTCATCATCAACGGTGTTGAGCGTGTTGTTGTTGATCAGTTAGTTCGTTCTCCTGGTGCCTACTTCACTCGTGAAGTTGATCCACACTCTGGTCGCGCCATTCACCAAGCTGAAATTCGTCCCATGCGCGGATCCTGGTTGGAAGTTTTGGTTAGTCGCAACGATCATCTTTCTGTTCGTATTGACCGTCACCGCAAAGTATCTGCCACCACTCTTCTTCGTGCCTTAGGTTTCTCCACCAACGAAGAGATTTTGGCTCTTTTTGCCAGTGTCGACACCGACAAAGACCACCAATACATTTCCACCACCCTTCTTAAAGACACTACCACCAACACCGAAGAAGCTCTTCTTGAGTTCTACCAAAAGGTTCGCCCTGGTGAGCCAGCTGTTCTCGAAAACGCCAAAGCTCTTCTTCATCAGATGTTCTTCGACGCTCGTCGCTACAATTTAGGTTTAGTTGGTCGATATAAGATGAGTCGCAAGCTTGGCTTGTCCACTCCTGTAGACAAACAGCATGTCACCCTCACCATTGATGACTTTGTTGGTTCAATTAAGTACTTAATCGATCTCCAAAATGGACACGGTAAGGTAGATGATATTGATCATTTGGCCAATCGCCGTCTTCGTTGCGTCGGTGAGCTTGTCAACCAAACTTCTTTCAAAGCCGGTCTTCTGAGATTAGAGCGCTCTATCAAGGAAAAGATGTCCCTCGCCAAGCCAGACGAGCTCCCAACTCCAGCCGCTTTTGTTAATCCTCGTCCAATTATTTCCGCCATTACCGAGTTCTTCCGCAGAAACAGACTTTCTTCTATCCTAGATCAGGTCAATCCTCTTTCAGAAATCGACAACCTTCGCCGTATCTCCGTTATGGGGCCTGGTGGTATCACTCGTGAACGTGCCAGTTTCTCCATGCGTGATATTCACTCTTCTCAATACTCCAGAATCTGTCCGGTAAGATCTCCTGAAGGTCCAAACATTGGTTTGGTTACCTACTTAGCTCTTTACACTCGTATTAACGACTACGGCTTCCTCGAGTCTCCTTATCTCAAGGTCGAAAAAGTCACCAAGGGTGGCAAAACCAAGATGGTTATCGGTAAAGAAATCATTTTCCTTGCCGCCGACGACGAAGAAGATGTTTATGTCACCCACGCTGGCATCGAGCGTGATGGCGATGTCATCACTCAAAAATGGGTTCCAGCTCGTTTCCAAGGAAAGTATATTGAAGTTGACGTCAACATGATTCAATACATCGATGTTGTTCCTCGTCAGGTTGTTGGTACTTCAGCTGCTCTAATTCCTTTCATTCAGCAAGATGAAGGAACTCGTGCCCTCATGGGTACTCATCACCTTACTCAGGCTCTTCCCCTGGTTAAACCTTCCGCTCCAATCGTTGGTACAGGCATGGAAAGTGTCGTTGCTCAAAGTATGGGTTGGTCAGTTCAGTCTCAGTTTAATGGTGAAGTCGTGGCTGTAGACGCCGACCATATTGATCTTAAGCTTTCAGCTGCTGATGCTAAATCCGCTGCTTCCGACATCTCCCCTTTCGATTATGGTTTTGTGGAAGTCAATCGCGACATCGTCACCTACAACATCCGCAAATATCACAATTCATCTCAAGACACCTCTTACAATCAGCACCCCCTTGTAGATATCGGAGACAAAATCAAAAAAGGTGACTGCATTATCAACGGTCCATCGGCGGAAAATGGTGAACTAGCTCTTGGTCAAAACCTTGTTATTGCTTACGCAGCCTTTGAAGGTCTTGGTTATGAAGATGCTATCGTCGTTTCCGACCGCTGTGTCAGTGAAGACCTTCTTTCCTCTGTTCATATTCACGAACACACTTGTGATGTCATGGACACAAAGCTTGGACCCGAAGAGCTAACTCGCGATATCCCGAACGTTGCCGAAACTGATCTCAGAAACCTTGACCACGAAGGTGTTATTGCCATCGGTTCCGTCGTGGGGCCAAACGACATTCTAATAGGAAAAATCGCCCCCAAAGGTGAAACCGAGCTCACCGCAGAAGAAAGACTACTCCGTGCTATCTTTGGCGAAAAGGCGAGAGAAGTCAGAGATACCTCCCTCCGTATGCCTCATGGTGAACAAGGTGTCATTATCTCCGTCCGCATTTTAAACCGCGACGATGGAGACGAGCTCGATGCTGGTGTCATCAAACAGATCAAGATCAAAGTTGCTCAACTAAGAAAGATTACTGTCGGTGACAAAGTCGCCGGACGTCACGGTAACAAAGGTGTCATTAGTAAGATCGTTTCTCGTGCCGACATGCCTCATATGGCCGACGGTACCCCAGTCGATATTATTATTTCTCCTCTTTCTGTTCTTGCTCGTATGAACCTAGGTCAGCTCTTGGAAGCTCAGCTCGGATTTGCCGGTGCCAAGCTTAACAAGCGTTACTCTGTTCCGGTTTTCGAAAACGTTTCCGAAGCCAAGATTGCTGAAGCCCTCAAGGAAGCCAATCTTCCAATTACTGGCAAAATTCAGCTTTATGACGGCCGCTCTGGTGAAGCTTTCGAAGAAGAAACCGCCGTTGGTGTTACTTACATCATCAAGCTCAACCACATGGTCGAAGACAAGACCCATGCGCGCAGTATTGGACCTTACAGTTTAGTCACCCAGCAACCCTTGGGCGGAAAAGCTCAAATGGGTGGACAGCGTTTGGGAGAAATGGAGGTTTGGGCCCTAGAAGCACACAAGGCCGCTTACTCACTCCAGGAAATGCTTACTATCAAGTCTGATGACGTTGTTGGTCGTTCCAAAGCCTTCGAATCCATCGTCAAGGGAGAAACCATTCCCATGTCTTCAGTTCCTGAGTCCTTCAAAGTTCTTATGAAAGAGCTCAACTCCTTAGGTTTGGCCATCGTTCCAACAGGCTCAGTCGAGGTTGTTGAAGAAGAAGCAGTTTCCATCAAGCCTGATGTTGCTGCTGAAATCACCGAAGCTACAGCCATGAGTGAAGAACTTCAAGCCACATCTTTTGAAGATGAAGAAGAAACCGAAACTCAAGATGAGGACATATCCGAAGAAGCCGCCGAAGCGGGTGTTACTAATGAAGATGTAGAACAGTAAAATATATGAACAACATTGTCGATTTCTCCGGTTTACAAATAAGGCTCGCCAGTCCAGACGACGTAAAAAAATGGTCCCACGGCTTGGTAACAAAGCCAGAAACCATCAACTATCGTACTCAAAAACCAGAAAAGGATGGCCTTTTTTGTGAAAGAATTTTTGGACCTGTCAAAGACTGGGAGTGTTACTGTGGTAAGTACAAACGTGTCCGATTCAAGGGTATTATCTGTGACAAGTGTGGTGTTGAAGTTACCCTCAGTCGCGTTCGTCGTGAGCGTATGGGCCACATCAATCTTGCTGCTCCTGTTGCTCATGTTTGGTTCTTCAAAGGTGCGCCCTCAAAGCTTTCCTTGCTTCTCGATATCTCTCCCAAAGCTTTAACTTCCGTTATCTATTTCAGTAAATTCCTCATCATGTCTATTGATGAAGAAAAGAGAGAAGAAGCCCTAAAAAATATTAATCTTCAAAAAGAGGCCAAACTTGAAGAGGTGCGTGTCAATTTTGATACTCAAATCGAAGAGGTCAAAAAAACCGGTCAGAAAGAACTTGCTGAAGTTAAGAAAAAATCCAAGGCCAAAGACGAAGTCGAGCTTAAGTCCGACGATCTTAAGACTGAAGCCAAACAAAAAATTGCCTGTCTTAGAGAGCAGATGGTTGTCGAGCTTGCTTTTACCGAAGAAATCTACTCTAAACTTGCTGTTATTATTGAAAGAATTCAAGTCAACTCTCTTTTGTCAGACTCTGAATACGCCAAACTGGCCGAATACAATCTTGTAGATTGGTTGACTGCCGGTATGGGTTCTGAAGCCATTCTTGACGCCTTAAAGAAAGTTAATCTTGAAGAACTGGTTGTTAAGCTCAAAGAAGAGTCTCTTTCAAACTCCGAGGCCAAACGTCTTAGAGCCACCAAACGACTTCAAGTCGTTCGTGGACTTCTTGATTCCAAGGTCAAACCCGAGTGGATGGTTCTCGAAGTTCTTCCTGTTATCCCTCCAGATCTTCGTCCTATGGTTCAGCTTTCTGGTGGCCGTTTCGCTGCATCTGATTTAAACGATCTTTATCGTCGCGTCATCAACCGTAACAATCGTTTAAAGCATCTCATCGATCTCGGTGCTCCTGAGATTATTTTAAGAAACGAAAAACGCATGCTTCAGGAAGCGGTTGATTCTTTAATCGACTCTTCTCAAGCTAGATCAACCAGAAGATCCAGAACCGGCAAAACCCTCAAATCTCTTTCCGACATGCTTCGTGGAAAACAGGGTCGTTTCCGCCAGAACCTTCTTGGAAAACGCGTTGACTACTCCGGCCGTTCCGTTATTATCGTTGGCCCAGAGCTCAAACTTAACCAGTGTGGTCTTCCCAAAGACATGGCTCTTGAAATGTTCAAACCATTCGTACTTCACGAGATCATCAAACAGGATCTAGCTCCAAACGTTAAAGCGGCCAAAGCTTTAATTGAAAAACGCCAGCCTGAAGTTTTCGATATCTTGGAAAGAATTACCAAAAAGCATCCTATCCTTCTAAACCGTGCTCCCACACTTCACAAGCTTTCTATTCTTGCCTTCTTACCGGTTTTAGTTGATGGTTCTGCTATTCGTCTTCACCCTGTTGTCTGTGAAGGTTTTAACGCTGACTTCGATGGTGACCAGATGGCTGTTCACGTTCCTTTGACCAAAAAAGCTATTCGTGAGGCCAAGAAGTTCATGTTGCCTCAGTTCAACCTTCTTAAGCCCTCTTCCGGACAAAGTGTCAACATTCCTTCTCGTAAAGAGATGGCCGTCGGTGTTTACTACTTAACCAGTATCGACGAAACTCTTACTCCTTACAAATATCCTTTTGGTAGTTCCGCTGAGGCTATCACAGCCTACCAAAACAAGGTTATTGAAGTTCGCCAGCCAATTGATGTTCGTCTCAATCCTGAAACCATGGAAATGACCACGACCACGGTTGGTCGTATTATCTTCAACCAGATTCTTCCTAAAGAATGGGAATTCCAAAACAAGAGTCTTACTGGAAAAGAAATCTCTGCTTTCTTTACTCGCGCTATCAAAACAGTCGACACCAAACGTGTCGTTAAATTGATCGACGCAGTCAAGAGTATCGGTTTTGAGTATGCGACCATCAGTAGTTTTAGTTTCGCCATCTCCGATAACGAAATCTATCCACAAAAAGCTGAGCTCATTGCCATTGGAAACAAGAAAGCTGAAGAAATTGAAGAAAACTACAGGCTAGGTTTAATTACCAATAGTGAAAGAAGCAAACTCACCATCAATATGTGGAGAGAAACAGCTGCCGACCTCGCCGAAAAGACCTGGACCACTTTCTCCAAGACCAACCCAATTCGTTTGGTTATCGACTCAGCTTCAGGACGTGTTACCAAGAACTCCATCGAACAGCTCTCCGCCATGCGTGGACTTATCGCTGATCCTCTGGGTAATCTCATTGAGCTTCCTATCAAAGGAAACTTCCGTGAAGGTCTTTCTATCTTCGAGTATGTTACTTCCATTAGAGGTTCCCGAAAAGGTCTTACCGACACTGCTCTTCGTACCGCAGACGCTGGTTACCTAACTCGTCGTCTAGTTGACGTCAGTCACGACGCTGTTGTTCGTGCTGAAGACTGTGGTACTGATGAATTTATCACCATCGTTGCTGAAGAAAGAGGTGGCAAGATCTTCGCCAAACGTATTGTTCACCGTTTCGCCGTTCACAAGATCGTCAATCCTGATACCAAGAAAGTAATTGTCGATGCTGGTGAACTCATTACAGAAGAACTTGCTGCTGTCATTGAGGCTGTTGGAGTTAAAGAGGTCGAGGTCAGATCCCCGATCACCTGTAAGCTCCGATTTGGTCTTTGTGCCAAATGTTATGGGCACAACACCGCAACCAACAAGCTGGCTATCGTTGGTGACCCGGTTGGCATCATCGCCGCCCAGTCCATTGGTGAGCCTGGAACACAGCTAACTATGCGTACCAAACACTCTGGAGGTGCTGCTGGTGTTGACGTTACCCAAGGCCTTCCTCGTGTTACAGAGCTTTTGGAAGTTCGTATGCCCAAACTTGTTGCTCCAATTTCCGAAATTTCTGGCAAGGTCAAAGTAGTTGAAACCGAAAATGGTAATCTTGTTACCGTCACTCCTGGCAGTAAGGCCAAAGAAGATCGCAAAGAGTACTTGATTCCTTTAGCTATGTCTCTCAAGGTCGCAGATGGAGATTTGATCTCGGTTGGCACTCAACTAGCTTCCGGAGGAGTAGATATCAAACAACTTCTCAAGATCAAAGGTCTCAGAGCTACACAAAACTACCTTATCGGCGAAATTCAGTCAATCTACGAGTCCCAGGGTATCAGTATTCATGACAAGCATTTCGAAGTTATCCTCCGCAAGATGTGTGACTATGTCCGCATCGACGCTGTTGGTGACACCGCCCTTGTTGCTGGCGATGTAATCAGCCGTGGAGCTTATGAAATGGCCAACGAAGCTGTTATTGCTCAAGGTGGAGAACCAGCCACAGCTACCAACTTAATTCTTGGCGCTATTAGAGCTGCTCTACACACCGATTCCTGGCTATCCGCCGCTTCCTTCCAAGACACCACTTCCGTTCTAACAGACGCTGCGGTTCAAGGCAAGATCGATCACCTAATCGGCATGAAAGAAAATGTCATCATTGGTCGCTTGGTACCTACAAGCAAGCTCAGAGCAAAAATAGAGAATATCTGATAAAATACACATCTGAAATTATGCCTACAACTAATCAACTAATCAAACGTGGCCGCCACAGTGCAGCCACCAAAGTGAAAACTACGGCTCTCCGTAAGAGTTTCAACTCTATCAAACGACACATGGTCGAGACCCAGTCTCCACAAAAAGCCGGTGTTTGTCTTCAGGTCAAAACCATGACTCCTAAGAAACCAAACTCCGCTCTTCGTAAGATTGCTCGTGTCAGACTATCAAACAAACAAGAAGTTACTGCCTACATCATGGGTGAAGGGCACAACTTGGCTGAACACAGTATCGTTATGATCCGCGGTGGTCGTGTTCGTGACTTACCCGGTGTCAAATATCACATTGTTCGTGGCAAATTAGATACTGGTGGTATTGAAAAACGTCGCACTAGTCGTAGTAAGTACGGCACCAAACGACCTTCACCAGCTAAATAAAATATATGAGATCCAAGAAAACACACGCCAAAAAAATCCAGCTCGATCCAATCTATGGAAGTGAGTTGGTTTCCAAAATCATCAATGGATGCATGATCGAAGGTAAAAAATCCATCGCCGCCAAACAAATCTACGCTGCCATCGACCTCATCGCCGAGCAGACAGGTAGAGATGGTCTTGAGTATCTTGTTGAAGCTATGGAAAACGTCAAACCAACCATCGAGGTTCGTTCCCGTCGTGTTGGTGGAGCTTCTTACCAGGTTCCAACTCCCATTCGCCCCGAACGTCGTGACTCTCTCGCTATCCGTTGGGTACTAAACGCCGCCAAGGCTAGATCCAACAACCCAACTCGTACTCTAGCTGACAAGATTGCCGCCGAGATTCTTGAGGCTCATGAAAACGCTGGTGCCGCTATCAAGAAAAAGCTTGATACTCACAAAATGGCTGAGGCAAACAAGGCTTTCAGTCACTTTAGATGGTAGTCCTGTCGTTTCCAGTTTGATTGGGAATAATCTATATAGAATATTTCAAAAAGACTCGCCTTGGCGGGTCTTTTTGTTGCTTGTGGCTTTATCTTACTTGTGTTAACCTAGCACATCATTATTAGCTCTATCAATGGCCTCAAAATCAATTGAAAGCAGTCGGTACAATCGTTCTTCTGAGTATGCTCTAGAAAATCTGGATCAGATTCCTGTGGCATATTTGAGAGAGTTTTTGCGCGATGAAATTAGGCTTCACCCATACTTTGTTCTGGTTGGCGAAACCGGATCTGGAAAAACATCCTGCTTGCCACCTCTCTTGCTTGAGCTAAGAAATGAGCTTCATCTCAAGGGTGGCATCGCTGTAACTCAACCAAGAAGAATTGTCACCAAAAGCATGACTAGTCGTGTCTCAGACATGATGCAGTGTGAGGTGGGGGAAAGGGTTGGTTATCACATTCGTTTCGAAGACATCACCTCCAAAAAGACAGACATTACTTTTATGACGGACGGCATTTTACTGAGAAAAATCCAGTTTGACCCTCTTTTGTCCGAGTACTCCATTGTTATGATCGATGAAGCCCACGAGCGAAGTTTAAACATCGACCTTTGTCTGGGACTTCTAAAGAGTGCCAATCAGGCTCGTATTCAAGCCGGGATTGAAACAATTCGCATTGTTGTTACCTCAGCCACCATCGAGAGGAATCGATTTGCCGAGTACATTGGCGAGGGAGACAAAGAAAACTTGGTCGAAATACCGGGGAAAATGTTTCCCGTAGAGGTTTTTTATGAAAAGGAAACGCCTGTTTACTACGATTTTACTCAGGGTGCCGCCGAAAAAGTCAAAGCCATTATCGACAATGATCTTGATGGTGACATTCTCATTTTTATGCCTGGAAAAAAGGAAATATCAAACACCATTGCCAAAATCGAAGCCCGAATTAATCCTCAAACAGTTGATATTTTCCCATTACACGCCGAAATGGCCCCAGACGAACAAGACAAGATTTTCTTGCCCTCCAAAAAAAGAAAAATTATCGTTGCTACCAATATCGCTGAAACCTCAATTACGATCGACGGTATTATTCACGTCATAGACTCTGGATACATCAAACAAACCCAATTTGATCCCAGAAGTGGTATCGAACAGCTTGTCCTTACCGAACACGCCATCAGCGGTATCGATCAGCGCAAGGGAAGATCAGGGCGAACCGCCCCAGGGTACTGTTACCGACTTTTCACCGAAAGCAGTCTCAGAAGACGTCCTCAGTTCCAAACTCCGGAAATCCAGCGTTCCGACCTGTCCCAAGTTGTGTTGACCATGAAGAAATTCGGCATTCAGAATATATTGGATTTCGATTTCTTAGATCATCCCGGCGAAAAGGCCATCGCTCAAGCCATCAAAACCCTTACCACTCTTGGCGCCATTGATGACGAAGGAAACATTACCGAAATTGGGGAGTGGCTTGTTGAGTTGGGGATTGAGCCTCGCCTAGGTCGAATGCTTCTTGAGGCCATGAGGCCGGAAATTGACTGCTTAAATGAAATTACTATCATTGCCTCTTTCCTTGATGGCAAAAACATCTTTGTAAAACCGCAAGAAAGAGAGTTCGAGTATGTTGCTGAAAACGCACATGCTTCGTTTGTTCAGGGTGCAGAATCAGATTTTTTCGTCTATTTAAATGTTTGGAAAGCGTATGCGGCCAGCGGCTACAACCCAGATTGGGCCAAAAATAATTTTCTCAACGAAAAAGCCCTCGAAGAGGCCAAAAATGTTCGCCTCGATCTCTTAGATGTTCTTGACAGTCACGATATCTTTATCGATCCGGAAACAATACCTAAGATCAATAAAACCGCTATTGGCAAGGCTATCACCTCCGGATTAATTGGCAATTTGTTGAAAAACACAGGCAGAAATAATTTTCACAAAGTAGATGGCACCAAAGGGGATATCTCGATTCATCCTGGCTCCGTACTAGCCTCAGACATTCCCCCAAAAGGTTCTTACATTATTGCCAATGAAATTTTTGTCAATCCTCAAGGAAATGCCTACGCCTGTAACTGTTTTGAGGCTAAAATCGAGTGGCTCAAAGAATATGCTCCAGAGCTTTTTGCAGCGAAACCAAAAGATCACAAAGAACATCGAAAAAATCTTAACAAAAACGACCGTCGCAATCACCGACACCACACCCACCCATAATAAGAGTTGTGGTAAAATTAAGCTCGTGAAATTATGGTCCTTTGTGGACTAATTTATTTCGTCAATTAAATGATGTCATTCCCGCGAAAGCGGGAAACTATATAAATAACTAAATACAACCAGTATGGCCGCAGGCGTCTCAAAACAAATACCACTAGAACGTGTTAGAAACATTGGCATTATCGCTCATATTGATGCCGGTAAAACCACCACCACCGAACGTATCCTTTTTTACACCGGTAAAACTTATAAAATCGGTGATATTGATGAAGGCGACACCCAGATGGACTGGATGGATCAAGAGCGCGAACGCGGTATAACTATTGTTTCCGCGGCTACCACCACTTTTTGGACCCCAGTTCTCGAAGATGCCAACATCAAAGACGAATGTCGTTTTAATGTTATCGATACTCCCGGTCACGTAGACTTTACGGCCGAAGTCGAACGCTCTCTTCGCGTTCTCGACGGCGGTATTATTGTTCTTGATGCCGGTTCCGGCGTTCAGTCCCAAACCGAAACTGTCTGGCGCCAAGCTGACAAATACAAAGTTCCTCGTATTGCCTTGGTAAATAAAATGGACGTTCTTGGTGCAGACTTTATGGGAACAATCAAAGATGTTCATGAAAAACTCGGTGCTAAAACCGCTATTCTAGCTCTTCCCATTGGAGTCGAAAATACTTTCAAGGGAATTGCCATGCTCCTCGAGAAAAAAACCATTATTTGGCAAGGTGATGAAACCGGTGCCAAATACGATATTACCGCCGGTTTTCCTGCCGATATGGAAGCTGATTGCGAAAGCGAAAGAGGCAAACTGATCGAATCAATTGTCGAAACAGACGAGGCCCTCATGGAAAAATATTTGAACGGTGAAGAACCATCCATGTCTGATCTCAAAACCGCTCTCAGAAAAGCCACCATTGCTAATGAAATCGTTCCTGTTTTCCCTGGCTCTTGTCTTCGCAACAAAGGTGTTCAGCCTCTTCTCGATGCTGTCGTCGACTTCCTTCCTTCTCCCTTAGACATTGCCGACACTGCCGGAACCAATCTCAAAACTGGCGAAGTTGAAACTAGAAAACCCGATATCAACGAAGCTTTTGTGGGACTAGCCTTCAAAATTCAAGCCGATCCTCATGTTGGAAAAGTCACTTACGTTCGTCTTTACTCTGGCAAAATTCAAGCCGGTTCCTACGTTTTTAATGCCAGTAAGTCTGAGCGTGAACGTCTTGGTCGTTTGATGCTTATGCATGCCAATACCAGAGAAGAAATTCAGGAAGCCAAAGCGGGCGAAATTGTCGGTGTTGTTGGACTCAAAGCTACCAAAACAGGAGATACCCTTTGTGATGAAAACAAACCCATCGTTCTTGAATCAATCGACTTCCCAGATCCGGTTATCTCTCTAGCCATTGAACCAAAAACCAAAGCTGATCAAGAAAAGCTTGATATCGCTCTAGGCCGTCTCGCTGAAGAAGATCCTACCTTTAAAATCAAAACCAACCACGAAACCGGCCAAACCGTTATCGCTGGTATGGGAGAGCTTCACTTGGAAATTCTCGTTGACCGTCTTCGTCGTGAGTTCAAAGTCGATGCAACCACAGGTGCTCCTCAAGTTGCCTATCGCGAAACCATCACCAAAGAAGCCCGCGGAGAAGGAAAATATATTCGTCAATCAGGTGGACGTGGTCAATACGGACACGCCATTCTCGTTATTACACCTAAACCTCGCGGTGAAGGCTTTACTTTCACCAACAAAATTGTTGGAGGTACCATCCCACGCGAATTCATTAATCCTATCGAAAAAGGTGTTCGTGAAGCTCTCGACAACGGTCTTATAGCCGGTTTCCCCATGGTCGACCTTGATGTTGCCGTCGTTGATGGTAGTTTTCACGAAGTTGACTCTTCCGAAATGTCCTTCAAAATTGCCGGATCAATGGCTCTTCAGGACGCTGTCAAGCAAGCCGGAGCTGTTATTCTCGAGCCAATTATGAAAGTCGAAGTCACCACCCCAGAAGGTAACATGGGTGACATCATCGGCGATCTTTCTGCCAGACGCGCACAAATTGGTGGCACTGCTCAGCGTGGAAATGCTCGTGTTATTACAGCTACAGTTCCACTTTCCGAGCTCTCCGCTTATGCTACAGCTATCCGTTCACTCACTGCTGGACGTGCAAGTTACTACATGGAACCAAGTCATTATCAGGAACTTCCAAACAGTATTGCCGCAAAGTTATTGAAAAATCCGGCACAATAAGGTAAAATCTGCTAAAATAAATAGGCTTAAAACGCAAATATTATAAATAATTAAAAAAAATTAACAAACATGGCTACATACCAAAGAACCAAACCCCACGTTAATATCGGAACCATCGGTCACGTTGACCACGGCAAGACCACATTAACTGCCGCTATTACCACAACCTTAGCTGCTCAAGGACTAGCTGAAGCTCTTCCTTTTGATCAGATTGATAAATCTCCTGAAGAGAGAGAGCGTGGAGTTACTATCAACATTTCCCACGTCCCTTACGAAACATCCAAACGTCACTATGCCCACATCGACTGTCCTGGTCACCGTGACTACATCAAAAACATGATCACTGGTGCCGCTCAGATGGACGGTGCTATCTTGGTCGTCGCTGCTACAGACGGTCCTATGCCTCAAACCAAAGAGCACTTACTCTTGGCTCATCAGGTCAACGTTCCTCGTTTGGTCGTTGCTCTAAACAAATGTGATGCTGTTACAGATCCAGAACTTCTCGAGTTAGTCGAGATGGAAATCAAAGAACTCTTGGTCAAAAATCACTTCGAAGAAGACACCCCAATCGTTCGCGTTTCTGCTCTTAAAGCTCTCGAAGGCGACAAAGAAGCTCAAGCCGGCATCATGAAACTCATGGATACCATTGATGAATGGATTCCAGATCCAGTTCGTGAGCTCGACAAGCCTTTCCTTATGCCCGTTGAAGACGTTTTCTCCATCAAGGGTCGTGGTACCGTTGTTACCGGTCGTATCGGAACAGGTATCGTCAAGATCGGTGATGAAGTCGAGATCGTCGGTATCAAAGACACTACCAAATCAGTTGTTACTGGAGTCGAAATGTTCCACCAACAGCTCGAACAGGGTCAAGCAGGCGACAACGTCGGTCTACTTCTCCGTGGTATTGAAAAAGAAGATGTCCAAAGAGGTCAAGTTTTGGCCAAACCTGGTTCCATCACTCCTCACACCAAGTTCGAAGCCGAGGCTTATATCCTAGGCAAAGATGAAGGTGGTCGCCACACTCCTATGTTCACTGGCTACAAACCTCAATTCTTTATCCGCACCACCGATGTTACTGGTGAAGTCAAACTCCCAGAAGGTGTCGAGATGATCATGCCTGGTGACAATGCCAAGATGTCCGTCGAACTCATTCAACCAATCGCCATGTCAGATGGACAAAACTTCGCAATTCGTGAAGGTGGACTAACTGTCGGCGCTGGAGTTATTACCAAGGTTATCGCTTAATTAACGATACCAATTAATCAGTACATTTAAACTTCTTGAACATGACAGACCAACCACGTATTCGCGTCAAACTAAAATCCTTCGATCATCGTGTTATCGATGAGGCCGCCAAAAAGATAATTCAGGCCGCCTTAGTCTCTGGCGCTCAGGTGGTTGGTCCGGTTCCATTGCCCACCAAGAAGAAAGTTATTGTTGTCACCTCTTCTCCTCACACCGATAAAGATGCTCGCGAACAGTTCGCCATCCTCACCCACAAGAGGCTCATCGATATCGTGAACCCAACTAACAAGACTATTGATTCACTTCAGCACCTTGATCTTCCCGCCGGTGTTGGCATTGAAATCAAGATGTAACTTTAATGTCGCTATCTTTAACTAACTAATAAACTTCCCCTTCCGTTTTTCGGTTTCCCCGAAACTCGGGGACGGATTTAATTGGTGAAAACAATATATTAATAAAAAATGAACAAACAAGTATACGCAACCAAACAGAGTATGACTCAGACCTTCGTCGAAGGTAAGCGGATCCCCTTGACCGTCCTCACGGTTGATCCTCACATGGTTATCTCTTCAAAAACAATCGAAAAAGACGGATATGAAGCAACCGTTCTGGGTATTGGCAACAAAAAGATAGCCAACAAACCTATGGCCGGTTTCCTCAAAAAAGTTGGAATTGGTGCCACCCCAAAACTAATTAGAGAAGTCGACGAAATTACATCTGAAATTAATCTAGCCGAAATCTTAACTCCCGGTTCCATCGTCAATGTTACCGCTTCCTCAAAAGGTAAGGGAACATCTGGTGTTATGAAACGTTGGGGTATGCATGGTGGTCCACGTACTCACGGTCAATCAGACAGAGGCCGTGCTCCAGGTTCCATTGGCCGAGGTACTACTCCAGGTAGAGTCGTCAAGGGTAAACACATGGCTGGTCACATGGGTGACGTCAATGTCACTGTCGAAAACTTGAAAATCCATTCTTTTGATGCCGAAACAGGCATTCTTCAAATCACTGGCGCCATTCCTGGTTGCCGCGGTGCTGTGACGAAGATTACTATTACCGGAAGTTCAAATAAATAAAACATATGGCTACTAAAAAAGTTCAAACACAAAGCCAACCGGATCTTTCGGTTTTCAACAAGGAAGTTTCTCCCGCACTTCTTGCTCAGGCAATCTACATCTATCAAGAAAACTCACATGTAGGTACTTCCAAAGTTAAAACTCGTGGAGAAATCGTTGCATCCAAAAAGAAAATCTACAAACAAAAAGGTACTGGTGGTGCCCGTCACGGTGCTAAGTCATCTCCTATCTTTGTCGGTGGAGGTGTCGTGTTTGGCCCACTCGGACTAAAACTTACTTCCAAAGCTCTAAACAAAAAAATGAAGATAAAAGCCCTTCTCGGTGCACTATCTCTTTACAATAAAGAAGAACGTCTCTCAATTCTCGACACTTCAGCTGTCAAAGACTCATCCACCAAGTCTGCTCTCAAGGTTCTTGGTTCAGAAAAGCTCGGCCTGGTGCATTTTCAGGAAGACCCCAAAACTCTTAAAGCCATTGGGAATCTCGATAACGTGGTTCTTCTCTCTGCCAATCGCTTAAATGTCTACAAAGTAGTCACCAACCCCAAACTTGTCATCACTCCTAGTGCCTACACTCACTTAGTCGATAGATTGAAATCAGTTTTATTGGCTAAATCTAAATAACTATGTCTACACCACTTATTCACCAAAACACCATTATTAGTCCTGTCGTCACTGAGAAAAGTTACGCTTTATCTGCTCTCGATAAATACGTCTTTAATGTTGCGCCTTCAGCCAGTAAATATCAAATTAAAAAAGCCGTTGAAGATCTGTACAAGGTTAACGTTCTCAGTATCAATACTGTGAAGCATAGTTCCAGACCAATGAAATCCAGAAAAACAGGTCGTCACATCACTCTACCAGTAAACAAAAAAGCCATCGTTAAAATTAAAGCCGGTCAAAAGATTGAGCTTTTTAACACTGTTAACTCATAAAGATTATGAAAGCAATCGCACCCAAAAAACTCAGAAAACTAAATCCGAAGTCGTCAGGACGCAACTTTTCTGGTAAAATAACAGTTCGCCATCAAGGTGGTCGTGAAACTCGTTTCCTCCGTCATATAGACTGGAAGCGTAATGTTGCATTGACCGCTAAAGTGGCTTCTATCGAATACGATCCAAATCGTACCGCCGATATTGCTCTTTTAGTCTATGGAAACGGTGTCAAAGACTACATTATCGCCCCTTCGGGCCTTAAAGTAGGGGATGTCATCGTCTCATCCGAAACCGCCGAAATCAAGATCGGAAACTGTTTACCTCTTAAAAATATTCCTATCGGTATTCAGATTCACAACTTGGAAATCACTCCCGGAAAAGGCGCTCAAATGGTTCGCAGTGCCGGAAACGCCGCCACAGTTCAGTCTAAAGAAGGTGACACAGTTGCTGTTAAGCTTCCTTCGGGTGAGATCCGTGTTTTCAAGGGTGAATGCAAAGCCACCATTGGCGTCGTCACCAACGAACATCACAAAGAAGAAATCATCGGTTCCGCCGGACGTGCCCGCCACATGGGTCTTCGCCCTTCCGTTCGTGGTGTTGCTCAAGACCCTCGTTCTCACCCACACGGTGGTGGAGAAGGTCGTTCTGGTGTCGGTATGAAATCTCCTAAGTCCCCATGGGGTAAGAGAACAATGGGAAAGAGAACCCGAGACAAAAAGAAATACAGTAATAAGTCAATTATTAAACACCGCTATAACCATTAATTATGTCCAGAAGTACAATCAAAGGACCATACGTTGATGAGAAGCTCGTTGCAAAAGTCGAGAAGCTCAAAAACACGGGCAAAAAAGAACCAATCAAAACTTGGGCCAGATCTTCACAGATCCCTCCAGAGTTTGTTGGCTACACTTTTTTAGTCCACAACGGTAAAGTCTTTAAAGATGTTTTCATCACCGAAGACATGGTCGGACATCGTTTGGGAGAGTTTTCTTTATCCAGAACTTTCCGTGGTCATGGACGTATCGTCAAGAGACTCTTAACCAAAACCTAAAAATATATGGCTACTCTTAATAACACAGAAAAACCAAACATTATTACCGCCAGAGCCAGCCACGTGCTGTCCTCTCCACGCAAAACAAACCTTATCCTTAAGGCCATGGTTGGCAGACCCGCTCTTCTCGCCATCAAACAGCTTGCTGAAATTCAAAAAAGAGCTTCAGATCCTATCGCCAAGCTCATCAAACAAGCCATTGGTAATGCTGTTTCTCTCAAACAAGCTTCTCCAGACTCTCTTATTATTGACTCTGCCTTCGCCACCAAAGGTCGCACGATCAAACGTGCACATATTGGCGGTCGTGGTAAAACCAAGCCTTATGAGAGAATCTCTTCTCACTTAACTCTCAGTTTGAGAATCAACACCCCCAAGGTTGTTGCTCCAAAAACAGAAGTTAAAAAAGAAGTCATCAAAAAAGTAGCCACCACTAAAAAAACAAAATAAAACATGGGTAAAAAAGTCAATCCAACCATTTTTAGAACCGGATACATCTTCCCTACAAAATCCGTTTGGTACAGCAACTTCAAAAACTACGCAAGGTTTGTTCTTGAAGATAACAGTATCCGTCGCTTTTTAGAAGAAAAATTAAAACTTGCCGGCATCACCACCATTGAGATCAAGCGCAGTATCAACACCATCGATATTTTTATGTATGTTTCTCGCCCTGGTGTCGTCATCGGTCGCGGCGGTTCTTCCCTTGAACAGCTCAAAAAAGATGTCGAAAAACTTCTCAAGATCGACCTCAAAGCCAAAAACGCTATCAAAGTCAATCTTCATCCTTTAGAGATCAAAAATCCTGAACTATCTGCCGGCATTATCGTCGATCGTCTTTCAAATCAGCTTGAACACCGCTATCCTTTCCGTCGTGCTGCCAATCAAGCCATCGAGAAAGTTATGGCTGCTGGTGCCAAAGGTGTCAAAATCGTCTTCTCAGGCCGTATCGATGGAGCCGAGATTGCCCGTACCGAAAAATTCAAACAGGGTCGTATCCCTACCCAAACTCTTCGTGCCAACATTGACTATGTCGAGAAGCCAGCCTTAACCCGCTCAGGCTACGTTGGAATTAAAGTCTGGATTTATACCGGTGACATCGTTATCTAAAGATGTCATTCCCGACCTGATCGGGAACCTATACAAATAAAAACATATGCTACAACCATCAAGACGAAAATACAGAAAAGAATTTAGAGGCTCCATGGGCGGCGTTGCCACCAGAAGCAACTTCTTAGCTTACGGCGAATTCGGGATAAAAGCTGAATGCTGCGGTTGGTTAACAGCTGCTGAGATCGAGTCTGCTCGTCGTACCATTACTCACCACACCAAACGTGTCGGTAAGTTCTTCCTTCGTGTTTTCCCTCACAAGCCAGTTGGTTGGAAAACTCCTGGTGCCCGCATGGGTTCCGGAAAATCCGACGTCTCAGCTTACGTAGCTGTCGTCAAGCCTGGTCAGATCCTTATGGAACTCTCCGGTGTTTCTCGCGAAGTTGCTGCTGAGGCCATTCGTCTTGCCAGTCACAAAATCTCTGTTAAAACCAAATTTATAGAAAAAGACAATGCCTAAAACCAAGATCGAAACACCACTAGAAACCTTAGATGAGTTGAAAATTAAGCTCTCCGACATCAGATTAAAAATCAAAGCCGGTCAAGAAAAAAACACCAACGCTCACAAAAAGACCAAGGTTCAGATTGCTCAATTGCTATCAAAATCAAAATAATATGAAAAAACAATTAATCGGAACAGTCAAAAGCGCCAAGATGATGAAAACTGCCGTCGTTGATGTGGTTCATTTTCAAGTACATCCTAAATACCTCAAACGTATCAAGGTCAACAAGTCATATACAGTTCACAACGAAGTTGAAGCCAAAGAAGGCGACCGTGTTCAAATGAAAGAAATCAGACCTATGAGTAAAAATAAACATTGGCAAATAACTAAAGTTATATGATTCAACTAAGATCTGTATTAAATGTCGCTGACAACTCCGGCGCCAAACTCGTCAAAGTCATCCTCGTTCACGGGGGTTCTCATCGCCGTTTTGGTTTTGTAGGTGACATTATTACCGCCGCTGTCGAAGGCGCAGACACAAACGGGACCGTCAAAGACAAACAAGTAGTCAAAGCTGTCGTTGTTCGTTGCCACAAGGAAACAGGTCGCGCAGACGGTACCTACGTTCGTTTTGATGACAATGCCGTTGTTATTATTGACTCGATTGCTGGCAAGCAGCCTCTCGGCACCCGTATCTTTGGACCCATTGCCAGAGAAGTCAAAGACGCCGGATTCGCCAAGATTGCTTCATTAGCACCCGAAGTCGTCTAAAAGTATATGTTTAAATTTAAAACCAACGACACAGTAAAAATCACCGCCGGCAAAGACAAAGGTCGTACAGGCAAGATCCTCAAAGTTCTTCCTCAAGATCAAAGCGTCCTCGTCGAAGGTCTTAATGTCTATAAAAAACATCTCAAACCCAAAGGTAACGAAGCGGGTTCCATTGTCACACTCCCAAGAGCTATCTCCACCGCCTCAGTCGCTCTCGTCTGTCCCAGTTGTGGCAAAGCTACCAGAGTTGGCTTCGATGCTTCTCAAACTCCCAAAGTTAGAGTTTGTCACCTTTGTCGTCAAGTTATCACCAGTGAAACCAAGAAAAAATGACACAAACTCTTAAAGAAAACTATTTAAAAACAATCCGTCCGGCTCTCCAAAAAGAGCTAGGTCTTTCCTCAGTTGAAGCCGCTCCAAAACTAGAGAAGATTACCCTCAACACTTCTTCCAAAGACTTCAAAACAGACAAAGAGCTTTTAACCAAGACCAAAGCCTGGATTGCAATGATCACTGGCCAAACCCCAGTCGAAACTAAAGCCAAACACAGTATCGCCGCTTTCAACCTTCGTGAAGGCGAAGTTGTTGGTGTCAAAGTCACCCTCAGAGGCAATCGTATGTATGACTTTTTCCAAAAACTTACCTCCATCGTTCTTCCTCGTATCAAAGACTTCCAAGGCGTTTCCAAGAGAACTATTGATCGCAATGGCAACTACACCCTAGGTCTTTCCGAACAGATCGTGTTTCCTGAGGTCGAATATGATAAAATAGGCAGGATTCAAGGCTTGGAAATTACTATTTCAACTAGTGCCAAAGACGCAAACTCTTCCTTAATGCTTCTCACCGCTCTCGGCATGCCTTTTACCAAAGAAAGCTAAAACGCTAAAAACATGGCTAAAACAAGCAAAATAGAAAAATCAAAAAGACTCGTCGGTCACTCGACCAGAGATCATAATCGTTGCCAGCTCTGTGGCAGACCACGTGGCGTTATCCGTATCTTCGGACTATGTCGCTTGTGCTTTAGAGAGTTAGCTCACAAAGGTGAACTTCCCGGCGTTTACAAAATGTCAAAATAATATGGATACAATCGCAGACTTCATCACCATTATCAGAAACGGCTATCTCGCCAAAAGAGATACTGTCGTTGCCAAGCACACTATTATCAGTGAAGAAATAGCCAAACTTCTTAAAGCTGATGGATATATTGCTGACTACTCAGTTGAAAACACTAAGTCATCAAAGAAAATCATTATCACTCTTCGTTATTTTGAAAAAGATCTCCCTGCTGTTACCGGTATCAAGCGTATCAGTAAAGGCAGTGTCCGCATCTACTCCGGTTTCGACAAAATCCCTCAAGCCCTCTCTGGCGCCGGCACCACTATTGTTTCTACATCATCTGGTCTTATGACTGGAAAAACTGCTCGAGAAAAACATCTCGGCGGTGAAGTTATCTGTCAAGTTTGGTAAAAATATATGAGCCGCATTGGAAGAAAACCACTATATCTCCCTGAAACTGTCAAAGTTGAAAAACTAGACGGCCTACTTAGATTCACTGGCCCCAAGGGAATCCTTGAATCAGTTGTGCCAAAAGGCATCATGGTAGATCAAAAAGACAATGTTTTAAACTTTACTCGCGAGAATGACATTCCTGCAGTTCGCGCCCTTCATGGTCTTGCTCGCCGCTTAGCCCAAAACTGCGTCGCCGGAGTTACCGAAGGATTCGAAAAACATCTTCAGCTTCTTGGTACCGGTTATCGCGTTGCTGCCACAGGTGAAGGACTTTCTCTTTCACTCGGCTTCTCTCATCCTGTTATTTTCAAAAAAGTTCCTGGTGTCAACATTGTCGTCGAAGGTCAAGACAAAATTCACATCACCGGAATTGACAAACAATTAGTTGGTCAAGTTGCCGCAAACATTCGCGAGCTCAAGAAACCTGAACCTTACAAGGGCAAGGGCATTCGTTATGTCGACGAAGTAGTCATCAAAAAACAAGGCAAGACCGCAACCAAAACAGCCGCTTAATTAATTTATTAATAAAAATGATTCAAAACACCTTAACCTCTAAGGCCAGAAGACAGCACCGCGTACGTGCCAAGCTTTTAGCCGGAACCACTAGCCCCAGACTCACCGTGCTCAGATCGAACCAGCACATCGGGGCTCAAATTATTAGACAAGATGGTCATGTCTTGGCCGCTGTCAGCTCCCAAACCCTCAAATCCTTCAAGGGAACCAAGCTAGCCCAAGCTCAAGAAGTTGGTACACTCTTAGGCAAAGCCGCCAAAGAGGCCAAAATCGAAAATGTCGTTTTTGATCGCGGTTCCTACCGTTTCCATGGTCGTGTCAAGGCTTTAGCCGAAGCAGTTAGAGAATCAGGAATAAAATTCTAAATCATATGAATCCTCAAAATAATCAAAACAACTCCAATCGTGGCCCTCGTCGTGATGATCGTCCTCAATCCGATGGTTTCGAACAAGTTCTTCAAATTCGCCGTGTTAGTAAAAAGACACAAGGTGGCTCCAACGTTTCTTTCTCTGCTCTAGTCGTTACCGGTGACAAAAAGGGAAAAGTTGGTCTTGGCCTCGCCAAAGCCCCAAACGTTGCCGACGCTATCAAAAAAGCTATTCGTCTTAGTAATCGTGACCTCGTTCAGGTTCCCTTGGTCAATGGCACCATCCCTTACGAAACCATTTCCAAGTTCGGCGCCTCCAAGGTTCTTTTCCGCCCAGCTCCCAAGGGTACTGGTATTATTGCTGGTTCTTCCATTCGAGCCGTTGTTGAAGCTGCTGGTGTTACCGACATTGTCTGTAAAGCTCTTGGCTCAAACAATAAAACCACCAATGCCAGAGCTACTTTCAAAGCCCTCAAGCAGGTCGAAGCTCTCGCCAAAAAATACAAACTCTTAAAAGAGATTAAAGTAAAAGCCTAAATCCTATGAACTTATCTAATCTACCCAAATCAGTCAAAACAGGTAAAAAACGCCTAGGTCGTGGCTTCGGTTCCGGAGTTGGTGGTCACACCGTCGGTCGTGGACAAAAAGGTCAAAAGACCCGCGGAGTCATCCCATTGTGGTTCGAAGGTGGTCAGCTTCCAATTGTTCGTCGTACCCCTTTCATAAAAGGTAAGCACAGATTCCAAGTAATCAATCTTCAGCCAATCACCGTTAACTTTGATATTCTCACGAGCTACTTCGAAGACAAAGCTGTCGTCGATACTGCCGCTCTTGTAAAAACTCTCAAAATTAGTGACAAAGAAGCCAAACGAGGATTCAAGATCATTGCCACAGGTAAACTTGAAAAAGCTCTAGACATCAATGTTTTAGCCTCAGCTGGAGCCATTAAAGCCATCGAAAAAGCCGGCGGTAAATACTCCTTCATCAACAAGTAAACATTTATTACATCCTACGCAAAAAGGCCCCTATTTGGGGCTTTTTAGACTTGTTATGGTATACTATAGGCATCTCGAACTTTCAAAAATATAAGGAGTGAAATGATTATTTCAAAACGTGTTGGGTTAGCCAGGGGGTTTGCCCTGGTAGTGAAGGATACTTCAAAATATGATTTTTGGTTTCCCGATTTGTATTTTTATGATTTAAAGGGGAATCTCCTTTTCAAGTTTCCAGGCGAAGAAATTGCAGCGTTAAGAACTCATTTAAACTTACTGATCGACAAGGAAGTTGGTCGTGAAAGCTTGATCATTACTACCATAGCTAATCGCTATGTTGTTTCATGGGGTAATGGAAATATCCGGATCGATGAAATCAGTGGGTTCTTGGTTGTTCTCATCGACACCTCAAATGCCAAAAGGATATTGTCGCTACTCGACGAGATTGAGAACTAGATATTTCTTAATTCATTCACAAAGGAGTAAAAATGCCCTGCATTTTCTTAGTAAATTTCCCGGAGTCATTTAAGGTTTTTCATGAAGGAAGAATTCAGTTTTTCAACCCCAAACTGGTTGTAAAACTCAAGCAAGCAGTTGCGAAAGCTGCAAACTGCCGTGACTCTGATGTGGAAGTACATCTCTCTACAGAGAGATATTATCTTCTTCAAGATAATGGATATACAGCCTCGTGTCCTAATATCCACGGGACAGTAAGCTGGTTTGGCAAAGAAGAACGTGATGCCACAACCAAAGAGGCCATTGCCAAGGCCATCCATCATTTTCTTATGATGCATAGCTTGGGAAAAGATTTTGATCTGACTTTTCTGGACATGCCCGCCACATCTTTCTTTATAGAAGCATTTGGCGAAATGATCATGGTCCCAGGTGGAGAGCCACTTCCTCCATTTCAAGTAATAACCGATGCTGTCGGCGAAGTTACTGGTTTCAAACGCGAAGAATAATTTCTTTGTTAACAACCCACCCCTCACCGGGTGGGTTTTTTCTTGGTGTAAAATCCTTAACTATGACTGTCGAAGGCGAAATAAAATTCATTGAGCGAGAAAAGTTTTTCTCAGGTCCGGTCGAGGTCGTCTGTGATCCTCGCATCAAAGCTCACTGTCTTGACCCTTACCCCGCCCATCCCAAAGGCTGTCCAAACTGGAACTACAAAGAGGGTTGCCCTCCCCACATTCCCTATTTTCCTGATGTATATTCCCAAGAGGTCTACATTGCTGCAGTACGTTTCAATTTTGCCGAATATCTTGCCCAAAAAAGAGAAAAGCACCCCGACTGGACAGACAGAGCACTTAGAAATCCTCGTCACTGGCAGGGTCACACCAGAAGCGAGCTCCACCATTTTCTTGAGGAGGAGTTACCCAATCGCCAAGATATTTTAGGCGAAGTGATATTTAACCCAGAGGCTATGGGTGTGAATCTTTTTGCCACCTGTCGGAAAGCCGGCATTATTCTTGAACAAACTCCAACATTTTTCGTTTACAATATAGCCTTAATCGCTTCTCCTAACCTGCTAAAATAAAACCAATGAATAATTTATTAGCCCCTCTGCGCGCCTTGTTGAAAATCAAAGAACTTCGCAAGCGTTTGATTTTTACTGCTGTTGTTATTGCCATTTTCCGTCTAGTTGCTCATGTCCCGGCTCCGGGTATCAACCTTTCCGCTCTTAAGGAAATGTTCAATTCCTCAGCCTTTCTTTCTCTTCTCGATGTTTTTTCCGGCGGTACCTTGGGAAACTTTTCCATTATGGCTCTTGGTTTAAACCCCTACATCAACGCCTCCATTATTTTCCAAATGCTCGGTATGGTTATTCCCAAGCTCGAAGCTCTCCAAAAAGAAGGGGATTATGGTCGCCAAAAGATCAATCAATACACCCGCCTTCTTACCATTCCTCTTTGTTTCCTACAAGGCATTGCCCTTATTTTCCTTCTTCAAAAACAAGGCCTCACTACCACGGCCGATCCCTTACAGCTAGCTTCCATCGTCTTTACTCTCGCCGCCGGTACCTCACTTCTTATCTGGCTTGGTGAGCAGCTAAACGATTATGGTTTAGGCAACGGCATTAGTCTTATCATTTTTGTTGGTATCGTCACTCGTATTCCTATCAACATCATCCAAACCATTACCACCATGGATCAATCCAAGATATTTACCTACTTAATCTTCTTATTTTTTGTCGTCGCCGCCATTTATGCCATTGTCAGAGTTGGTGAGGCTATTCGCGAAATTCCCATCCAGTCAGCCAGACGTGGCGGGGGAGCCTCCTACAGTGCGGTTGCCAGCAGTCATCTACCTCTTCGTTTAAATCAGGCCGGTGTCATCCCAATCATCTTTGCTGTTTCTTTTATGCTCATTCCTAGTATGCTGAGTCGAGTTCTGGCTGGCGTTAATCAGCCTACTCTTGCCGGTTTTGCCACCACGTTAAGTACTTGGCTCGCTCCCAGCTCAGTTCTTTATAATGTCCTCTACTTTGTTTTGGTTGTGGCTTTCTCTTACTTTTACACCGCCGTCGTTTTTAATCCCGAAAAAATTGCTAAAGATCTTCGCTCATCTGGATCGTTTATCCCCGGTATTAGGCCGGGTCCCGATACGGTCAACTATCTAAACTTTGTCTTGGGTCGTATTACCCTCGTTGGTGCCAGTTTCTTAGGGCTAGTTGCCATTCTTCCCTCGATTATGTCCGGCTTCACCGGCATTGCTTCTCTAGCCATCGGTGGAACCAGTGTGTTGATCGTCGTTTCCGTAGTTCTGGAAATTCTCAAAACCATCAACTCTCAGCTCTACATGTATAGTTACGACAAGTTCTTGGATTAAATATCGTCATTGCGAGGAACGAAGTGACGCGGCAATCTCACACAATACTGATATAGAATAAAGCTATGAATTTAATTATTTTAGGTCCCCAAGGATCTGGAAAAGGTACTCAAGCCAAATTATTGGCAGAAAAATATAATCTCACTCATATATCTAGCGGGGCTTTGCTTCGTGCGGAAGCTGAGAGTGGATCTCCCAAGGGCAAAATCATCGCTAAAATTCTCCAATCGGGTGAACTTATGCCTTTCGAGACAGTTCTCGATGTACTTGAGCCAGCCCTTAGAAATTCCCGAACCGGTTTCATAATAGACGGCACCCCCAGGGAAATCAGTCAAGCAGAGTATCTTGACTACTTTCTTAAGGAATTAAAAACGAACATAGATAAAGTAATTCTCTTGGATATTCCTCGAGAAGTTAGTTTAGAGAGGCTGGCTAAACGTGCAGTTCTCGAAGGTCGCACCGACGACACACCCGAAGCAATCAAAGAAAGGCTCGATACATACACCCAAAAAACGATTCCGATTATAGAACATTACCGTTCTCAGGGCAAGCTTCTTGAAATTGATGGCCGTCCCGACATCGACACCATTTTTCAAGAAATCTGCACTCGGCTCAATTCAGGCGTAAAATAGCCCAGTATGACAAAACTTCAAGCAATGACCGAAGGCGGTGCCCGACTTGGCTGGATCAAAGGCCAGCTGGTTGCTGCTGTCAAGGCTGGTGTTACTCCTCTTGATATTGAAAATCTTGCAGACCGACTCATCAAAGAGGGTGGCGACAAAGCCAGTTTCAAGATGGAGCCCGGCTATCATCATGCCACTTGTATCAATATCAATGAAGGCATGGTTCATGGTATTCCTAACTCGATACCTTTTAAGTCAGGAGATGTTGTCAAAATTGACATGGGTCTTTTCCACAACGGTTATCATCTCGACACTGCCGTTACGGTTCAAATTCCTCCCATAGACGAAAAGATCTCCAAATTCCTGGAAACCGGCCAAAAAGCTCTCAAGGCTGCCATTGCCGTAGCCCTCCCTGGAAACTCCGTTTTCGATATTGGCCAGACTATGCAACAAAACATCGAAGGAGACGGATTTAATGTGGTTCGTGACCTCACAGGCCATGGAATTGGCCGTAAACTCCACATGGACCCTTGGATTCCTTGCTTTGCGGACAAACACAACAAAAGGGACATTCTTTCGGAAGATCAAACTATTGCTGTCGAAGCGATGTACACTATGGGCGACTGGCACTTGGTCGAAGACAGAGATGGCTGGACTTTATCCACTCAAGACAAATCCATTACCGGCTATTTTGAAGAAACTGTATACATCACCAAAGACGGCCCCCTCATTCTCACGGCAATCAAGCACGATCTTGACTAGCGCTTTTTATTATTATCTGTTAAAATAACGCTCGTACAACAAAATATGGCTAAAAACCAGATGACTGAGGTAAACGGAGTCGTTTCCGAGGCTTTACCCAACACACAATTTCGGGTGACTCTCGAAGACGGCAGAGAAATCTTGGCTCATCTTGCAGGTAAAATGCGTCTATATCGCATTCGTGTTATGCCCGGTGACAAAGTTAAGCTCGAAATGAGCCCATACGACACCGACAAAGGCAGAATCACCTACAGGCAAGGTTGACCTTCATTTTCTTTCTGTTTGCTTTATAATACGTAAACTTATTACTAAATTTAAACTTAAACACGCATGCGCGTTCAATCGTCAGTCCGACCCAGATGCAAAAACTGCAAAATTATTAAACGCCACGGTAAGGTGTTCATTATTTGCACCACCCCTCGCCATAAACAACGCCAGGGTTAATTAAACATATAAAAACATGCCTAGAATAGCCGGTATCGACATCCCAAACGAAAAAAGAATTGACATAGCCTTAACACATATCTTCGGCATCGGTGACAAAGTCGCCAAAGATATTCTTAAGATTGCTAAAGTAGATCCTAGTATTCGTACCAAAAATTTAACCTCAGACGAGTTTAAAAGTATTCAAGCGGCCATTGAAACCATCCCTACAGAGGGTGAGCTCAGAAAAATCAATCGCGACAACATCGAAACTCTCAAACGTATTCAATCCTATCGCGGTTCCCGACACTCCATGGGACTTCCCGTTCGTGGTCAAAGAACCAAAACCAACGCTCGTACCCGTAAAGGAAAGAGAAAGACCATCGGTGCCATCTCCAAAGAAGCTGCCACCAAAGTAGAAACATCAGCTGCCGCCAAAAAATAATCTAATAAAATGCCAGAAAAAGAAATAAAATCCATCGAAACAGTCGTTACAGAACCAGTCGCCAAGGTGGCTGTCAAAGGTAAAAAGGCTCAAGCTGTTCACTTCAAAAGTGGTCAGGGAAAGATGTACGTTAAGTCTACCTTCAACACTACTTACGTTTCCTTCACCAACATGAACGGTGATGTCATTTGTTGGAGTGCCGCCGGAACTTGTGGTTTCAAAGGTGCCAAACGATCTACCCCCTTCGCCGCCACCACCATTATTGAAGAAGGCACCAGAAAAGCCAAATCCTTAGGTTTAACCTCAGTCGATGTTTTTCTAAAAGGACCTGGTCCGGGCAAAGATGCCGCCCTTCGTGTTCTCAAGACCTCTGGAATTGAAATTAATGTACTTGCCGACACCACTCCCATTCCCCACAACGGCTGTCGCCCCAAGAAAACTAGAAGAGTCTAATAAATAAATAAAAAACAAAACATGGCTAAATATATCGACCCCAAATGCAGACTCTGCCGCCGCGAAGGCGTTAAGCTTTATCTCAAAGGAGAACGCTGTTTCTCACCCAAATGTCCTATTGAAAAAACAGGCGCCCAGATCCCAGGCCAACATGGTAAAAAAAGATCTCATGGTCGCATTTCTGGTTACGGCATTCAACTTCGTGAGAAGCAAAAAGCCAAGCGTTCATACGGCGTTCTTGAGAGTCAATTCCATGGTTACTACGAAACCGCCCTCAAATCCTCTCAAAACACCGGTGAAGTTCTAATGCAGCAACTTGAATCTCGTTTAGACAACATCGTTTTCCGACTAAACTTTGTCACTTCCAGATCTTTAGCTCGCCAATTAGTGACCCACGGCAACGTTTCAGTAGACGGCAAAAAAGTCGATATTGCCTCCTTTATCACCAAACCTGGTCAAACCATCAAGCTTTCCGAAAAAGCCACCAAGTTCACTTTCGTTTCTCCAAATCTTACCGAGAAGAGTGTTCCCGCCAAATGGTTATCCAAAAAAGGCGCTGAGGGAAAAATCGATCGTTATCCAACCCGTGAAGAAATCGGCAGTGATATCAAGGAAAATCTTATTATCGAGTACTACTCAAGGTAATTATTTTAGCAATTAAAACAAAAGAAAATGTTAGAACCTAATTTCAAAGTTTCCGTCAAAGACGTCGCTGTTAATTCCGCCGAAGTAATTATCGAACCACTTCCACAGAACTTTGGTCACACCCTTGGTAATGCACTTCGTCGTGTTCTCTTAACCTCTCTTGAGGGTGGAGCCGCCACTCGTGTCAAGATTGATGGTGTTACTCATCAATTTTCTACCATTGCTGGTATGAAAGAAGATGTTCTTGAGTTAATTCTTAATCTAAAAACCTTAAACTTCGCTGTAGACTCTGATGAGCCAGTTGAAATCAAGCTCAAAGCCTCTGGATCCTCAGTTGTCAAAGCTTCTGACCTAGATCTTCCTTCAAACGTCACTCTCGCCAATCCAGACACCATTCTTTGTCACCTTACTTCAGCCAAAGCCAAGCTTTCGGCTACTGTTACTGTCGCCAAAGGTATGGGTTATGTTTCTGCTGAAGAAAACGCCACCGACGAAATTGGAGTTATTCCTCTAGACTCATCTTTCTCTCCTGTAGTCAAAGCCAACTACACTATCGAAGCCGCTCGTGTCGGACGTTCCAGTAACTATGACAAGGTTCGTTTAGTTGTCGTTACCAATGGCACTATTTCTCCCGAAGAGGCCGTTAAAAGTGCCGCTCGTATCGTCACTGGATTCTTTGACTACGTCAACTCATCCGAAGCCTACATTCAGGAAGTAAAATCCAAGTCCGTAATCGAAACCGCCGGTTTCGTTGATGACTTAGATCTTCCCACACGCGTTCTTAACGCTCTAAAAAAAGCCGACATAAACAAGTTATCAGACCTTAAAGCTCTCTCTCTCGCTGACCTTAAAAAAGTCAAAAACCTTGGAGAAAAATCTGCCATGCAGGTAATCGAAAAGGCTAGTGAGAAGGGCATTACCATTGAATAAATATGGGACGCAGACATCAATCAAAACTTCCAAAGCTTAATCGTGACTCAAACTCACGCAAATCCCTTTTTAGGGTTCAGCTCCGCTCACTTATCGAGTACGGCAAGCTAACTACCACAGTCACAAAAGCCAAAGTCATCAAGCGTTTGTTTGATAAACTTGCTGCCAAAGCCACCGATGGCACTCTTGCTTCTCGCAGAAATGTTGCTGCCACCCTTGGCTCACCCAAATCCGCCAATCGCCTAATCGACGCCATTATTCCAGTCATGGGAGGACGCAAAAGTGGTTTCACCACTATTCAAAAAGTCTCCGTTCAAAAAGGTGATGCTACTTCAATTGCCACTCTTAGCCTTATGGCTATGCCCCCGGTAGTTGAGAAGAAAGTGGTTGAGAAAAAAGCTAAAGTTGCTCCAGTTAAAGAAACTAAAAAAGCCAAGTAAATCCTATGAAAACAACTACACTTAAACCAGCAGACGTCAAAAGAAACTGGCATTTAATCGATCTTGATGGTCAGGTTCTCGGCAGAGTTTCTTCTGAGATAGCCAAGCTTCTTATGGGAAAAGGAAAAGCACTTACCGGTGCCCATCTTGATAACGGTGACTACGTTGTTGCTATAAACTCCGACAAAATCAAAGTTACCGGCAAAAAGCTCACCGACAAAATCTATTACTCTCACTCTGGTTTCCCAGGTGGTCTAAAAGATATCTCTCTCGCTCAGCTTCTAGCCAAAGACTCTCGTAAGGTCATTGAAAAATCTGTCAAAGGCATGCTTCCCAAAAACAAGCATCAACAAGACAGACAACGTCGTCTTAAAATCTTTGCTGGTGACAAACATCCATACGCCACCGAGCTTGGACTTAACAAAAAAATCGATAAATAAATATGGCACAAAAACTAACCAAAAAATCCAAAGTTGCTGTTAAGCCAGTCAAAACAACTCCTGTCAAAAAGGGTACTCTCGCTATGCCCAAAGAATACTTCGCCGCTGTTGGCCGTCGCAAGACTGCCATCGCCCGCGTTCGTATCTGGCCAGGCAAACAAGAACTCGTCATCAATGGCAAACCCTTATCTGTCTATTTCAAAGGTGAAACCATCAAAAAGATGATCCACTCTCCTTTTGTTGTCGCAGATGTCTTAGGTCAATACACTGGCAGTATCAAGGTTGCCGGGAGCGGTATCATGGGCCAAGCTGAAGCAATTATGAACGGTATTGGTCGTGCTCTCATGAAAGCCGATCCTGAGAAATTCAAAAAGCTTATGCGTGATGGCGGTTTTCTTACTCGTGACTCTCGTATGAAAGAAACCAGAAAATCAGGCCAAGGTGGTCGTGCTCGTGCCAAGAAACAATCTCCAAAACGTTAAGATTTGACCTGTTTCTGGAACTGAAATAGTCGTCTATGAAACAAATGCCATTTATCAAAGTTTCCGGTACTCATTTTGAGTGTGGTGAACAAATCGGCCTGGCTTTTAAAGAATTGATTTTTAAGTATCGCGATCTTTGTAAAAATGATCCACCAGCAAAGCTCTCCTGGCAGGACTGTCTTGATCAGACAAAGCTCTTCATCGAGCCAACTGAAAAACACTTTCCTGAAATTATTGAAGAGATAAAAGGTGTTGCCCAAGGCTCTGGTATCGACTTCACTGAACTTTTCGCTCTCGCCATCGAAGAATTTTATTCCGACAGCTTCAATCCAAAAGCTTGCACTGATATCATTACACTTTCGCCAGCTAGTGTCCATACCCTTGTCGCCCACAATAACGATTTGCCTCACTGTTTCTACGACGTCCTTACAGCGGTCGAATGGAATTTCGACGATGGCAGTCAAATGTATACTGTTGGTATCGCCGGTTTCATGGCCAGCGTCGGTGTAAACAACTCCAAAATTGTTCTGTCCGGAAATGCCGTTACTCCAACAGACACACGAGTTGGCATTCCCAGAGCGATTATTGCTCGAGCTATCTTGTTAGCAAAAACCTTTGATGAAGCTGTTAAGACAGCCACTCACCCGGAAAGGGCCTCATCCTACAACAATATTATTACTTCCCCAAATCAATCTGTCAGTATCGAAGGCTCGGCGACCAGTTTCGATTATATTTTTCCCACAAAAGGGATTCTCACTCACAGCAATCACTACTGTTCGGCCAAAATGCTTCCCTTTGAAGGCCATCCGCATTACACGAGCTCTATCCAAAGACTGGCATCGATAAACAAACTTATCTCAAACATCAATACCCCCATCACTTTCAAAATAGCCCAGTCGTTTCTCAAAGATCACGGTCCTGATAATTTACCGGACGATAATAGTGTCTGTCGTCATGGTAAAGACTCCGAAACTACTTTTGGTTTCGCAGTTGATTTGGATGAAGGAATTGTCGAGCTTGCCTCAGGTAACCCCTGCAAAAACCCTTTCAAAAAGGTCTGGCAATTTTAACATTCTCTCTTTCTGCCTACCTCCCGACATTGCGCGATATGTACTCGAACCAAAGCAATCTATTCAAAAACCCCGGTGTTCCGGGGTTTTTGTTATAATATGCCATTCGCACTTTCCCAAGGAGGAAAAATGGATCTCAAGATTGCCTTACCTTATATCCCAAATATTGGGGAAAAACCTCTAAATAATTTTTTCGAACAGATTAAGAAGGTAATACCTTCAACAGACTTGCATCAATCAAGTTTTAAACTTTCCGTCATCTTTTCAGGAAACAAGACTGTTTCTTCTCCATCAGAAATGGACGTCAATAGTGGCGGAACCCTAACCAACCCGCACTCCACCATTTATGTCTATTATGATCCTCAGTACATCAATCGAGAAACACTTCTCAAAATCGTCGATGTTCTCCACACATGGTCGTTCTTCGATACATATATTGACCATGACATCATTTGTGTTCCAAGTATTATTTTCTCAGTCTAGTGCACGCCTCCCCGTAATGGGGAGGTTTCTATATGGAGTAAAATATGACTAAATGATTCGACCAATAAAAATCCTAATTCTTTTTGAGATTGGTCTTTTGGCAGGAATTTTTCTCGTTTCACCAAATACAAATCGCAAAGTTCTTCCAATTTCCAGTCATCTTCCGGATCTAGTTACACTTGATCAAGGGAGTACTTTTACCATTGTTTTTACCGGTGATGTCATGCTTGGTCGCTCAGTTAATACCAGAATTCAAAAATTTGCTGACCCTACTTGGCCATTCAAAAACATTGCCTCTTTGTTATCCGAAGCTGACCTGGCGGTAATCAATTTAGAATCACCCTTTATTTCCGATTGTCGCCCCACAGATAGCGGTATGATTTTTTGTGCTGATCCAAAAAATATTTTTGGCTTGGTATATGCTGGTGTTGATTATGCTTCACTAGCCAACAATCACATCAACAATCAGGGGAAAAAAGGCGTCGATGAAACCATTGATCTTCTAAAATCGAACAGCATTACACCCCTTGGTCTCGGAAAACCCGAATTTAATATATTAAAGAATACCAAAATTGCCCTGCTTGCCTTTACCGATCTACCCGAATTAGACGAAAAAGAAATGATAGAACAAATCTCCGAAAGTACTCAATCAGCCGACTTGGTTCTTATCAATTTTCACTGGGGTGCTGAGTATCAGCAAAACCCAACCTCTCGACAAGTGTACTTGGCTCATCTTGCGATTGACTCCGGTGCTGATTTGGTTGTTGGACATCATCCTCACTGGGTCCAAACCGAAGAAATTTATCAGGGCAAACCGATTTACTACTCTCTCGGCAATCTGGTTTTTGATCAAATGTGGTCAGAAGAAACTCGTTTGGGAGAGATCTTAAGACTCACTTATCAAGATACTCAATTAATTAAAAAAGAAATTTTCCCAATCAAAATATTCGACTATGGTCAGCCAAATTTTTATCCAACTTCAGATCTGAAATAAGCTATCGTCGGCACCAAACCATCCTCCAAGTTAATTTTTGGCTCCCAGTTTAATTTTTCCTTGGCCAAAGACCCATCCGGTTTTCGAATTTTCGGATCATCTGCCGGCATATTTCGATACACGATTTTACTTGTAGACTCTGGAATCATTTTCAGTATCATCTCGGCCAGTTCTTTTACGGTAAACTCGCCAGGATTACCTGTGTTCACTGGTCCCACGAAATCAATTTGATTCTCCATCATCAAAATCATTGCGTTAATAAGATCATCAACATACTGGAAGCTTCTTGTTTGAGAACCATCACCATATATAGTGATGTCTTGATTGGTCAGTGCCTGAACAATGAAGTTAGAAACCACCCTGCCATCTTTTGGATCCATGTTTGGTCCGTAAGTATTAAAAATTCGCACAACTCTCACCGGCAGGTTGTATTTTCGATGGTAATCCATAATCAAAGTTTCCGCCGCTCTTTTCCCCTCGTCATAACACGATCGGATACCAATTGGGTTCACATTACCCCAGTAACTTTCTTTTTGAGGGTGTTCTAATGGGTCGCCATACACTTCTGAGGTCGATGACTGCAACATTCTACAATTATTGTTTTTCACGGCTAACTCCAACATATTCATCGTCCCAATCAAAGAGGTTCTCCAGGTATAGATAGGGTCTTTCTGATAGGCAGGTGGAGATGCCGGGCATGCCAAGTTATATATTCTATCCAATCCGGTAATTTTCAATGGTTCAACGATGTCATGCTCGATAATTGAAAACTTTCCCGAATCCATCAATTTTTCGATGTTCTTTTTCCTTCCGGTGTAAAAATTATCTACACAAATTACTTCATTTCCTTCATCCACAAGTCTTTTGCACAAGTGCGAACCCAAAAATCCTGCACCGCCAGTCACTAATATTTTCATCTATTTTGATTTCAATTATTAATTACTCTCAATCTTAGTAGATGATAGTTCACGAACGGGTCCTTTTCAATCTATTTAATTTGGCAAGTTACCATTTTTCTGCTATACCTTAATCAGTATGAAAATAATAACAAAGCTTTTTGCTTGGATTCTACCTGCATTTTTATTTGTTTTTCTTAGTCTTTCTCCTGCAAGAGCCGTTTATTTTCAGTCAGGGGACACCCTAGTTCTTCCCGAAGAAAAGAAAATCGATGAAGCAGCTTTCGTTTCCGGTTCAACCCTCACCATAAACTCCGATATCAACGGCGATCTTTACTGCGCCGGCCGAGATATCGTCATCAACGGCAACATCAAAGGAGACATTGCTTGTGTTGGTCAAAGTATCAAGGTTACCGGCAATGTTGATGGCGACATTCGAGCCGCGGCTATGAATATCGAAATCAACGGTCAAGTCACTCGAAACATTACCGTTGCTTCTCAAACGTTGGTTCTGGGTCCAAAATCTCAAGTTAAGGGTGATGTCTTCTTTGGAGTTCAGAATGTTAATCTTGGGGGCTCAATGGGTAGAGACCTGCTTGGAGCAGGTGAAACCGTCAATATCACCGGCTCTCTCCTAAGAAACGCCACAGTCTCCGGTACCAATTTATCCATTATCGAAACCGGCAAAATCGGTGGCAATCTTGACTACTACGTGGAAAAAACCGCCACTCCCTCAATCGATGAAAAAAATATCAAAGGAAGCGTAGTCAGACATGATATTGAAACTCCTTCGAAATCAGAAATGCAAAATCAAACGATCAAAGCTACCGGAAAAGCCATATTTGTAAAAACCCTAGTCAGTATTTTATCTTTCATTCTTCTTGGTTCAGCTCTGATCTATTTTGATCGCAAAAACACCGAAAAAAGGATCGCGCAAATTGTCCGAAAACCTCTCATTACTGGGCTTATCGGTTTTGCGACATTAATTGTCGCCCCTGTAGCCTTTTTCATTCTCTTAATTACCGTTATCGGCATGCCTTTTGCGTTCGTGGCCATGTTTGTTTATATTATTGCTTTGATCATTGCCTCGCTTTATCCATCAGCTTTGTACGGAAAATTATTTATGGAAAAGGTAATTCAGAAAAAAGACACTTCACTATATGGGCAAGTCGCCCTAGGTGTTCTACTCCTCGGAATCGTTTCAATTATCCCTGTCATTGGCTGGATAATTGCTTTCGCCTCATTCTGTCTTGGCCTTGGAGCATTTCTTAGTTCTCTTTTCCCGGAAAAGAATTAAGTGTAAGATTCTTTATTACTAGTTTTCCATATTATGAAAGGAATACTCAGGATTATTTTGTTTCTCATTGTAATTGCTGTTTTCTTTGCCGGACTGGCTGGTTTCGTTCCGGGTCTTTCAACTATTTTGGGTACTAACAAACCAAAAGATCTGGGTGTCAAGATTACACCGGAAGACTCTATCAAGGCCCAAGAAAAATCTAGAGTCGTCATTGTTGAGCTTCCTCAATATACTTCAGTCACCGAAAGTTACGTCTTGGAAGGACGAAGAGAGCTCAAGTTATCCTTCGACAGTACCGAAGCAACCGCCATCATCAACAATCGTCCTTGGAAATATTATCCATTTTCCAACCTTCAGCTATTGATTAATCTCAATGACACTATGGAGATTACTGGTATGGTTGATATGTCGCTTGTCACTGATTATGCCAAAGCCCTTGGGTACTCAACGGGAGATATTGAAAAGGCTCTTTTGGAATATCAAATTCCCAAAGTTAAAATGCCCTTTTACGCCAAAGGCACAGCTAGCATTATCGATAACAAAGTTTCTTTCGATGTCACTTCGCTTGAGGTTGGAAGACTCCCTGTTTCCTCAAAAATACTATCTTCAAACAAGCCCAGGATCGAGTCTTTTGTTCAGGATCTAGTTAATAAGCAAAAAGGATTTTCTGCCAAAAAACTAGTTGTCGAAAATGGCAGTATTGTATTTGAAGGTACGCTTCCCGAAAAAGAATCAGTCGTCTTCAAATAATCAAACACCGGAAACAGTTATATTTATTTTCGGAATATTTTATTAAGTCTTTGGATTGTTCTCTGTTCAGTGCCATGAGATCCACCCTCTGCCCCCTTATCTCTCAAAATAAATATCGCCATAGAAACAAAGTTTATTACTATAAATGTCATCACAAAAACATAGACCAATCTATGATTTTTTTTACTCATCCAGGTGAGCATTTTTCCCAACACTAATCCAAAAAACACCAAAGAAGAAATATACATTCTTCCTCCATAAGCAGCTGCCGCCCATCCGCCTTGAAGAGTAATAATCACAAACTGCATTAAAAAGAATATAAATGGATATACAAAATAAATCTTGTCATTGCGAGGAGCGAAGTGACGTGGCAATCTATAATAATTAACAATTAAACACAAAAAATACAAGAACAAAACCAAAAGTAGGGGAGTCCGAAAAAACAATCCGGTAACTGGATTAAACAGACTTCCAAAAATGTCAGTGCTTTGTCCACCTTGAATTTTCTCAGTAAGCCCTCGCAAATATGGATGATTGAGTGGATTTCCAATCACACTACCCCAATGAAAGAAAAGCGGAATTAAAGCAAAAACATATCCGATCAAGAAGTTTTTTGCAGTAATTAATGGCCTTTTATTTCGTAAAAAATCGATAAGCCAAATCAATATCACTACAGAGTCTTGAACTCTATTTAATGTGATAAGTCCGGCCACCAACCCCAAAAGCAGATTGTTTTTTCTCGAAAAAAATAAATAAAAGAAAACCACGGTCAAAAAGAAAGAAGCAAAGTGAGAATTAATTACGTCAAAACTACCATAATAAAGCAAGCTGGTTGACAAGAAAATCGTCACACTACTTATTAAGCTAATTTTGTTATCTCGGATAACAATATCAATCATTTTATTCAGAAAATACACTCCCCAGACTGCGTAAAAAACAGCCCCAATTCCTGTCAGTATTTGATACGCGTCTCCATATCCCTGTACGGAAATTCCCGCCCCAAAAAGATTGGCCAAGATAGAAATAAAATGAGCCATCAAATAAAAAGGCAAAAGTAACACCGCCACTCCAGTACCATAAAAGTTTTCCGCTTCCCCCTCTTTGGTTGTCGAAACTATTTGTATTGCAGATGACTCAACTCCGGTATCGAAATTATTATGTTCCCAATCATAAATATGTTTGTACTCATTGGTATAGTTCCAGTCGCCGTCAATCACCCAGCTATGCAGGTGAGAATAATAGCCAATGCCATCCCCATAGACAGCTTGTCCGGAAACCGAATAATGAATCAAAAAAATTACTACTGCCAAAAAAAACAAAACAAAAAAAACATACTTTCGTAATTTATCCACTTAGTCGGGGTACTCAGAATTGAACTGAGATCGCGCGCACCCCATGCGCGCATACTGCCGTTATACTATACCCCGAAATACTTTCAAATTTTAAAAAGTACAAATCGTATTTCGGGATAGAGGTACTATAACCAGACGATAATGAATATTATCGAAGGAAGGACGAGCAAGCCCTTATACCCCGAAACGAACATGCCTATTTTACCACGCCTTTGATTAACTTCCTCTTACTACTTTCTGAAACGATATCATCACTCACGCCCTGAGGAATTTTTACTCCCAATAATCCTCTCGCCATGTCAGAAATTGCCGTCATTTGACTTGAATAATTATTTATCAATATTTCTTTCATTCGCTCGTTGGCAATAAATTCATTATTCGATAAAGTTACACCCCTCATGGCTTCAGCATAAACAATACTTTGCCAAATTATCCACGCCTCAAATTGTTTTATACCTAAATAGTTTTTTCTTTTCTCGAAAGAATCATAGAGACTTCTCAAGCCAATATTAAGCTCTATTTCGGGCTCGATAGTTTTATCGTTAATTTCAAGTTTTCGAGTAATTCTACACAACGCTGGACTATTTTCCGGATACACATAATTAGTAACCGCTTTATTCTTAATAGCCTCAATAAATTTTGTAACAGCGTCCTTTGTTTCCTTATCGATAAAATTTCCAGAAAATATATCATGTGAATATATCTCAATAATTGAAATTACTTTTGCAGAATCAATTTCGCTTGTTTCTCCCACTTTTTTTACAAAATCATCAAAGTAACCCTTTTCAAAACTAGAATCAAAGCAATTCCTTAATCCAGATTGGTGACCGTCGAAATAATTTTTAAAAATTTCCGGCAATATGTTTATTAATCTACCGTCTTTAAGATCAACCCTTCCCCATCTGGTATGACCACTCACAATATATCCAAAAGTTTCAGCCGATCCGGAATAACTTCCTGCAAGATTTTTCATCTTCGAAATTTCATCGTTAACTATTAGAAAATGACGAGAATCGTTTGGGTTAAGTCCCTTTTCCGCATAGGTAGAGACAAAAAGAGTAATCGCTTCATCCAGATTGATCCCTATCTGATTAACCTCACCCTTCGCTGTTCTTAACCCCGCTTCATTTGTCACAGGATCGGCAGAAATTAAATGACAAATTTCATGAATTTTTGTATTAAGCGTTGTATTTTCTCGTAATATTATCTGATCTAAACTTCTAGAATAGACGCCATTCACACTTCCCGCGGATAAAGCAGAACCACCCTGTTCTACATAATATTCTTCAAGTTCAGTCGAAGAAACCGAAATCTTACTCTTTACAGAATCCAATCTTTTACGTACAGTATCGGGAACTTCACCATCATAAAGTATTTCGACAAGCTTAGTTGTCAGTTCAATAGCTCGCTCTATTTCCAGTTTCTCTTTATTCTCAACAATTTCATGATTGTTTTGTTCTATACCTTTTTCCAAACTATTTTCTTCGCCCATATCCTTTAGTTTCTTGTTTTACTCCACCTATTTAAATTTGAAATTCTCGTTATCGAAAGCTCTCTGGCCATTTCGAGAGGCATGCCCACAGAATCAGTATAAAAATCAGTTAACTTGTCAGTCATCATTTCTTTTGTCGTGTCAGGATCCACAAACTTACCATTTTGAAAACAATACATACAATATTCTTCGTTTTTCGATCCGTCGGCATTCGTACCAAAATTTTCAACTGGACCGTTATCATCTTTTCCCAAGGGAAGAGTACAGCTTTGACATTCTTTCATAAAAATTATTATAACAATCAATATTGCAAAAATAACCCGAAAGGATATAATGACTTTTAGTGTTAGCAAAATACTATTGAACATGCCTAAAAAAGCAAAAGAAGAAAAAGCAAAAGTTGTCCAAGTTAGTGACAACAACGATCGTTTAACTGCTGTCAAAATCGCCATGCAACAAATCACCAAACAATTTGGTGAGGGTGCAATTATGCGCATGGGCTCCGACAAAATTAATGAGAAAATCCAGGTAATTTCCTCCGGTTCGATTAGTCTTGATCTCGCTCTTGGTGTTGGTGGTTTTCCCAAAGGTAGAATCATCGAAATCTACGGCCCAGAAGCATCAGGAAAAACAACCCTTGCTCTTCACGTCATCTCCGAAGCCCAAAAAGCCGGCGGTGTTGCTGCTTTTATCGATGCCGAACACGCCGTCGATCCTACCAGAGCCAAGTCCATCGGTGTCGACCTCGACAGTCTTCTTCTTTCCCAGCCCGACAATGGCGAACAAGCTCTTGAAATCGCCGAAACTCTTATTCGTTCCGGCGGAGTCGATGTCGTTGTTATAGATTCAGTCGCGGCTCTCGTTCCCAAAGCCGAGATTGAAGGCGAAATGGGTGATGCCTCCATGGGTATGCAAGCTAGGCTCATGAGCCAGGCACTCAGAAAGATTACCGGCGCCATCTCTAAGAGTAAATGTATCGTTATTTTCACCAATCAGCTTCGCGACAAAATCGGCGTTATGTTTGGTAATCCGGAAGTCACCACGGGTGGAAAAGCACTTAAATTCTATGCCTCTATTCGTATCGATATGCGCAAGATTGGCAACATTCAAGAAGGTGAAGAAATTATTGGCTCACGTCATCGTGCCAAAATTGTCAAAAACAAAGTTGCCTCTCCTTTTAGAACGGCCGAGTTCGATATCTTAAATGTTGGTGGAATTAGTAAGATTGGAGATCTTTTGGATACCGCCATTGCTTATGAGATTGTCCAAAAAGCCGGCGCCTTCCTCAAATATGGTGGAGAAACTATTGCTCAAGGAAGAGAAGCTGCTAAAGCGGTTCTAGTCGAAAAGCCAGAGCTCATCGAAAAGATCAAAAAAGAAGTCGTTGCCAAAGTAAATGCCGGAGCAACCATCACCAAGTGATGTCCGGGCAAGTCTGATCAAATATGCTGCCTTTTGTCTAAGCCGAAGGCCCTATTTTGAAGAAAAAATTCGCCAAAAACTTCTTTTAAGAGCCAAAAAGCTTAATTTTAACCAAGCAAACAGTGTAATCTCAGACATTCTAATAGATCTAAAAAAGAGTGGTTACTTGGATGATCTCTATCTTGCTCAAGCTTTCGTTCGGCGTCAAATTGACAAGTGTTATGGCCCCAAAATCATAAGTCTCAAATTAGGTCAAATGAGGCTAGATAAAGACACAATTAGTCTAGCCTTGGAGGAAGCAGACACCAAAAAACAAGTTGAAGCGGTCAAAAAATACAGCCTTAAATATCGGAAATTAGACAAATATAAACTCACCTCAAAGTTATACGGAAGAGGGTTTGGGTCACAAGTTATCAATAAACTATTTGACGTGGAGTGTCTTGAAGACTAAAATATGGTTACTAATCTAAGAGTAAATCTAAATTACGCAATGTTCGAAACAAGCTATACAAACATAAAAATACTTCAGTCGCTCTGCGGCTGAGTTTGCGTGGTTTCCGGATTGTTCTTAGACTAGGTTTAATATTTTTATAAACCGATGTCATTACTATCAATTTTCAAAACAAATCTTTTCAAGGCTTCTTCTGCCTCTGCTCCCGCTGTCAAAAAAGTTTCCGTCGAACCTGTTGTTGCCAAAAAAGAAGAACCCAAAGTCGTTGCCGCTCCTTCCGTAGATACCTCAGCCATCATTGCTCAAGCCACCGCCCAAGCTCAAAATCAGGCTAGAGAAATTATTCTTGCCGCCAAAGATGAAGCCTTCAAACTAAAAGATCAGGCTCTCAAAGATACTCGTATCCAGCTTGAAGACATTGAGGTCAGAGTAAAAGCTTTAGCCGAAAAACAACGTGGACTGCAAACTCTTGAAGATCAAGCCAGAAAACAAAAACTTATGCTTGATGCCCAGCAAAAAGGCGCCGATGAAGTCAAGGCAAAACTAGCCGATCAAGAAACGGCAATGGGTAAAAAGCTTGAAAAAATAGCTTCCTTAACCACAGAGCAAGCCAAAAAAGAACTTCTCGCTCAAGTAGAAAAGGGTTCTTCTCAGGAAATAGCTAGAATCATAAAAGAAACTGAAGAAAAAGCCAAAATAGAAGCTGAAGATGTTGCTCGAGAAATACTGGTCGACTCAATGCGCGCCGGTGCCACAGACTACGTTGCTGAGTACACTATCTCTACAGTTCCAATCCCAGACGAAGAAACCAAAGGTAGAATCATTGGCAAAGACGGACGAAACATTCGTATTTTTGAAAAAGTTTCCGGTTGTGATGTTTCTATGGATGACTCACCAGATGAGGTAAAGCTTAGTAGTTTTGATCCAGTCAGACGTGAAATTGCCCGTGTTACCTTAATTCGATTAATTAAAGACGGTCGTATTCACCCAGCTCGTATCGAAGAATACTTCGATAGAGCCAGAAGAGACGTTGAACAGCTAATGTTCCAAGAGGGTCAAAAACTTTGTCACGCTGTTGGTGTTTACAACATGCCTAGGGATGTCATCAATGTCCTTGGTCGTTTCAAATTCCGCACCTCCTATGGACAAAACATGATCAGTCACACTCTTGAGGAAACCAGAATTGGTATTAAACTCGGCAACGAAGTTGGTGCCAACATCGACACTATCCGTCTAGGTTGTCTTTTACACGATATCGGCAAGGTTATTGAGGGAGAAGGAAACCATGTTGAGCTTGGTGTTAACTTTTTGAAGAAATACAATCTGCCTCAAGCCGTCATCGACTGTGTTGCTCAGCATCACGAAGATGAAGAGTTCAGCTCTTCTGAGTCTATGCTAGTTTATATTTCCGACGCCATCTCAGGCTCACGTCCAGGAGCTCGTCACGAAAACACCGAAGAATATGGCAAGAGAATTAGACAGCTGGAAGAAATCGCCAGAAAACATCCAGAAGTTGAAGATGCTTATGCTATTTCTGCCGGTCGTGAAATTCGTGTCATCGTCAATCCTGGCAAGGCCGGCGATGATCAGCTACCCATACTCGCTCAAGCCATTCGCGATGAGATTAGATCCACCATGACTTTCCCTGGAACAGTCAAGGTAAATGTCATTCGTGAAACTCGTGCAGCAGAAATTGCCAGTTAAGACTTGCAATAATCACTCTTTTGATGGTAACATCAGCTAAATTAATTAACATTATTACTGCCCAATCACCTTAAGGGGGTGAAAAAATATATGACCAAACAAACACTCATCGGCATAGTGTCCAAAAAGGTACACTTGACCAAAAAGGCAGTCAAAGAAACAGTCGACACATTTTTTGAAGAGTCGATAGCTGCTCTGGGTAAGGGCGAAAAGGTAGTTATTTCTGGTTTTGGTACATTTTATGTTGGCAAAGTTGATGACAAACAAGTTGTTCCTTTTGGCAACGAAGGCAAAAGACAAGTAGTCAAAGGACACAAGGTCATCAATTTTCATGTAGGCAAACCGTTAAAGAAAAAGGTTTGGTAATGCCCAAAGTATTCATCAAAACATTCGGTTGTCAGGCAAATAAGTCAGACTCCGAAAGAATTCTTGGTGATTACTCAGCCAGAGGTTACACTGAAACCCAAGAGTGGAGAAAGGCGGATGAGATAGTTCTCAATACTTGCTCTGTTCGTCAATCGGCCGAAGATAGAGTTCAGGGGTTTATCGTAAATCTAAATAAATTTCTTGCAGAAAGTGGCAAGCATAAGCCCAAGGTAATCCTTACTGGGTGTATGCTTCACTTCAACGAAAAAGAGATAAAAGAATTGCTTCCTGATGTTGATGAAATTCTTCCTATCGCCGAAGTCGGTTTCAATCAAAAATCTATTCGAAAAGATAAAGACAACGCTTGGGTTCCCATCTCCACTGGATGTAACTCATTTTGCACTTACTGTATCGTTCCATTTTCTCGGGGAAGAGAAAGATCGCGTTCAATGGAAGACATTGTCAAAGAAGTTGAAAGTCTCGCTAAAGAAGGTTACAAAACCATCAATCTTCTTGGTCAAAATGTTAATTCATACGGCTTGGAAAAATCAGGGATAAATCTGCGAAAGCTCTACATGGACAAAGAAAACTTTACCGCCAGTTCCATTCCTTCAAACGAATCTCAGTATCAAAAACCGACAGACACCCCCCCTTTTGTATTGCTTCTTCAAAAAATTAGCAAAATCCATGGTATCGAGAAGATCACTTTCTTTACCAGTAACCCCTGGGATTTTTGGGATGAGTTAATCGATGAGATAGCAAGAAATCCCAAGATTGACCGATTCATTCACTTGCCAGTTCAGTCTGGAAGTAATCGGATTCTTAAACTTATGAACCGAGGATACACCAGGGAGTCTTATCTATCTTTGATAGAAAGGATCAAGGCCAAAGTTCCGGACGCCGTTTTTGGTACTGATATTATTGTTGGTTTTCCCAGCGAAACCGATGAAGATTTTGAGGACACACTAGACTTGATTAAAAAAGTAGGCTTTAAAGTTGCTTTTGTTGCCAGATACTCGCCTCGTCCAGGTACTGCTTCCTTCAAGCTCTATCCTGACGACGTTTCTGCCAAAGTAAAAAAACAAAGATGGGAAATTCTTGATCAAATTGCCAACAAAGATAACCTAAAAGACAGACCCCTAATCCCCTAAAAATGAAATATCTATGTCATTCCGGGCTTGACCCGGAATCTATACAAATTAACTCCAATCATCACATCGTCGTCATCTGTGGTCCAACCGCATCGGGCAAAACTAGCCTTGCTCTTCACTTAGCTAAAGAGCTGCCCAAAGCAAATATTTTATCGGTTGACTCACGGCAAGTTTACCAAGATTTGGATATCATCACCGGGAAAGATATTCCGCTCAACCTTCCCGAAAATATAAAAATATTTGGGCATGATATTTTTCGATCAGATGAAAGAGCAAATCTTGCAGATTTTTGTCGTTACTCTCAAAAAGTAATCAACGACTCGATTGCCACAAAAACACCCTTGATAATTGTCGGGGGAACAGGCTTGTATTTAAAAGCCATTACTCAAAATCTTTCGGATGTTTTAGTACCACCAAACGAAGAATTGCGAAAAGAACTAGAGAAGCTCACCACCAAAGAGCTTCAAGATTATCTTCAAAAAGAAAATCCAGAAAAACTCGCAGCACTTAATCACTCGGATTTTATGAATCCTCGCCGGCTAATTCGCGCCATTGAAATCTCATTAAATAACTCATCATCGATAACAAAATCTTGTCATTCCCGACCTGATCGGGAATCTATTCAAATTAACCCACTAATAGAATCTCAATTTCACTGGATTGGCATAATGCCCAACAAAGAGAGTATAAAAAATCAAATCCACAAAAGAGTTTTGGATAGAATCGCCGATGGTGCCATCGACGAAGTAAAAAATTTATTAACCAAATATCCCAACAGAAACCTTCCCATTTACACTAGCCTGGGGGTGTCCCAAATAATTGCTTTCTTGGAAGGTCAAGTTTCCAATGAGGAGCTGGTGGAAACCTGGACTCGTTCTGAAGTCGATTACGCCCGAAGACAAACTGTCTGGTTTAAAAAACAATCAGGTATAGTTTGGTATGATAAAAGTACCGATAGAGCAAACCTCATCAGTCAATTGAAAAAAATATACCAATAAAATGATAAAAAAACGACGCATAACGTTCGATCTCTCTATCGCCAGTATTTTTTGGGTTCTTTTCTCGCTTGCAATCGTTTTTGCCGTTATTCGATTGCTGGACATTATTGCCTTAATTTTTACTGCCATTTTGATCACTCTTGCCATTTGCCCACTAGTTGATTGGTTTGAAAAACGTAAAATCAAAAGAGGTTTGTCTGCTATTGTTATTTTGTTATCTTTCTTCAGTTTAATTATCGTTTTAGCCGTATCTGTCGCCTCACCTTTATTCAGTCAAACTCAACAGTTTATTGAAAGGCTGCCGGCTCTTGTCGAGACCGTAAGTCCCATCAAGTTTGACGTCAACTCCTTTTCAACTCAAATTTTTCAAGTCCCAAATCAAGTATTCAAAATTGCCGCAGGAACTTTCTCAGGTTTCATCACATTCTTCGCCGTAATTGTCCTAAGTTACTACATGATTTTGGAAATGCATAATCTGAAAAATTATTTCCTTTTTTGGTCTCCGGAAAAAGGTGAAAGATACAACTCAATTGCAGAAAAACTGGAAGTTGAGATAGGACACTGGATTCGGGGAGAAGTTCTACTCATGCTCATTGTCGGTGTTCTCAGTTATCTTGGCTATGTTATAGTCGGTTTACCGTATGCCATTGCCTTGGGTGTGATTGCGGGTTTGTTAGAACTAGTACCCAATGTTGGGCCAACCATCGCCACCATTCCAGCTGTCATTGTCGGCTTTTCCATTTCTCCTGCCCACGGTATAGGTGCTCTAGCTGTCTCAATTATCGTTCAGCAACTTGAAAACAATCTAATCGTTCCGAAGATAATGCAAAAAACCACCGGTCTTAATCCGATAATTACTCTTCTCGCCATCATGATTGGTTTGAAACTGGGTGGACCATTACTGGCAGTTCTTTCACTCCCATTAGTACTTTCGGCCAGAGTGATTCTCGCTCACATTAGAGTAAACAAAACTACCAACATCCCCGAAATTCATTAACCCTTTCGGGACCCCCGGGTCATAGTAAGCCGGATTCTGTCTAGGAGGAACATCTATCTAATGCTCGAGACTTCTGGGACGGAAAAGATACCTTAATCCCAATTCGTCGATTGCAGCAGGGCGGGTTACCACTAGTTTAGAGTTACTTCTAAACCATCTCTTGTAACCAAGAGCGTTTCACCTTTATTCGTCTCTGTGGCCCTATCGCGCCTCTCGAGTCACCTCGAGAAGAACCAGGTTTCCCTGGTCACCCTATCTTTTAGCTGTCCGGACTTTCCTCCCTGCCTTGCGGCAGGGCGTTCCTCACCAGCACCCGGGAGTGTCTATATTATATAGTAAAACCCATAGTATTGTCGAATCGTTTGTTGACTAAAACCCAAACTATCTATAAGATAGACCCATGAACACAAATGTTTTTTATTCCTTCGAAAACTCTCTCACTTTTGCTTTTAATCAAATGCTCGTTGGCATCGTTAGTTTTATTCCCAGTCTATTGGGTGCTATTGTCTTGTTTTTATTTGGCCTCATTCTTGCTGGCTGGCTTAAAACTCTCACCATCAAACTCGTCAACTTAACCAAGCTTGGTGGCATCATCAAAAACACTGCCTTTAACGAGTTTCTAAAAAACGCTCAAATGACTCAGAAAATTGAGGTCGTGATTGGCGAAATTATTCACTGGATCATTATCATTTTGTTCTTTATTGCTAGTATCAACGTTCTGGGTTTAACTTCTGTCAGCGAGTTCCTCAACAGTATCATCTTAGGTATTCCCACCCTTGTCGCCGCCATAATTATTCTAATAGTTGGTGTTTTTATCGCCGGCTTCTTAGAAAAAATGGTTAAAGGTTCTCTAGGCTCAGGTGATCCGGCCTTCTCTCGCTTGGTTGGAAAGGTTGTCAGTTACGCCACGCTAACCCTCTTCATTCTGGTCGCCCTCTCTCAGCTTGGCATTGCTCGATTCTTTATTGAAACCACCTTTACAGGCTTTATAGCTGCCCTGGCACTCGGTATTGGAATTAGTCTTGGACTTGGATCAAAAGACTTGGTAAAAACTCTTCTTGAAGGTTGGTACAAAAATCTCAGCAAGAAGAAGTAGCGATAGCAAAAATCAATTCGAATCACAAAAAACCCAAGGTCGATTACTCTAGCTTGGGTTTTTAAGTTTGTTTACTTGGCGCCGATTTTAAACATTTTGGTGCCGCATGTTGGGCAAACAGCTTTAACGGCTGGTTTACCATTTTTCATCGTAACTCTTTCGAATTCTGACACCTCTTTTTTGGCTCTACATTTTACACAATAGATCTGCATTTTCTTGGTTCACCCCCTTTCTTTTTGTTAGTGCCTTGATAAATACTGCCACAAAGCTAACTCCAAGGCTAGGACAAGCATAGATAGAAGAAAAGTCTTTGTCAAGTCCAATCTCAGGAATTTTTTCTCAGGTTCACCAAGAACGACAGTTTTATTTGCGGTTTTTGAGCCTGTTTGAAGCCATTCAGCCTTAATCGCAAACGTTTCGCGTTCTTTCTGTCTAATCTCACTTCTAATTTTTTCTTTTCTGGTTTTTCGCTGTTTAGTCATGCTTCTAATATAGTAAACTTAATATGTCTATGATACCAACAAATTATCTCTTCGGAGCTATCGCTTTATGGCTAATTGTCATTACTTTTCTTTTGATCAAAATGCTTCTTCACTATCGCAACCTTACCGCCGATGTTTCCAAGAAGGATCTCATTTCATCTCTTAACCATCTAATCTCCCTTTCAGAAAGAAACTCCAAAGATATCGAGACTCTTACCGAAAAGCTGAATCACGAAATCAACGAAAACAAAAAACATCTTCAAAAACTCGGGTTCAAACGTTACAATCCGTTCACCGATACTGGTGGAGATCAGAGTTTTACTGCCGCTCTTTTAGATGACTTGGGGGACGGTATTATGATAAGCTCATTACATAGTCGCGAAAATACGCGCCTCTACGCCAAAAAAGTCGAAGGTGGTAAGGTAAGTGCTCAAACTTTAAGTAGCGAAGAACAAGAAGTTATCAAACAAGCTCTAAAATAATTCATGTCTTCTGTCAAATTATTTTCCCTAAAAACTATTATTGGTCTAGTTGCCACCTTTCTCGTCTCCGGGGGAATTGCTTTCGCGGTTGTCCCAGAGTCTGGCGGGCTGTTAATTTCACCCAAAGTATCTACAGAAGAGTCTGTAAAATCAACTGGTTTCGGTCAGTTTGCTAATGAGCCAAAAACAGAAATCTGCCCCCTAAACGGCAAGCTATATAGCAAATCAGAAAAAAAACTTTGGGAAACACGCAGGCCTATACTAGCCATGATCGAAAACGACAAATCCGTGAGACCCCAGTCAGGACTTTCTTCGGCCGATATCGTTTATGAAGCAGTTGCCGAAGGAGGCATCACTCGCTTTATGGGAGTCTTTTACTGTGGTGCTCAAGCCGACACCATGAGAGTTGCCCCGGTCAGATCAGCTCGCATTTACTTCGTCAATATTGCCGCCGAATACAACACTCCAGTGTATATGCACGTCGGAGGTGCCAACTGTGGACGTGATCAAGCAAGTGGCCAATGTGTTTCCAATCCCAAAGCCTTCGCCATCGAAGAGCTGGCCAAACTTGGTTGGAGAAAACCCGGTGGTAATGATTTTGACACCATTGGCGATATTGGCATTCCTGTTATGAAAAGAGATTACGACCGACTTGGTACTGCCGCCACAATTGCCACAGAGCACACCTACGTAGGCTATTTATCCTACGCTTGGAAAGAAGCCGAGAAGCGTGGTTACACCGGCAAGATGCCAAACGACATGCCTTGGTTATCTGGCTTCACCGCTTGGAAAACAAATGCCGACATTGCTCCAGCGGGTTCTCCTGCAACCGACATCAAATTTGATTTCTGGTCCAACTACACCGACTTTAATGTTGAGTGGAAATACGATCAAGCTACCAAATCATATCTTCGCTTCAACGGCGGCGCCGCTCACCTGGATCTCGACACCAATCAGCAGTTATCCGCGGCCAATGTTATCGTCCAGTTTGCCAAAGAAACCAGTCTTAATGACTACGGCAAGCACATGTACTACGACGTTATTGGTTCCGGAACTGGAATTGTATTTCAAAACGGAGTTGCTACAGAAGTTACCTGGAAAAAAGCTAAACAGCTTAGTCGCACCATTTTTACCGACAAAGCCGGAAAAGAAATGGTTTTTGTCCCGGGAAATATCTGGGTAGAAATATTACCCATTGGCAACAAAGTCGTATACAATTGAGGATATTAGGCCTGCCCCAAATATATGGCCAAATTATCTGATTTAATCATTTCAAAAGTTAGAGTAAAGCTCCTAAAGATTTTTCTTTCGGACTCCAAGAACATGTTTTATGTTCGTGAGCTGACTCGTGCCACCAAAGAAGAAATCAATGCAGTCAGGCGCGAGTTGGATCATCTCCAAAAAGCTGGGCTCCTCAAAAGTGAAAAGCGCGGCAATCGCCTGTATTACTCTGTCAAAACTTCCTTCTCAATCTATCCTGAGCTTTCTAATCTTGTTTCCAAATCTACCGGTCTTGGAAGATTAATTCTCAAAAACAGAAGTAAACTGGGTTTTGTTAAATTCGCTTTTGTTTCCCAAAAGCTCACTCGAGGAATCAAAAGAGATGCGGAAGAAGTCGATCTTATGCTTATTGGCAAAATCATCATGCCTCAGGTTGCAATTATTGTAAAAACCGCCGAAAAACTTCTTAACACCGAAATAAACTACTCGTGTATGACTGAAGACGAGTTCAAATATCGCATGAATCATCAGGATCCCTTTATTATCAAAGTTCTCCTCCAGCCACGAGTCACTCTAATTGGAGACGAAATTCAGCTACTTGGCTAATGGCTACTCAGAAAATTCTCAAAGTTGGCAACTCTCTTGGGATAACCCTGCCATCAAATTTAGTCAAAGACTTATCTCTGAAGCCGGGCGACCAAATTGATGTTGAAAGAGAGCTCAACAACTCGCTAATTGTGAGCTTCGTTGACAGCCATCAGCTCAGTCTTGGGCTTTCTCCCCAAAGAAGATCACAAAAACATATATAATTCTTAAGAATGACTCTCAAAAAACCACAGAAAGTTTTTATTTTTATCGCGATTATCACTCTGATGTCGCTATATCTTGTACTCCCAACAAAGATATTTAATTTTCAAGTTCCCAGAATCAATTTCAAGATTGGCAATCTCGATCTCTCAAAAGAAATAGAGCTCAAGCAAGGTCTCGACATCAAGGGCGGCCTTCAAGTTACCCTTACTGCCGACATGCAAGAGATCAAGGCCGAAGACCGTGCAACAGCCTTAGAATCGGTTAAAACAGTTATTTCCAGACGTATTGATCTGTTTGGTGTGTCAGAATCAGGAATCAAAACAGCAGTCTCTGGCAACGACTATCGCTTGATTCTTGAACTTCCTGGAGTCACCGATCCCCAGCAAGCACTTGACCTTATTGGTCAAACAGCCAAAATGGAGTTCGCTCTTCCTATTTACACCGAAGGCAAAACTGCCACGGACGCAGCCACCTTGTCGGGTTTTTCTCCCACAGATCTCACCGGTGCTGATCTAGCTAGAGCCCAGGTTACTTTTGAAACCGAAGATCGTCAGCCCGCAGTTTCAATCTCTTTCAAAGATGCCGGAAAAACCAAGTTCGCCAAACTCACCAAAGAGAATATCGGCAAACCCATCGCCATTTTGTTGGACAACTATCCAGTCACTATGCCCACAGTTCAAGTCGAAATTCTTGATGGAAATGCCCAAATCACGGGCAGTTTCACTACAGACGAAGCCAAAGCTCTTGCGGTTCAGCTAAACGCCGGTGCGCTTCCCGTTCCGGTAAGTGTTTTAAGTCAGAAAAATATACCAGCTACACTAGGCGCCGACTCAATTCAAAAAAGCGTTACCGCCGGTGCCATTGGGCTCTCCATGGTTATTCTTTTCATGATTGGTAACTACGGATGGATGGGGGTAATCGCTTCTGTTGGCTTAGTTCTTTATGGATTATTTACCCTAGTTCTTTACAAGCTAATTCCTGTCGTTCTCAGTCTGCCAGGAATTGCCGGTTTCCTACTTTCTGTTGGCATGGCGGTTGACTCCAACATTTTAGTTTTTGAGCGCTACAAAGAAGAAATAAGGGCGGGCAGGGATTGGCGAGTGGCTCTCGAACTAGCTTTTGGCAGAGCCTGGGACAGTATCAAAGACGCCAACACAGCCACCATTATTACTGGTTTTATTCTTTTCAATCCCCTTGATTGGAACTTTCTCAACACTTCAGGGGCAGTTCGCGGTTTTGCCTTAACTCTAATTCTCGGTATTTTAATCTCTTTATTTACCGGGTTAGTTGTCACTCGAAACCTTCTTCGTCTTTTTTACAAAGGCAAAACACTCGCGTCCGCGTCATTGCGAGGAGGTACTCCGACGCGGCAATCTATCAAAAAAATAAACACGAAATAATATGAACTGGATGAAACATGTTTGGATCTACTTTTTAATTTCCGCTCTTATTATTGTTCCTGGAATCTATTCTCTTGTGCGATTCGGTTTCAAGCCGTCCATTGAATTCACTGGCGGCACGCGCCTTACTGTCGTCAACGCCTCAGCTTCAGCCGAAACAGTCATGATGGCTTTCAAGGATTTTACCCCATCTCTCGAGGACTCCACCAAAAATTCCGTCATCCTAAAAACCAAAAATATTTCGCAAGAAACCGCTCAAAAGGCGATTGATACGATTAAAAAAGACAATCCGGAAATAAAAATAACCAGTTTCGAATCGATCGGTGCTGCTCTAGGAAAAGAAACCATCAAAAAAACTCTTTTTGCTCTTTCTATCTCTAGTATTATGTTGCTTCTTTATATTAGCTTTGCTTTCAAACAGCTCAAATATGGTGTTTGTGCTGTAATTGCCATGCTTCATGACACTATCATTCTTCTTGGAAGCTTTTCACTTCTAGGTCACTTTTACGGTGTCGAGATTGATCTTCTTATTGTCACCGCGGTTCTCACCATTCTTTCCTTTTCCGTTCACGACACCATTGTTGTTTATGATCGCATTCGAGAACTCTCACACAAAAACAAGGGGATTACCTATTTAAGTACGGTGAATCAAGCAGTCACCGAAACCATGGTCAGATCGCTCAACAACTCGCTCACCATTATTTTTATGTTGATTGCTCTGTTCCTCATTGGCGGAGAAACGACCAAGTTCTTCTCTCTCGCTCTTCTCATTGGTACTGTCACCGGCACTTACTCCAGTACCTTCACCGCTGCCCCTCTTCTCATCGTCTGGGAAAAACTTTTCAACAAGAAATAAACTATTCTTTAACCATCCCAAGCATTCCCCCTGCAAGGAGTCTCCTCGCAGGTAATTGTTATCCCATTTGTCATTCCGGGCCTGACCCGGAATCTATATGGATTTTTCAACCTCTTTAATTCGTGAAAGTAGATATTCTTTGTTATTTTTGCTCGTATCCTCCAGTACTTCGTCAAACAACTCTTTCAAAACCTTTCCTACGATAGGTCCGGGTTGAATATTTAAAACCTCCATCACATCTCGTCCATCAACTGCCATGTCATTAATTTCCATTGGTTCAAACAATTGTTCGCCAATTCTTTTTTGCAGCTCCATAAATCTCCAACTTGTCGTGTTACTTCCGCTTCCTTTTCGATCGGCAATTCGCAAGAGAACCATATCGGCGATATTTTCCTTGCCTACTTTTCTTATGATTCTTCTAATAGCAGCATCTGTCATTTCTGGCTGATAAGCAAACATGTGCATTCGCACCAGGGTCACAACTTTTTCAGTCTGTTTATTTGTAAACCGAAGTCTTTCGCATATTTCTTTAGCTAGTCTTGCTCCAATAACTTCATGTCCGTAAAAAGTAATCATTCCTCTGGTCGGCTGATTAAATCCGCAATCGGCGCATGTGGTCATTTCTTCAGCCAGATCTCTGAACATTTTTCCGCATTTTCGGCACTTATATCTCTGACTTCTTGGTTTACCCACATCATGAATAAAAGTGGCAAAACGCACAACAGGATCGGGTGAAGAACTATTTCGTAAACACTCCAACATGTGATCTAATACAGTCAGAGTGTGGTGTCCTCCCTGCATTACACCTCTGCCTTCCAAAACTTCTGGAATTATTTGTTCCATCAAACCAGTCGATATCAATAGAGATACTCCGTCTGCTGGATAATCAGACCCAATAATTTTCATTAGCTCATCGCGCACTCTTTCTTTACTGATATTGGCAAGCAATGGTGCCTTGACTGAAATTGCTTTCAAAGTTTCTTCTTCGATCGAAAAACCAAGTTTGGCTGCAATTCTTATGGCTCTCATCATTCTCAGAGCATCTTCTCCAAAACGTTTTTCGGGGTTACCGACAGCTCTAATCAAACCCTTTTCAAAGTCTTCTAGTCCGCCAACCAGATCAATAATTTCATATTTTCCATCTTTTTGGCCGATTACCATTGCGCCCACGGTGAAGTCTCTACGCGTAACATCTTCTTCCAAAGTTTTTCCCCAGCTTACATTGTCGGGACGGCGATAATCTGAGTATTCTTTTTCCGAACGATAGGTTGTGATTTCGTATAGTTCTTTCTTCCCATCTATTTCAATTTCATAAGAAACAGTTCCAAAATCATTGTTATAAAAAGGATCAAGCTCTTTCAAAATTTCTAAACTTTCTTCCGGTGTTGCATTTGTCGTTAAATCACAGTTCTCCGGGACTTTCTCCATCAGGATATTTCGTACACCTCCTCCCACCAAATAGATCTCAAAACCGCGAGCAATATACAGGCTCATCACTTGCTTCAGCTCACTAGGGAGCAATGCAACCTCGTCTGGTAATAAAAACCTTCTATACACCGACCAATCTTATCATGGCAAACAAGGTAAAATAGCCATATGGCAACAAGCTTCAAGGATCTACTGATCCAAGCCAAAACCAAAAGATCTGATATCGACGAAGAAAGACTGCAAAAAGTCTATGATTTTGCCGCCCAAAAACACGATGGTCAAGTTCGTCAAACAGGGGAGGATTACATTACTCATCCGATTTCGGTATCCTCAATTCTCGCTGACTGGGGTCTTGATCAGCCCAGTCTTGAAGCAGCTCTTCTTCACGATCTTCCAGAAATGTCCGAAATTCCCATTGAAGAAATCCAGAAACAGTTTGGCGAGGAGGTGGCGAAGCTTGTTGAGGGTGTCAATCGTGTCGGCAAAGTAAAACTAAGAGGAAGCCAAAATGTTGAGTTTCTGGAAAATCTCCGAAAAATGTTTGTGGCCATGGCTCAAGATATTCGCGTCGTTCTTATTCGTCTTGCCGACAGATTTCACAACATTTCCACTCTCGACGCTGTTCCTTTATCCAAACAAAAACGTATCGCCATCGAAACTATGGAAGTTTACGCTCCTCTTGCAGAACGCTTAGGTATGGGTCGACTGAAGGGGGATCTGGAAGATCTAGCCTTCCCCTATATTTACCCGGATGAATATCTCTGGCTTCAGGAAATTGCCAAGCCTCATTTCAAACACTCAGAAAAAAACGTTTCCGAAATCATGAACAAACTTCGTTTTCAGTTAGTCAAACACGGAGTCAACGCCAAGGTCGAAGGTCGTCCCAAAAGAAAATACAGTTTATACAAAAAACTACTTCGTCCTGGGATCAGTCGTGATATTTCCAAAGTTTACGATCTCATGGCAGTTCGTGTTATTACCGAAGACACGTCAAGCTGTTACTCTGCTCTCGGTGTAATCCATCAATACTGGAAACCTGTTCCCAACGCAGGAATTTCCGACTTTATTGCTCAGCCAAAACCAAACGGCTATCAATCTATTCACACCAAGATCTTTGATAACAAGGGCAATATTGTAGAAATTCAGATTCGTTCAGATGATATGCATCTCACTGCCGAGTACGGCGCCGCTGCACATTTTGCGTACTCAGATGCCAAAATGCACGGTGCCTCTGAAGAAAAGCTGGCTGAAGGTACCGCTTTCAAAATAACCGACAAAATGTCTTGGGTCAAACAGCTGGCCGGTTGGCAAACTCAGGTAAGCTCGGTAGGTGACAGCCTGGAAGATTACAAACTTGACGCTCTGTCTCAGCATATATATGTTTTTTCTCCGAACGGAGATGTTTATGACTTGCCAGAAAACGCTACCCCTGTCGACTTTGCTTTTAATGTTCACTCAGATCTAGGTCATTACATTCAAACCGTTAAAGTAAACGGTCGCATTGCGTCGCTAGATCAGCCTTTAAAGAGTGGTGATATTGTCGAAGTTCAAAAATCAAAAAACATAAAAAAGCCAAACAAAAACTGGTTGAGATTTGTCAAAACTCACAAGGCCAAGATTGAGATTAGGAAAGTCATTCAAGATCAACTTTCCTAGTATAAAATGTACTGGTGCCCTCAATGAAAATAATTAAGCATCTAAAAAAAAATAGATTAAGATCAGTTCTTAATTTTCTTTCCTTGATTTTACTTGGCTCGTTTTTTGTTTTCTTTCCGATAATTAAATCTCCGTCAATAATTCCTAAACCCGCTGTTCAAGCTGCTTATGTCAGTGAGCCAAAGACGCCAGTTTCGCATAATATTGCAGTGCCAGAAATGACTGCCACTAGTATTTTTATCACCGATCTCGATACAGGGATTGTTCTCTATGAAAAAAACGCCAACACACGTTTAAAACCAGCCTCTCTCACCAAAATCATGACCGCTCTAGTGTCCATGGATTATTTTAATGAAGACTCCATTCTTCAAGTCAAAAACGGTCAAAACGCCAATGGCAATAAAGTTAAACTTCGTAAGGGTGACAAGCTTATCGCAAGCGACCTTCTGTACGCCCTCCTTGTCCCTTCGGGAAACGATGCCGCCATTACTCTTGCCGAAAACTACCCAGGAGGATATCAGGCTTTTATTTCCAGAATGAACTCAAAAGTCACGGAATATGGACTTCAAAATACACATTTTTCAAACGTTTCCGGGGTTGAGGGTCAAAATCACTACACCAGTGCTTATGATATTGCCATGCTTGCCAAAATTGCCCTCGCTCGCCCACAGTTTTCATCGATAGTGTCCACTCAAAAAATAACTCTGGAAAGCCTAAAAGGAAACATCTATCCGCTTGAAACCACCAATATTCTTCTGGGCAAGCCAGGCATATTTGGAGTCAAAACTGGTTGGACACCAGAAGCTGGAGAATGTTTAGTTATTCTTGCAGAAAAGGACGATCACTGGATAATCATTAGCATTCTGAACAGTAAAGATCGTTTTGGAGAAGCTCAATCTTTATTTAGCTGGGTTTTTAAAAACTACTCTTGGGAGTAATTATTTCTTGATCCATTCATCCTTCACTGCCGAAACATAAGCCGTAAAACCCTGGTCTCCTAAGAAAATGTATATCGGCATTGCGTAGCCCGTACTCATGTCGGCATCGTAATATCCCAAAAACACTCTTCTAATTTTGACCTCGGCTAAATTAGACTCACCTCGAAAAACAAACCCACCTCCTTTTTCCAGCTCTGCCCAAGCTTCATCACCGGTTTTAATTGGATATGTTCCGTTCTTGGTGTAATCGATTTTGTTATATCCATAATCCAAGTTAATCACTCGATCACTCAAGTTTTTAGAGCCAGACACCATCACCCGGATTAAACCCCTATTCGGGTTACTGCGATAAAAAGGATAGCTGGCAACTATTTCTTTGGTTTTACTTTCAGAATCAATCTCATCCATATTTTTTCTAAACAAATCTAGCTGAACAAAATCGGCATCAGACAAAGACAGGGCTGTGGACAGTCTTCCGCCATCATCTTTTAGATAGCTCACTTTTTCTACACCCAAAACATCAGCGCTAAGCAGTCCAACTCTGCTTAAGTAATTTTCCGTGTCCATAATTACGGTTTTGTCTGAATTAAAACTGGCAAGCGAAGCCAGTGCTGGGTTGTTTTGCCACTGTCTAGTCAGGATAAAGTGACCGTTGATGATATTCATATCTAGTTTCGAGTTCAGTTGATCTTGATTCGTCCAGACGTAGTTGGCTTCCGATTTTTGCTCTGGTTTAAACAAAAACCCCAAAGCGGCCGCAGTTTCAATTGCTTTCTCGGAATCGGTAAAAGTACTTCTCTTGATTGGTTGAGAATAAACTCTCATTCTGTCTACAAAGGTGGGGATACTACCGGTTGGCAGTTCAAGTATCAGTTTGGGCCTGTTTACACTTTCGGGAAAAACGATTTTGGGAAGTTCCCCAAAATCAGCTGTTGGATCCGGCAAGGGTGCTGGATTAAGTGCCTGATAGTACTTAATCAGTGCTCCTCCCAAATACCACAGAATTGTAATTCCCACGAAAGCTATCGCTCCGTATTTGATTACATTTCTTGCTGTGACTGATGCTTGTGTTAGTGTCGCCATAGACTAAATAAAGTATACTATCACTATGCCAACTACGCACGTTAGAACTAGAATTGCTCCCTCTCCTACGGGGGTTCCTCATATTGGCAATACCAGAACTGCTCTTTTTGATTATTTGCTTGCCAAAAAATACAATGGCGAGTTTATTCTTCGTATCGAAGACACCGATCAAGACAGGCTGGTTCCCGAAGCTGTAGAAAAGATCTACCAGATTCACGATTTTTTGGGTTTAAAACGAGACGAAGATCCAGTTGTTGGGGGTCCGTACGGTCCATATGTTCAAACAGAGCGTCTAGATCTATACCAAAAATACGCTCTCGAGCTCGTAAACATGGGCGCCGCCTATTATTGCTTTTGCTCCGAAGAAAGGCTCAAAGAGCTTCATGAGGGAAATCAATTTGCCAAATACGATCGTCACTGCCGCAATTTATCTGCCGAAGAAGTCAAAGCCAAGCTCGACTCCGGTACCCCTTACATTATTCGGGTCAAGCTTCCGGAAACAGGCTTTACCACCTGGCACGATCTTGTTCAGGGAAAGCTTAGCTTACCCAACACCGAGTGCGACGACAAAGTTTTGATGAAAACCAATGGTATCCCCACCTATCACTTAGCTGCCCTCGTCGACGATTATTTGATGAAAATTAGCCATGTTCTTCGAGGCGTCGAGTGGATGATGTCTACCCCCGTTCATCTTTTTCTTTATGAATCTTTTGGTTGGGAACCTCCCATACTCGCCCACGTTCCCTTGTTGTTAGGACCGGACAAAAGCAAACTTTCCAAACGTCATGGTGCCAAATCAGTCTTGGAATATGCTGCCGATGGCTATCTTCCTGAAGCGATCGACAACTTTCTCTTTTACCTTGGTTTTTCCTACAAAGACAACTCCGAACTTCTTACTTTAGATCAGATGATTGAGGTTTTTGATGAAAAAAAGATTCAAAGACAAAATGCTATCTTTGATATTCAAAAATTAAATTACCTCAACAGCCAATGGATCAAAAAGCTTGATTCCGAGGAGCTCTTCAATAGACTAAAGTCTTTTATGCCGGAAGATTGGCAAAAGGAAAAAACCAAAGTTATCTCCATTATTGATATTGCCAAAGAGAGAATGTTCACTCTCAAAGACTTTACGCCTAGTGCTGAATATTTTTTCTCCACCCCCGAAGTCGACAAACAATTAGTTCTAGATCAATCAGCCCACTCCGAAGAAGAAACCAAGGAGTGGTTCAAAAAAGCGATTTCTTTACTGGAAAATACCAACAATTTTACTTCTGAAAATCTTCATGAGGAATTTGCTGCCATTCAAAAAGACTCTGGTCTAATGCCTCGCGAAGCTTTTATGTCTTTGCGCGTTGCCATTTCCGGACGCACCGTCACCCCTCCACTTTTCGACTGTATCGTAATCTTAGGGAAAGAAGAATCTCTAAAACGATTAAGATCTGTGTTCGCCTAAAATAATGCCTGATAGCAATCTGCAAAACTCCATCGCCAAACTCGAAAAGAGATCGAATATTTTACGCAAAAAAATTCTCAAGAATCCTGCCGCCAAAAAATTCTTCTCCAAAACTACCCTCCTTGCCTTTGAACTTCGTCAAAAATCTGGTCGTTTATTGGCTGGAGCTGGCTTGGTTGGTAGTTTGTTGGCCATGCCCATGCCCCAGACTGCCTCGATTCCGACAGAAATATCCAATCCCGTCGAATCCATACTTTCAAACAAGCAAAAAGTTTTAGGTAATTTACAGGAGATTGTTCCACATCAGCCTGCCAAACTTACTGAGGATCAAGCGTCCAAAATTGAGAAACTCCTCACCGATAACACCGGTATTCCTGTAAAAGCAGTTTTAGACGGTCAGTCACTCAATCACCATGTTGGCTATATTGGCTTCGAACAACATCTATATCGCTATCCTGGAGATACTCTAGCTGAACACGATGAAATTCAAGAGGCCGGTATCGCTCCGGGTCTTGGTGCTTTTGGTTACTTTGTCAAAGATCAAAGAGATTACTCCACCAAAACTTACCTTCAAGAAAAATATTACTGTGTTGTTCAAACACTCTATCTTGAGAACTGGAACAGAGATTTTAAATATCTCAAAGATTTTTACGCATTAAGAAAAATGCTCGTCGTCAATCCTGTCAATGGTCAAGCCGTGGTGTGCGTTATTGGAGACGCCGGTCCGGCAGAGTGGACAGGAAAGCAGTTTGGTGGTTCACCCGAAACCATGCAGGCGCTCGATCTCAACAAAGGGCCTCGAAAGGGTTTAATTCTCATGTTATTTATCGACGATCCGGAAAATAAAATTCCCCTAGGACCTATTAATTACTAAAAAATATGGCACCACTTTTTTTCGACCATTTAATCATCAAAACCCAGATTGTTGAGTTGATAAATCAAAAGGCAGAACCTGAAAATCAAAAAGGAAAAGCTCTTCAATTGATAGACGATATTTTATACCAGGGGATTGTGGCACATATCTTGGAAAGGCTTAATCCTCAGAATCACGGTACTTTTCTATCCCAAGTTCACGAACGCCCTTACGATCCGGAGCTTATTGCTTACCTCAAAAAGAATGTCGGTCCAGACATCGAAGAGGATATCCGAACAGCCGCCAACAAAATTGTAAAGCAAATTCTCAAAGACCTTTCCTAATTCATCTCGTCTTCTTGTCCAAGATGTGTTAATCTAATAAGCATGGAAGAAGAAAAATGTCCCAAATGTGGCGCACCACTATCAGAAATTACCGAAACCCCAACCGGCCGAAAGCTTAGACGCTGTTCAACGGGTGTCTGGAACACCGAAACTCACAAAACCGATGGCTGTGACTATGTCAAATGGTTAGAGGTTGAGCCACAAACTCTTGATGAAAAATGTCCCAAATGTGGCGAACCTTTAGTTCTTCAGGTGACACGTTTTGGTAAAAAAATGAAGAAATGTAGTGCCGGTGGTTGGGATAAAGAAGCCAAAAAGGCCACAGGTTGCGACTACGTTGAATGGATCAACGGAACCACCGAAAAGCTTGACGAAAAATGTCCCAAATGTGGCGAACCTCTAGTTCTCTACACCACCGCGGCCGGTAAAAAAATGAAAAAATGTTCGACTTCTGGCTGGGATAGAGAAGAAAAGAAAGCCACTGGTTGCGACTATGTTCTCTGGCTCAAAACCGAGTTCAAACCTCAAGCTGCCAATGGTGAAGAATTCCTCCCTCCCGAAGACATCTTTTAAATAAAAAAGCCAACGATTTCTCGTTGGCTAAATTCAATCTAAAAATTGAGTTTGGTCTTGTGTACCTTGGAATAATGATATATTTCTTCATTCCTGGTCAAAGCACCACAAACATTTTTCCATCGAATAACTGTTACAGGTGAATCCATGGTAATGTCTCCGTAGCGCTCTTGCATTTTCTTAAGCAGCTCTTCAATAGAGTTAATATCATTCAGCTCCAATTCCTCTTGGGTAACTTGAGACAGAATCTTGAGTTGAACTTCATAAATATATGCCCTTACCACCCACGGTTCTTCCCAATCACAAAATAATACTGTTCCGACATGATAATCTCGATGACCTTCCCAGATTAAGATATCTTTATAGCCAGTCATAATATCAGTTTTCAATTGAAAATCACGTGTTGGTATCAAAATAGCTTGCAATACAGGTCTCATTCTTCCTCCAATTCTTTTTAGTGTGCGATATGGGCAGTATTTTATCATCAATTTGTGGGAAAATAACACGATGCCCAAAAAAAAGATTACAAACCTCGATCGTGCGTCGCAGAAACTGACTTTTTGGATTGGTACCCCACAATCAATCTTGGTTCACACAGCTCTATTTATGGGTATTTTTATCTTGATAATTTTTGGGATGGCTCTCGATAAAGTCCTTCTAATCCTTACTACCGCCGTATCACTTGAAGCCATTTATCTCTCCATCTTTATTCAGATGACCGTCAATCGCACCACAAAGAGTCTTGCTGGAGTAGAAAAAGACATTGATAATATCCAAGAAGACGTTGAGGACTTGGGTGAGGATATTGGTGACATCCAAGAAGACGTGGACAGTCTTGAGTTAAACGTCAAAGGCATTTCTGATGATTATGTCGAGGACGACGCAGAAGAGGACGATGTCGTCAATGCCTTAAAAGATATTGAAAAAAGACTCAGCAATCTTCAAGAAGATATCCAAGTACTCAAGAAAAAAGGTCTATTTTAGAATATTCTTCCAGTTGGGTTGTATATGTTCTGTGGATAGATTGTTGACTTAAGCAATAAAAGAAATTACTTTTTTGAATCAACTAAGCTTCCGACGAGGGGCTTAATAATTTTTTCTAAGATATCCTGATTAGGGAATATCGTTGCCAGAGACTGAAGAATAGCGCTTCTTTCTTCCTCGCTTGTTTCTTCCCAAGGATTAAATTTTAGATGATTTTCCAATGCCGCCAAAGGGTCAATTCTTTTATGTTTTAAATCAACACTAACACATTTAACGTCTTCCGCGTTCTCTTTTCCGATGAGTGGTATGTCATCTTTGTTTATCACAAGCACTTCATCTCCTAATTTTGCTACTGGATACAGTTCGTTCATTTTTTTAATATTCAATTAATTTAATATCTGAATCGGGATGCGATTGAATAAATCTATTATATATCTCGCGGACCTCTATGATCTGGTCGTCATATAGTCTGTTACCGGTAGAAACATAAATTACATCAATATCGTCTAATGTTAGCCCCCCATGAAACTGAGCTTCGGTGTATACTGACCCCCATTTCGTTGTACCTGGATTTTCAACTCTATCTAGTATTACATCAGAATAAGCATCACCAATTTCTAGGCTCGTAAAATGTGGTTTTATCGCTGGTGTTGGAGGACAGTCTTTATAATCAAGGCTGTCTTGAAAACTCAATGTTGCTTTTTCTAAAGCCCGATCCCTTTTTAATTTTACAGTTATCTCGCCATATTGAACTAAATTATTTGATGGGGGGTTTGTTCCACGTTCATTGATTTCTCCATGTTCATTATCGGAAAAATATCCATAAATTGGTCTTCTTTCACAGTTATCGTGCACAATGCTATCTGGAATTTTGCTCCCATGATAACCCGCAGTGGAAAATTTGAAACCGCCTGGTGGCATATTGAAACCAAACATTTTCATTTCTGCCAATGCTCTAAAAGATGGATTCAAAAAGCCACCACTATCATGTGTTTCAAATTGACTTTTGAATCGACCATCTCCATTGAGAACTTTATCTAATACACTAATTTTTGTTGCTCTAAAGAAATTAGAGTTCTCAACCGCCCTTTCAACTTTTTCTTGTAATTTTTTCTTAAATACTTCAATGCTAACGCCTGCCTCACGAGCAGCTTGTTCGTAGATTTTTTGGTGTTGTTTTTCAGCAATAAGAATATTTTTTCTCATTGTTTCCTTTATTTCCGGGTTAGCATCTAAGTGTAGAGCATCCCAATCTTCGAAATATTTTCTAGTTGTCTCAGATTTAGGTGAACTTTCAAGTCTCAATTTTGATTTGATTTTTTCTAAAATTGCAGAAAATCCTTTCAATAGTATTCTTTTTTCTAGTTCAAACAATGGCGGTTCTATCATAGATCCTTCTTCGTCAAACTTTATTTCAGGGTATATGGATTCTTCGAAAGGTGAAGCCGAACTCTCAAGTCTCAATTTTGGCTTGATTTTTTCGATAATATCAGAAAATTTTTTCAATCGTGTTCTTTTTTCTGGTTCAAGCAACGGCGGTTCTATCATAGATCCTTCTTCGTCAAACCTTATTTCAGGGTATATGGGTTTGGAAGATTTGGTTGAACTCTCAAGTCCCAATTTTGGCTTGATTTTATCAATTATTTCAGAAAAATCTTTCAAAGGCATTCCCTTTTCTAGTTCAAACAATGGCGGTTCTTCCGTTGATATTTCTGTCACAAAAGTCATTATAGCAATATAATTTATTTTAAAAATATTGAGGAATTTACATCAGTGATAATAGATTTCTTATCTTTTTCTCATCAATTACTTAATTGCATCTTCTACTCCACCATCATGCAGATTATTGACTCTTATATATATAACCGCAATAATAAAGTGCATGGCAGAAGCATACATGGAAATGTCACCAACATTTGAAACAAAAAAGAAAACCATAAAGGATGTGAGTTCTGATATTCTCGCCAAACTCCGATCTAGATTCGGGGGTGCCGCGATTTCAAGAGTTTCTGATCCCGAAACATCACTGGTTTCAGAAGAAACAATTCACGAAAAAACTGAATTTCCTTCCGCTGTAACTGAAAAATATTTTCAAGACTGGGAAGCTATAAACCTAGAAGCAAATCCAGAGATAAAGGACAGAATGCGGAGAAACATTATCAATGCAGAAAAGGAACATCTTGAATTATATGAGGAAGCGGCTATGGATGCCAGAATGACAGTAGAAGAGTTTAAAGTAGAATTGCAAAAAAAGATTGAGGCGATTGTAGGTGAATCTAATTTTTTCAGAGCGACAAGCGTATTCGTACTCGACAAAGTGTTGAACGAAGATGGTCGATTCAAAAGTCAATTTGAAACAAATCATAGTGATGGTTGTTTAAATCAGAGTTACAGAGCTCAAGCTGAGGTGCTGATGTTTGCATTTAATGGGCGTAAGGGTGTTGATTATTCTTCAGGACATCGCGGAGAAGGTATTCCCGATGAGGTTGTTGATGAGAACAAAGAAAACAGACCAATATACGGCTATTTTTCAAATAATGAATATGGGGTTATAAATTACGATGGTGAAATCCCCCCACCAAACTCAGTAGACGCATACGGAAAAATTACAGTTAAGATAAAGAGGGAGCGCGCATTACAAAAAACAACGATCGCTTTCCAAGACAGTCTTAGCCCCAAAGATGAATGGCCACCAACCCCAGCCTCAAAGCCACACTTCACAAGCTTTCGTATTAGTGGGTATGTTGAAAATATACTTGCCAGTCTAGAAAAATCAAGCAAAGTGACATGGGGTGCTTCATACACCGAAGCCCAATTTCATGGACAACTTAAATTCGAGGATATAGAGGCCATTTACATATCTAAAAATAATGACCTCGATGACGATGAAATAGAAGAGGTTAAAAAAATATATAATAAATTTAAAGAAGCGCATCCCGAATCGTTAATTAAATTAATTGAATATTAAAATGAACGAACTATACCCGGTAGCAAAATTAGGAGATGAAGTGCTCGTGGTTAACAAAGAAGACCTACTCTACATCGGAAAGGAGAGAGCCGCTGATGTAAAATGCGTAAACGTAGATCTAAAACATAAGGCGGTTAGTTCAATTACAGAACTGGAAAAGCATCTAAAATTTAATCCTTGGGAAGAAACCAACGAAGAACAAAGAACCGCAATTCTCCAATCATTGGCTTCCACTTTTTCAGACCAAGAACTCTTAGAAAAAATAATCGAACCGTTGGCAGAGAATTTATTGGAGTCCAAACAGTAAAATAATTCCCCTGGTTTGCTTGTATCCTATCAAGAAGAATGTATCTAATTTTGTTCAATGAGAATATTTGAATTACCAACGAGAAAGACATACTTAAGAGTTAACAAATTATGGTGGTTAAGTTGTTGCGGGGGTATACTTAAAATTATTAGTTTCTTTAGTTTTCAAAAGTATTGTTATGGAAAATATTTATTATGATGCTTCAGCTGATAATGGAGCACGGAATGAGCAAAAACCTAAGGTTTTGGAACCAGGACTACTCACTCAGGTTTCTGGCAGGGAGGGTTCTAATGATGGTGGATGGTTTACGAATGAATCAGATGAAAGGTTTTATGTAAAATTTTATCCGAACACTGACAGATCGAGAATTGAAGCAATTGCAAATGAAATTTACCGTGAAGTTGGTTTACATGTACCGGAGACTGTTGTTACCGAAGTCGATGGAAAAGTAGCTTTTGTCTCAAAAGAAATTAAAGGATTAAAAACATTAAGCCCTTCGGAAATGTCAAATGAGCAAGAAGTATTGTCTGGTTTTGTAGTTGATGCTTTTTTGGGTAATAGGGATGTTGGTGGAAGCGCCTTTGATAACATAATGAAATCTCCAGATGGCCACTGCTGGAGAGTTGATAACGGTGGATCATTAATATTCCGCGCTAGGGGTGAAAAAAAAGATTTTCCTTCTGATAGCATTATTGAACTGGATAGTATGCGTAATCCAATGTACCCTGCCGGTATGGTCTTTGAAAATGTTTCAGACGATGAAATGAAATCTCAAGCTAAAATGCTTGTAGAGAAACTAACCGATGAGAGGATTATTCAAATAGTCGACTCGTCTGGCTTGACTGACAGTGATTTAAGGCAGGAGCTAAAAGATTCGCTGATTGGAAGGAAGAACTTCATAGCTAAAAGATTTGGCTTAGTTGAAGACGTTGTGGAGGCAGATGCTGTGGTTGAAAGAAGAGATGAAATGAAGAGACCTGGTCTGTTAGATCTTATAAGAACAAAGATCAAACCCTTAATTTATAGGGAATCAGCTCCGGTTAGACATATTGAGGGTGCTGATTTATCAATAAGTGATCTTAGATTGGAATCTATAGGAAGTCCTAGAATAGTAAGGACTATCGAGGCGCCTTCTGACGGCACTATGAATTCGGTAAAATTTGATTTAGATCGCGGAGCTTCCGAGATTGATCTAAAAAATGGAGATGCTGTATTAATCGAACTTCCTGATCATATTAGCGCGCGGATACTTGACGCAGTTACTCTTCACCATAGAAAAGCTGAAAAATACCGAGATTCTCTTGATTCAGAAGGATGGGATGAAGAAGGAGCCTACACAAATATATTCGTCTTTGATGAAACAACAGATCGATGGGTTGATTCTGGTAGTTCAAAGTTTGCTGAGCATAGACCATTTAGTAACCCAGAGGCAGAAATCTTACATGATTGGGTAGAGAGTCATGGAGAAATTAGAGCGAAGAGAGTCCTAATCGTGGGTGCAGGAAAGGGGGAGAAGGGGGTTGTCTCTTTTAAAGGATTAGAGATTGAAACTTTTCCAAAGGAACTATCTACAAAACTCGAAATGAAGTTTACTCCTAATACTGAATTCGTCGACTTAGCTAATAATATTTTATCTCCTACATACGGTGGTGGAATTCATCCCAGAATGGGTTTTTATGATATGAGCATTCCTCTTAATCACCCTGATGTATCCAAGTTAGATTTTCCCGTAACGACCGATGGTGAAGGTTTTACTCTGTCTAAGAGTGGTAATTCCACAGGAGATCTTAGTATTGATATTGATGAAGAAATTTCTTTTGAAAGAATTGAAGTTTCAATTGGTGATACTGAGGACTTACATGGTATAGAATACAAAAAAGGAGAAAAATTTAGGCGAGGTTGGGCAAAATTGACTGTCTTTGTTGAGAAAAGTGATGGAACTGTGGTTCCTCTTGCTAAGAGAGTAAATATCCCTCCAAGGGGTGTATTGAAAGGGTCACCCAAAGAAACAACTAAGCTTTTGCCTGGTGACAAGATTGTTATTAGATCAGAAGGCGACGCTTCGTATTTGATGGGCTTTAGATTACAATAGCCACACGGCAATTCACGCATAACGTGAATGTTCCTCAAGCATGTGTGTTATCTGATGGTCCCAGTCTGTCTTCCATCGACCAAATCTGGTCTTGAACAGGAGGCTCGGCATCCAGAGTTTTATCTCCTAGAGCACGAGGGCAGGGTTCCAAACCTGCACGTAATGGTTGCCGAGCTAGGACTCGAACCTAGAATATTCGCCTCCAGAGGGCGACGTCCAACCAATTAGACGACTCGGCAATACGTCACTATTATATATCAAGGGTAAGTTCTGAATCTAATAAGATCATAAAAACTGATTGCTTCAGCTTTCTTTCTAATTCTTACGGCATGAATTCTTCTTTCGGGGTGGAATCCCAAAGATACCAAACCTCTTTCGACCTCATTCAGTAAGCTGGTATTTCTATTGCTAAACTCAAAATTATAGGTGTAAGTCGCATTGTGGACGCAATATGACGCTTCAGCCTCAAACAATCCTTTCAAGGCAGAAATTAAGAATGATTTGTTGCACCAAATCCAATCAGGCAATTTAATATCTAAATTTCCCCTAGACACTGGTGGAACTTGTAATCTTAAAGCGATATTTTTTTGATAAATAGTCACATTAAAACAATTTGAATTTGTACGTTTAATTATCGATGGGGTTTTATTAAAAACACGTTCTATGGTTTCAACTGCGTAAGTGGCCAAATTCGGCTTATCAGTACCAAGTGTTAGTCTTAAACATTCGGTTCTCGTAAATTTACTTATATTTCCATCTCCCAAGGTTAATCCAATAAGAAAAGCGAGTTCTTCAGATTTTCTTAAGGGTTTATCATTATCAGGGATTCTTCCAGAAAGTTTTGAACTTTTGCGCCATTTTGAAAAATTATCAATCCCTTTCGACTTGAATGTATCCGATATTTTCTTTACACTCTTGTTCGTTTCTTTTGTTTGGCCCTTATTCCAAGGAATTGATCCAGGTTTTGAACTCACAAATAAATATACCATTAGACGATCCGGCAATAAACTTACACCGCATATTTTACCATTCTAAGTTCAGTTCGACCTAGATACTCAAGATTCCCAAAAGTTTATACACCACAAACGCTGGCCAAATAATCGCTTTCAAAACAGCGACAATCACAGGCCAAAAACCAGTAGCTTGTGACACAAAGTAAAATATTGCACCTATCACTCCAAGTCCATAGATGGCGCTTGATTCTCCTCCTGAGTAATGGTTGTGATGGCATTTCTTTACGACACGTTTACAATCCTGACAACATTTATTCTCCATGTCTTCGTTTTTCATATCTCCATCATAATACACATTTGTCTAGCGTGTTTGGTGTACTCCCAACTAGTCTATTTCCTTATCGCCAAAATAGCCATAAACATCGGAAACTCATCTCGAGCTCTATTTTCCGCCTTGGCCATTCTCCCTTCACTTACCTTATCCGATGTCCATTCTTCAATTTTTTCGATTAGGAATCCGTTATCACACAACATTCTTGAATACTCCTCAAGTGGTAGGTGAAACGACCAGGTTACGGGAGAATTTCTGTCACCTGGGTGCATATTAATTGGAATTTCCAGAGGAGACATATAGCGATTTATTCTTCTATACTGGAGTTTATTTTTTGTGTCGGTTTCCCAACTACTCTGGCGGGGGATGCGAAAACAGGGATGATTAAGAACTATTAATAGCTTTCCTCCCTTATCCAACTTTTCCCCTGTCAATTTTATTGTTTTTTCTGGTTCTTTAATGTTTTGAAGTGCCAATACTATCGCCGCCTTGTTATATTTTTCTGCCATCGGGATACTCTTTGTTACATCAGAAACAACATATTTATGTTTCTTGTTAATATCCATTCGTTTAGCGTCTGCGATTAGTCCGTGAGCCAGATCCACACCGGTATATGACACCTCGCTCGGAAGTCTTCGAGCCAATACCCCTTGTCCGCAAGCCACATCGAGTAGCCTATCTCTTTTACCAATATCCAAAAGCCTCATCACTCCAGGAATTACCACTGCTTGATGAAAGTAATGTCCTTTTTCGCCCACAATTTCTCCATACCATTTTGAAGAACCTTCCCATGATGTTTCTCGTTTTTCCATATCCCTATTTTCTCACAAATTTAAACCAGCCCCTGAGGGGCTGGTTAGTGAGATTTAGTGGATCAATCCAGTATCTTCTCCAGTTTTTCTAGCATTTTCCGCCTGAACCCAAATTTTCCACTGAGGTGTAAACGGAATCTGTTCTGGATATTTCCTTCTCAATGATTCCAATTCTTCAGGAGTGAATGAGTTACCTTTTTCATTAGTAGTCGACTCTTCACCGATGATATTTTCCGTTTCCAATTTGGAATCTTTTTCTACCGGTTTTTCTTGAACGCGCTTCTTCCAGCAACACATTTTATCCTCCTTTTCTTTTTGTAGAAAATTAGTAGAAAAAAAGAGCCCCACAGGACTCTTTATTGAAAAGATACAAAAAAAGCCCCACAAGGGCCTGTAATTAAAGTACTTTCGATCGCACAGTGTGTGTGATTCATAACTCATATTCTATCCCATAAATCACAAAAGTCAACAATTTATATTCGACAGATATACATGGTAAAGAGGTTATCCTTTATTGCGTTTATTATTAATCGTTCAAGAAATTCAGATGAAGCATATTGTACATGCATTTTTTGAAATCTAAGGTAGTTTTACTAGTGAAGATGTTTGACATAGTTTAGTCTATCTTTTGAACAGACCAACAATTTTTTGCCACAAGTTAAGCTTTTGGCCAGCAGGACTTGTTGGAGAAGCAATCGCCTGTTTTTGTACTTGAGTTGGTTCGGACAATACTGATGTCGGAGCTTGATTTGAAATAGTCGGCACAGTGTCAGTCGAAACTTGAGATGATTTTACAGAATCAAAATGTGTGGGAGCCGAAACATTTTTGTAATACCTATTAGAATTTGTTTTTATTTTCATGACTCCGCTCCAGTCACCTGGCATACAGCCAATTTGTCCTCGTACCTTGATGTAATAAGTGGTATTCGGTTTTAGCTGATAAATTGTATGACTCTGTACTCCTTCTCTAATCAGTTCTACCTCTTCTCCATGCTCTTCAGCTTGATGTTTGGTCGAAAAACTAACGTAAAATCTACTGGTGTTTGAAATGGGAGTAAAAAATAGTTTGGCACTATTAATGGAAGCATCAACTCGGAAAAGATCAGGGGCAGAAGCAGGTTTTGGATCACCACAAACAGGAGTTGAAGGTGAACTAGAAGAAGAGCTACTATTTTGAGAAGATGAAGAGTTTTCAACTGCCACGGTTGGAGTCGGTGTCGGCGTTAGAGTCGGTGTAGGTGTCGGCGTTGGAGTAGGCTCAGCGCCTCCTGTACTGTCATAGCTGGCAAGACGAACTCTTTCTGAACCAATTGGATTTATTGCTCCCGATTTTTCTCCCCAAAGAGAATAAATCTGTCCATCATAAACGTTATTGGCTAACACGCCCGCATCTACACCTGGAGTCGAGTTTATGTAGTTTAGAGTAATTTGTGAAATGTAGTTTACTGCGGTTCTTCCTCGAATATAGTAATATTCTTCACCCTCACCATTGACCGATGTTTTTTGCCAATCCGTATGAGGAATAAATGAAAAAAAGCCATTAATACCTCTAAGTTGAGGTGTAGCTGTTTCGAAAACTGTGTTGATAATTTTCCACGCACTACCATTCCAATACTCCCAAATAATACTTCCAACCCCTCCTAATATTGTCGTGGTTTTTTTACTACGAAGGGCATCAAATTTTTCCGTCTGTCCGTAATAAAACATATCACCCACAGTACCGCCCACAACAAAATCATCGGCAGCCACAGAAAGAGCTTCAGCTGTATTATCGGTAAAAATACCTCCAATATAGGTCCAAAGTTTATTTGGCCGAAACGATCGGCCATAAGCACCATTTTCTATGGTTTCAAAATTCGAGGCCTCATAGGGATAAACGCCCTTCATCAACACAGGCAAACACATTGAATCTTTTGTAATAAGCCAGATTGTGTCTCCACTTGCAGACATACTTAGAATTGGATCAGCATCTGTACAGGGAGTTTCAATTAAATTTATAGGTGAAGACCAACTTGTGCCGTTGTAGTAAGAAAAAACAATAGGAGCACCCGTTGTAATTGATTTCCAGGAGGCAAATATTTTACCTGTTGAAGAACCAATGGCGCTATAGGTTAAATTACTAGTATCTAAGCTATTAGTTGTAGGAAGTGTGGTAGCGACAGTCCAAGTTGCCAAATCATCAGTATCAGATCTGGTTCTCATTTGTAAATTATCTGAGTCGTCTCCATAGATTATCGCCATGTGATCATTTCCATAGCGGACCATGGCAGGATAATTATTTTCATACTCACCAGTCAAACTAAAATTAGGCGCTGACTCTGTTAGAGTGGGGTTATCAGACATATCGTTGCTGTAAAAAACCATGACCTTGTAGGTGTCGTTGGCATAATCGCCAAACGAAGTTGAAAACCAAAGTCGATTGTTAGTTGGGTCAACTGCAATCTTAGTTTCTTCATAATAATCATCCGCCGCAATTGCCGGAAAAATACTCCTTTCTGCTCCCACGGTCCAGTTAGAACCAGAGGTTTTTGTAAGCTTCCGATAATATACCTTTGATAGATAAGAGGTGCCGTCAATGTAATCGTATGCCAGATATATATTATCGTTCGCATCACTCACAGCACTTACATAATCAGCTGTAGTGCTGAGAAGCTGGCGACAAACAAAGGTTGCACCGTCAGTAGAGGTTACCCAAACCAAACCCGTTGTCGAATTCCCATTACATAGAAAAAATGGCGAAATACCATTATTGGTAAGAAAAAGATGAAATGTACCATCACTAGTTTTAATTAGTGAACGACTACGACTATTAAACAATGGGTAACCTGATCCAACTGAGTAGATAGCAGTCGGAGGATTAATACTTTGATACTCTGAAGGGGAAGTACTGGCTGTTGTGATAATTGAAGTTGAAGATTTTAATCTTGTCTGAGAAAGAGTCCCTTCAACCCAGAAAGTGTAAGATTGGGAATTAAAAATTCTTGGAGGAGTAATTATGCCACTAAAAGCCGGGGCCGAAACAAACTGATTAAAAGATATTACCGGAGAAGCGGCAAAACTAGTTGTAACTCTGGCCCGAAGGTAATAATACGACTCCACTTCAGAATTCACACTAGTCTTCTGCCAATCAGCTGGCTCCACAAAGGTAATATATCCATCGCTTCCCAACACTGACGTACTTATTGAGTTTATACTGACAGCCTGCCAATCAGATCCATTCCAGTACTCCCAAGCAACCGTATCTCTTGTTGCGCTATTACCAACACTCCAGCTAGCAGAATCAAACTTGGTATTTTTACCCAGGTAAAGAATATCCCCTGCATTTTGCACACCCTGAACATCATTCGCTGTGCCTATATCTCCAGCATCCACAGTGTCATTCAAATATACAGACGATTTATAACTCCAAAAACTATCAAACACGCTCCAATCAGAGGTTATGGTTTCTTCGTAAACGACATTACTATTTTCTGCTGGTATGTAAACCTTCGCTCTTTTAATTACTCCTTTCCCCGGAATATCACTGTGATAACCTAAAGAACTATCAATTACTGAAAGCCATACACTAGATCCATCAGTACTTAATGATGTGCTGTATGGAACAATATAGTTTTGACCAGGAAATATTGTTGAACTTCCACCACTAAGAGGTCCATGAGGGGTAATTACATTCATCTTGATGCCGGTGAACTCAGGAGCAACAATAAACAAATTTTGATGGTCATCAGCTACCGCACTAAAATTTGGTATTGGAGATAACAAGGTGTCAAAGCTGTTTATCCAGGCGTCAGGAGCTGTTGATTTCGACTTGATGTGTACCATTAATCCCCCTGAATTGCACAAGGCATAAATAATATCTCCTGAAACATGAATTGAAGAATATCCCGCACTTGTACTAACGGACGTGCCTGATAATGGCGACTTGGCCACATTCCAAGTTGGTGCATCAGCCTGGTTTCCGTAATAAAGATGTGTTGTGTAATTAGTTCCATCAAATATTCTGAAAGACAGCCAGAGTCGAGTTGTATCTTCCACCTCTACATAAGACAAAGAATATCCCACTGTCCCATCACTATCCATTACTTTTTGAGCCGCTCCCAAAGTCCAAGTTGCCCCCGCCCCCTTGGTAAGTCGACGATAGTAAATGTCATAGGCTGCGTTCGCAGTTGAAGCTGTTACAGAATAAGTGACATAAACGTTATCACTGGAGTCGATTGCTGCAGAACCAAAAAACTGATTGGTCGTATCATCCGAAAGCTGTCCCCGACAACTCCAACTACTACCTTGATCAATTGAGGTATACCAAAGTAATCCGCTATAGCTACTACCTCCACAATCAACAGAGTTTGTCCCAACTTGCATAAAATAATGGAGAGTTCCCTCACTAGTAGAAACCACCGGTCTAAGGTTTGAGGGCGGATTAGGATAGGTTAACGTAGAAAGCCCAACTGTGTTACCTATGGCAAAAGTATTTGTCGGAAAAACCAAACCTAAAAATAATATCAAAACAGACAGCAAAAATGCCATTAATTCAGTATATCAGAGCTACATTCCGAATTGAATACAATAATTTCAATTACCACCTTGACACCTCATTTTTGCTCTATTAAACTAAGGTATACCCAAACAAAAACCGAATATGTCAAATCTTGTAGAACCACTTGCTTCAAAGATACGCCCCAAAACCATTAAAGAATATATTGGTCAAGAACACCTGGTTGGGGAAGGGAAGCCTCTAAGTCAGGCAATTAAAAGCAAACACATTTTTTCTTTTGTTCTCTGGGGTCCTCCCGGCACAGGCAAAACCACCATTGCCCGAATTTACTCAGATGCCATCGACGCCGATTTTTACGAGCTTTCAGCTGTATCCGCCGGCAAAGACGACATCAGATCAATCTTAAAAAATACCGAGGAAACCACCAAGCCCGTTGTCTTATTTTTGGATGAAATTCATCGCTTCAACAAAGCCCAGCAAGATTATCTCTTACCCTTCGTCGAAAGGGGAAAGCTAACTCTCATTGGTGCCACCACCGAAAATCCCAGTTTCGAAATTATTGCTCCTCTGCTTTCTAGATTAAGAGTCTTTGTTCTCAAAGAGCTTTCTCCTGAAGAAATTGAAAAAATAATTATTAGAGCGGTCAAGGTTCTCAAACTAAAAATAGATAAAGAATGTCGAGAATGGTTGGCTACATTTGCCAACGGCGATGCTCGTCAAGCTATCGGTCTTATTGAGTCCACAGCTTCTCTTTATGGTGAGCTAACGATCGAAAATTTTAAGACCGCTCTACAGTCCCGTTTCCTTCGTTTTGACAAGCAGGGTGAAGAACATTACAACACTATTTCCGCCTTTATTAAGTCCATGAGAGCTAGCAATCCCGATGCCTCTCTCTATTATTTGGCTCGTCTCATCGACTCAGGCGAAGACCCTCTGTTTATCGCTCGCCGTATGGTCATTTTTGCCTCCGAAGATGTTGCTACACCGACAGCATTAGTCGTAGCAAACGCCGTTTTTCAGGCTTGCCAACAAATCGGATATCCTGAGTGTCGCGAAAACCTCGCCGCCGGTGCCGTCTATCTAGCCAAATCTCCCAAAGATCGCTCAGCCTATGAAGGCTACATGAAGGCACTGGATGACGTCCAAAAGTTCGGCAACCTTCCAATTCCTTTATCACTACGCAATGCCCCTACAAGACTTATGAAAACTTTGGGCTATGGTAAAGGATATGAAATGTACACCGATGAAAGTCTTTTGCCCGATCAGCTCAAGGGCAAAAAGTACATAAAATAATCTAATATCTTCTAACATATTCTAATATATTCCAATACAATGATTAAAATCTTCCTCAAGAAAATAATATACTAATCTAATGACCTGGATAGTATTCGCGATTATTTCTCTACTTCTTACTGTTTCGTACGGTCTTGTCGCCAAGAAAGCTCTCGGTAATCAAAAGACCAATTTTGATCCCATCGCGTATGCTTCCGCAATGTTTGTTTTTGTTGGAGCCATCACCTTAATTCTTTGGTTTTTTAGCGGAAAAGTTCATCAGGATATCGCTTCTTTATCCGACCCCAAGATTGCCACGTTAGCTGCTATTGTTGTTGTAATTTATTCTCTCGCACCCTCTCTCTACTATCGCGCTCTAAAAAAGTTACCTTTTTCCATAATCACAATCGTCTATTCTCTATCAGGCCTATTCGCCTTTTTTATCGGCTTAGTTTTCAAAATTAACACCTTCAACTTTCTTGCTCTTTTGGGATCAGTTTTAATTATTTCTTCTGTTGTCTTAATCTCTTTTAAAAGCTCAGAAATAAAAGCATCTCGATATTTATTACTCATGTTTCTTGCAACCTTCTTTTATTCCCTAGCGGCCATTGTTGATTCTCAGCTTGTATCTCACTTCTCATCCAGCTTTTATATCTCACTTACTTTTGGGGCTCCAGGAATTCTTATCTTACTGATAAATTTTGTTTCGCCAAAAAAGATAGTTGAGCCATACAAAAGGAAAAATTATTTTCCCATTGCGCTCAACGCAAGTATTGTAGGTTTTAGTTATTTGTTCATTTTTAACGCCTATCATGCAGGTGGATCTGCAGCCCAAATTTATTCAATTTTAGCCATGGAGGCCATTTTATCCGTTATTTTTGCTGCGATTTTTCTCAAAGAAAGAAAGGATTTGTTTCTCAAACTGGTCGCAGCGATTATTGCCGGCATTGGTGTCTACTTTCTTACCAGATAATTATTACAATCCATAATTGGACAGGGGTGCGTTTCCCACCCGAATTCTTGGCAGGTCAAATCTTTTTTTCTCACACTGAGTTCTCCCATACACTGTCGTAAACGCCAATTTGTATCCCAAGTCTTTCAGTACGTTTACTGCCCGTCCGCTTTCGATTCCGTAAGGATACGCGAACACCTTAGCGCTATTTAAACCGCGGTCTACTAGCTGTGTATCAGCGGTTTTTGCTTCGTACTGAATTACTTCAAGGGAACCTCCTACATTTCGATGTGACCAAGTGTGATTTCCAAAATAAATTAATCCTGACCCGTTCATCTCTCGAACTTTTTCCCAACTCAAATAGCCCGGGTTGTCCATCAAGCCGGTTGGGATAAAAATAGTTCCCTTCATATTTGCCTCTCTCATCGCTTGATACATCTCAGTTCCGTTATCTGCATAACCATCGTCAAAAGTCAGCATCACTGGCTTGGCGGGTAGTTTTGCTCCATTATCAAAAAAATTGATCAATTCAGTTGGTGTCACCGTGGTGTATCCCTTGCTTGTGAGATACTCCAAATGTTTTTTAAAATACTCCACACTCACCGTGAGAGAAGCATGCCCCGCTTCTTTTGCCGAATCCAAATTTTCCACATGGTGATACATCAACACGGGCACAGATACGCACGGTCCATAAAGTGTGTTCATCTCTGCAAAAGTAAGAGGTTTTGGGGTTGGTGTTGCGGAAGGGGAAGCGGTCGGCGTTGGTGTCAAAATAACAGTTGGAACAGTTTGTTGCTTTATGGCGGCAAAATCAGGGTTTTTCACCACTCTATCTTTTCTGTACACAAAAATTGGCACACAAATAATGCCAAAAACCAAAAAAAATATCAAAACGTATCGCATTGATCTCACAAGCAATTATAATCAAAAATATATGATTGCTGTTGTTCAAGTTATTAATTCAGGAAGTGTCTGTATTAAAGACGATTTAAGTTCAAAAAGAGGTGTTGGTCATGGCCTTCTAGTTTTACTTGGGGTTTCTATTACTGATACAGACTCCGAAGTCGTCAAGATATCCGAAAAACTCCTCAAGTTAAGGGTTTTTCCTGACGCCGATCAGAAAATGAATCTCGATATCAAATCCACTCATGGTGAAATCCTCCTCATTTCTCAATTCACTCTTCTTGGGAACACCAAAGGAAACAATCGTCCCGATTTTTCTGCTGCAGCCGGCAAGGAGCTAGCAATCAATATATACGACCAATTTGCTGATAAACTTACAGAAGCAGGCGTATCAGTAACCAAAGGGTACTTTGGTGAGCATATGGAAATACAAGCTGACTTAGAAGGTCCCGTGACCATAGTCTTAGACTCAGATAAATTATGATCAAAAAACCTATCCTAGCAATAATAGTCGCAATCGTCGTTTTTTGTGCGCTCGTGGGTTACAACTACTTCATTGCCCAAAAAAAGATCTCCGAAACTCGTCCTTCGTCTCTTGGAATTTTTCTTCAATCATACCCTGAGAGAATAAAATCTGGCCAGTCTGGCTCTTTTGTCTGGAGTGTTAAATCTTCTCCCGACCTATTCACTCCCCGTACCACCATTTACTGGGGCTACAACGCTTCTCCAAGCGCCCTCACCCAAAAAGACTCACCCGAAGCTGTCGGCTATTCCTATCATCAAGACGATTATTACACTGGAAAATTCATGCTTCCAGATACTTTTGACCAAGCCATTAAGTTTGAAGAACCCGGCAATGTATACGCCCGGGCCTATGCCAAAGTGGGGGACAATCATCTCTGGACAGACGAAGTAATTATCGAAATAATTCCAACTCCATAACATGTCCAAAAAACAACGTTTTTCTTTTACCTTTTTTCTAATTGTTACTGTTATGGCGTTTCTGGCCACCGTCCTCATCGGTCTTCGCATTTTCAATCAATAAAATATTAGCAATTTACTTTGTAATCTGCTAAAATCTGAAAACTATGTCAGAGACTGAAGCTAAAAATCTCATTGTTCATAAAACTCTAGTTCCCTTCATCGGACTGAAGGAAGGCGTTATTTTCCCGGAAACAGAAGCCGTTCTCACTTTTGGTAAACCAACCTCCATTGCCGGAATCAACAACGCATTTCAAAACAACGAAGAGGTCTGTTTTGTTTCTCAAAAAGACGCCAAAGCCATCGCCCTTGGACTAGATGATTACTACTTAATCGGTTCTGTTTGTCGTATTGTCAAAACTCTTCCGGTCAATGAGGAGCTTCACGCTATCGTTAAGGGCTTGTTTCGCGTCAAGATAGAAAAGCTAGAAGAAAAAGACGGCTTAGTCTGGGCATTAGTTTCTGAGTATCCCGAAGACACTAAAATTACCGCCGAAATCTCTGCTCTGTCCAATAGAGCCATTGCTCTTATCAAGCGAGCTCAAGAGCTAGGTAAATCAAACATCGAACCAGGAGTCCTCACCAAAATTCTCAGTAGCTCTGATCCCTTACTTGTTTCCTTCCAAATTTCTTCAGTTTTGGATGTCAAAAACGAAGAAAAACAAAAACTACTTGAAAACAACTCTCTCGAAAAAAGACTTTCCTTTATTACTGACCATCTTACGGAAGAAATCAAGATTCTCGAACTGGAAAAAAAGATTGAAAACAAAACACAAAAAAGGTTTGACGACAGCATGAAAGAAGCCGTTCTTCGCGAAAGAATGCGCGCTATTCAAAAAGAGCTCGGTGAAGGTGGCGAAGAAGAGGAGATTGTCGAACTTAAGAATAAGCTGAAGAAAGCCAATCTTCCTAAAGAAATTCACACCAAGGTCAACAAAGAGCTTGAAAGGTTAAAAAAATTATCCATTCACAATCCGGAAACTTCATATCTCCGCACCTGGATTGAAACCGTTTTGGAGTTACCTTGGGGCCAGTTCACCAAAAGTAGATATTCGTTGTCAAAAGCTGAGAAGATTCTTGATCAAGATCACTATGGTTTAGAAAAAGTGAAAGAAAGAATTTTAGAGTATATCGCCGTTCTAAAACTAAAAAACGACGAAGCCAAAAAAACCAAAAAACACGCCATCAACCCGCCCACCATTCTTTGTTTCGTTGGACCTCCGGGTGTAGGAAAGACCTCAGTTGGTCGATCAATCGCCAAAGCCATTGGCCGTAAATTTGTCAAAATGTCTCTTGGCGGACTAAAAGACGAAGCAGAAATACGAGGACATAGACGAACATATGTTGGTGCCATGCCCGGTCGAGTAATTCAATCAATTAAAGACAGTGGAGTATGCAACCCAGTCTTTATGTTGGATGAAATTGACAAAATCGGCGCCGATTTTCGAGGTGATCCCAGCTCAGCCCTGCTCGAAGCTCTAGATCCGGAACAAAACTTTGCTTTCCAAGATCACTATCTAGACATCCCTTTCGATCTTTCTCAGGTGTTATTCATCACCACAGCAAACGTTCTCGACACGATTCCGGCCGCCCTTAGAGATCGTTTGGAAGTTATCGAATTTTCAGGATACACCGAAGAGGAAAAATACTTCATTGCCAAGAAGTATCTCGTTAGAAAACAATCGGAAGCCAATGCGATAAATCAGAAAGATCTTGTCCTATCTTCTCCGATGCTTAAATTCCTTGTTCGTCATTACACTCGTGAAGCCGGAGTTCGTAATCTAGAAAGACAAATTGCCTCAATCATGCGCAAAATTGCCAAAGCAAAAGCAGGAGGTAAAGAACTTCCCATTGTCATCACCAAAGAAAAAATTAACAAATTCCTCGGACCCGTCGTTTACAATCACACTCTCGCCGAAGATATTGATCAAGTTGGTCTTGTTACCGGTCTGGCCTATACCAAAGTCGGCGGTGACATTCTCTTCATCGAAGTAGCCACCATGCCTGGTCAGGGTAAAATTACCCTTACCGGTCAGCTAGGGGACGTTATGAAAGAGTCCGCTAAAGCTGCCTATTCCTATGTTCGCTCTCACAGTAAAGATTTGGGTATCAAAGATCAAACAATCTCAAAAACAGACATTCACATTCACGTTCCAGAAGGAGCCGTTCCCAAAGACGGCCCAAGTGCCGGTCTTGCCATCACTACAGCCATTATCTCAGCCTTTACGGGTAAGCCAGTGCCCAAAGACTTAGCTATGACAGGAGAGGTTACTCTTCGTGGTCGTGCATTGGAAATTGGTGGTGTCAGGGAAAAAGTAATTGCCGCTCACAGAGCCGGAATCAAACACGTCATCCTTCCAGCCGACAACGAAAAAAATATCGCCGATCTTCCCGAAAAAGTTCGCCATGATCTCAAGTTCAATTTTGTGAAGAGCATGGACGATGTTGTTAAGATTGTTTTCCTCGGAAAATAAGATAAACACCAACAGATATAGCCAAAACGCTAAAAATGATTGCTGTTGGGATGTTTAGAATTTTCCAGATAGTCTCAGATGGTCGCATATTTTCCAACATGGCTCTAATTACGCCATAGCCGACGAGATAAATTCCAAAAACGAATCCTTCTTTGTGTTGTTTTTGTGCAATTTTCCACAGAGTTCCAAAAAGAAACAAATTCAATATCCCTTCGTAAATAAATAATGGCTCTCCGTTTTTTCCGACCAGTTCACCATTTAAATAATTTCCTACTCGTCCAACTGCTTGTGCCAAAGGTACTCCTACAACCATCGCATCAAGAAACTTTATATACTTTACTTTATTAAAGTAACAGAATATAAATAGTCCCAAAACTCCTCCCAAAAGGGCACCCCAGATACCCAGTCCTCCTTCCCATAAATAAAATACTTTAATTAAATTTGTCGAGTAGTATCTGTTCCAGTAATCAACGACATGATAAATTCTTGCGCCGATTACACCACTCAAAACCGCCCAAAGCATTGCCCGCTCCAAAATCTCTCTTTTTAAATCCCCACTTCTTTTGAGGGCAATTTCCATCGCCATCCACACTCCCAAACCAATGAGGAAACCGTAACCATAAAAGGTGATTCCAAAAATCTCAAACATTTTTTACGTACTCTATCATTTTTGCGACAGAGACAACTTTACTTTCAGTTTCGTTTCGGAGTTTAATTTCCACTCCACCATTTTCCAAACTTCTGGAAGAAATTAGTACTCTCACCGGGCATCCAATCAAGTCGGCGTCAGCGAACTTTGCTCCGGGGCTCATGTCCCGATCATCCCAAAGGCACTCGATGCCATCTTTCTTCAATTGTTCATAAATTTTCTTTGTTTCGTCTGGCTGTTGGATATCGATAAGGTGAACTAAGAATGGAGCCACATTTTTCGGCCAAATAATACCTTTTTCATCGTGAAATTTTTCTACCAAAACCCCCATCAATCTACTAGTTCCAATTCCGTAACTACTCATTATTACAGGTTTTTTACTACCGTCTTTGTCTGTGTATTCATATCCAAAGGCTTTGGTAAACTTCGTCCCCAAAGGAAAAATATTTCCGACTTCCGACGCATTAAATATTTCGAAGTTGGGGTTTTCATCTGCCCCTTCCGGTTTTACCTCTTTGTTATATGCAATTCCTGTTGTTTTGTCCAAATAGACGATATCTTCACCACTTTCACATCTAGTTTGAAACTCATGAGAAAACTCTTTGGTAAAGTCTCCACCAGAAGCAAGAGCAATCACCGTGTCTTTACCAATTCCAATTTCCTTATAAATTTCCAAGTAAACTTTTTTAGATTCTTCATAGTATTTTTTCCAGTCGGCTTCGGTAGTGTGAAAGCTATACAAATCTTTCATTCTAAATTCACGACAGCGTAGTAGTCCGGATTTTGCTCTTGGTTCATTACGGAATTTTGTTTGGATTTGATACACAGCGACAGGCAGGTCTTTGTAGCTCATGTTGTACCCCTGCACCAAAGGAGTCACCACATCTTCATGGGTAGGGCACAAGACATACTCAGAGTCACTTTTGGCCAAAGACACTTCATTCGCAGCTGAGGCTTTAAAAAGCACATCAATTGTTTCCAGTCTGCCCGTGGTTCTCCAGTATTCTTTTGGAGACAATGCTGGCATCAGAAGTTCCGAGCCAATCTCATCCATGTGTTTTCGAACAATGTTTTCGATTTTGTTTAATACCCTTAGCCCCAAAGGCAAAAAGGAATAAACTCCAGCCATTTCTTGGTGAATAAATCCCGCCTGAATCAATAATTTTTGGTTGATTGCTTCCGCATCTCTGGGAGCTGTTTTTTCTGGGCGAACACCCATTTTACTCATTTTCATAGTTTAATTTTAGACCATTCCTAATGTACTTAATATTCCAACACCAAGTCCGGCCGCAAAAACCAATAACCACACAACCTTATTTTTTCCATTTTCTTCTTTCATGCCCTCATGCATTTCCGGAATTAGATCAGCCAAGGCGATGAATAGAAACATTCCGGCAGTCATCGCCAATAGATATCCTTCATAATTGGTTACCCAACCTCTCGAAAGATATACTGTTACACCTCCAACTACAGCTACCAAGCTCGAGATTAGATTGAGAATCAATGTTTTTGTATTTGAATAGCCGGATCGTAAATAAATCATGAAGTCTGCCATTTCCTTTGGTAATTCATGTAACCCTACAGCCACAGCAGTCAGTACTCCCGCCTCTTTACTCACCAGAAAAGCCGCTCCAATGGCGAATCCATCAATAAAATTATGTAAAGCGTCTCCCCAGAAAATCCCACTAATTGGTGGCTTGGTTCCATGCGTTCCGTCATGATGGTGAAACCACAAACCGGATTTTTCCATTAAAAAAACCAACAATATTCCGGCAAGGATCGACCACGCACCCAGTTTAATATCAGTCACGGCTCCAAAAGCCTCCGGTAACAAGTCCAAAACAGCCACAGTTATCAAGACTCCAGCTGCAAAACTAGTCAGTTTATCCGAAAGAATTCCGGCTTTCTTTTTTAAATTAATTATTAGTACAGCGCCGACCAAAGAAGCAGCTCCTCCGATGAGGCAAAAAAGTATTATTTGTAGCAAAATTGACACACTCCAATTGTACCAATAATTATGGCTAATGCTATTATAAAGTTAGATGCAAAATCTAAATCCCATAACCATCATTAAGGCGTCTGGCACCAAAGAGCCTTTTAGTGAAGAAAAGGTGGTTCGTTCTCTTGCAAAATCCGGACTCTCGCTTGATGTTGCTTCTCAAACTGTGGATTATCTTAAGAGCCACCTCAAGCAAGACATGACTACAGGTTCCATATATGGACACGTTTCCTCGTATTTACAAAAAAACGCTCCTCAAGAAAACTTTTTTAATTACGGTCTAAAGAGGGCAGTCATGGATCTAGGTCCATCAGGCTATCCCTTCGAAATTCTAGTTTCAGATCTACTAAGAGCCAATAATTACAAAACAGAGGTTGGTGTTACCACTCAAGGAAAATGTGTCACTCACGAAATAGACGTCATTGCCCAGAAAGACAGTGACAAATATTTTATCGAATGCAAATATCACAACACCCCAGGTTACAAAACTGACGTTCAAGTGGCTCTTTACACCTTTGCTCGTTTTCAAGATGTGCAAGATGTTCAAATTCAAAATGATCCCAATCTAAAATATTACTCCTGGCTCCTCACCAACACCAAGGTAACTTCCGAAGTATTTGATTACTGTAATTGTGTAGGCATGGTGGTGACTACATGGTCACATCCTGAGGGTAGAGGGCTTCAAGACATGATTATTGGCTCAGGTCTGCATCCGGTTACTCTGCTTTATGAAATTCCCAAGAATAAGATTAAATTTCTTCTAGATCTGGGGCTTGTCACTTGTTCAAGGTTAAAAACTGCCATTTTAAATAATGAAACTCATGATTTGTTAACTCAGTCAGAAAAATCAATCATTCTAAAAAACATCGCCAGTATATGTAAAAACAATGAATAATATATTTGTTCGAATTCTCATAATCATACTTGCAGTTTTTGGATTGTATAAAATGTTTCCTCAAATTTCCAAACCGGTAGACTACTACATCAAAAATCCCTCATTCCAAAACTCAGTGGTCATTCCGGCAGTCAAAACAGCCAATAATATTCTTCCGGACAAAATAAAAATACCCACTCCTCAAGTAATGGGAACTTCGGTAGACTACTCCGGCGACTCTCCTCTTAAGCAAATTACTTCAGACGTAAGCAGTAAGGCTGCTGAGCTTGCCAATGAACAATTAAATCAGATCAAAAAAGCAGCTAGCGATCAGTTCTGCACCATTCTTCTAGAAAAAATTAAATCCGACTGCGGCATTCAATAATTATCCGTAAGTAACCACCACCCCAATCATATCTAGTTTTGGCAAATATCTTTTTATTTCATTACGAAATTTTTCCGCCAAATTTGCTGAGTAGGTAGCATTGTTCGTGTTTTCCATATGTCCACAAAGTCGATTTTCGTACTCGCGCACAATTTCCATAATTTTTCCACCCTCTCTATTGAACTCACTTTGCCATTTTTGTGGATCCTTTTCGTATTTATCATGCAGCTCCTGAAAGGTATCAAACTCTTTCTCGTGTTTCGCCACCATTTCTTCAAAAATTTCTTTGTATTTTGTAGCCATAAAAAATATTGTAATACACTTTACGCCAATTTTTCCTGTCGGAGTTTCTCAAACAAAACCAGGGCTGTGGCCACACTAACATTCAGAGAAGCCACCTCTTTATTCATTGGAATATTCACAAAAATATCGCACTCTTTTTGTAAAGGTTCCGAAAGTCCCACCGACTCTCCTCCCATTACAAAAGCAATCGGCCCTCGCAAATTTGTTTCGGTATAAGACTCACCCATATTTACTTCAACCCCCACCATGGGCACCGCGTATTCGTGAAGTAGTTTGGCAGCGTGGAACATACTCATACCAATCAAGGGAACATAAGCAGCGCCACCCATAGATACTTTAGCAACCACAGGGGTCACTTCATGAACACCATTGGGTGACGCAACCACCGCATCCACTCCGGCTGCCCAAGCAGTTCGCAAGATTGCCCCCAAATTCTGCTCATAATCAATATGATTCACCAGCAGTATAAAACAATTTCTTTTAGCTTTTAATACCTGCTCCAGCGTTGGCACATCCGGAATCTCCATCAATGCCACCACTCCTTGAGGATTTCGACTATCACACATTTTGATCAGCTCTTCGTTTGTTACCTTTTCAATTTGAACACCCTTTTTTCTGGCCAGATTTTCTATCTCTCTGATTCTTGGGTCGCTTAGAGTTTGCACTGCCAAAAGTACAGAGGCAATTTTTTGCTCCGATGTCAGAGCATCATGCACCATATTTCTGCCTTCCAGAGTAATATATTGTGGATTTCTTTTCACTCCTATATTTTAACCTATTTCCCGTTCACCTCACGATTTTTATCGGACTACGTGCTAGAATATCCCCAATATTCTTGTACTTTAAATAAGGAGGCGTCTTGGCCAACAATAAATTCTTGGTCCTTTTTATTCCCCTTTTGTTTGTGTGCATCTTTCTGTCTTCGTGTAGACAAGAAAACGATCTCACCCCATCACCAGTGCTATCTCTATCGACGCTCACATCAACACTTACTCCTGTTCCCAGTTTTACTCCTTTACCGACAATAACCGTTACTCCAACAGTTACTTCAACCAATACTCCAACTATTTCCCCAACCCCTACCGCCACCCCAGATCCTCATTTGTACACAGTTAAAGGAGGCGACACTCTTTGGAGTATTTCACAAATGTCTGGGATTCCTCTTGCCTATATTGCCCTTAAGAACGAGATTGTCGAGGTCGACAAAATCTCCATAGGTCAAATTATTTATCTTCCGGATCCTTCTGATTTGCCTCCGGAAATTGCCAACAAGGAAAAAATAATTGTTGTCATCCTTTCTACGCAGATGCTTTATGCCTACGAAAACGGTTTGCCAACAAATTCATTTCTTGTTTCTACCGGGCTTCCTCAAACACCCACCGTTCTAGGGGAATACTCCATCGAAAGGAAATATGATGAAACCACCATGACTGGTCCAGGATACAGCCTGCCTCATGTCAAGTGGACGATGTATTTCTATCAAGGCTATGGCATTCATGGTGCTTACTGGCACAACAATTTTGGCCAGCCAATGAGTCATGGATGCGTCAACATGAAAGATGAAGAAGCCGAATGGCTCTATAACTGGGCTCCACTTGGAACTCCAGTTCTCGTTCTCCCTTAAACTGCAAAAAACCCGCCATCCGGCGGGTTTTTTAATGTATACATACTCAATGACCGTTGTTATACTGGAAAAGTGATTGTCTTTGAGACCAGTAAGACCAAAGAGAAACGTCACCTGGGTGAAGTTTTTTATTTGACATTTGTATATTCTTTTGCCGCCATCGGTGCTCTTTTTGTGAGTGTCTTTTTTGCAAATCGGTTTAAGGTAACCAACGTTTCCGGATCGGTAGATGTTTTAAGTAATAACTTTCAAAAAAACTACTCCGATAACTCTCGGGTTCTTAGTCTCAATACCGCAGTTGACACTGAAGGCTCTCCGAGCGCCAGCCTAACAATTTCTAGCGTAGACAAGCAGATCTCTGAATTAACCAATAAAAAACAACAGCTGATTTCATATCTATGTGGTATTAAATCAATTGTTTCTTATGCCCCCAAAAACGTTCTGAAAATAATTGAGGTAAAAAATCAAACAGGTTCAGCTTCTATCGCCAACAACATGATTTTTACAGTAAAAACTCACTTAACTGAAAATGAAAAGATTGAACAAGAAACCAATGAATGCATCAGTTCTTATCAGCCTACCACTATTTCTGAAGAAGTTATAAAGAATACCGCCACAGGACTTGCCGGTAAAGATATCTTTGTTTGGCCAGACAACTCAGAATGGGGAGTTTTATCGGACGCAATAATCAAAGACCGAGAGGTTATTGGGCAGGCCGCAAAAGTAACAAAAATGGATTCTCGAACCATAGTCAGCAGCCTGGTTGTGGAACAGCTCCGGCTATTTTATTCTCAAAGAGAGTTATATAAAAAATTCTTTGAACCGCTCAAAATTCTTGCAAATGCCAATAAATTTTCCTTAGGAGTCATGTCAATCAAAGAAGAAACTGCCATTGCCACAGAAAAACACCTTAAGGACCCTTCCTCACCTTTCTATCTTGGCGAAGAGTTCGAAAGCATTCTCGATTTCCCCCAAAACGTCGATATTCCTTCAGAAAGATACAATCGTTTAACAGCTACCAATCACTACTATAATTATCTTTATGGAGCCATATATCTAAAGCAGATGATATCTCAATGGCAAAAAGAGGGTTTCGATATTTCTCAAAGACCGGAAATAATAGGAACATTGTTCAATCTTGGTTTTTCCAAATCCAAACCCAACTCCAATCCTGAAGTTGGTGGTTCTTCAATTTATATTGGCAACACCAATTACAGTTTTGGTCGTCTTGCTGGTGAGTTTTATTACTCAGGAGAAATGGCAGAATTCTTTCCCTACACCCAAGGTCTTTGATATAGCTTGTACAATTAATTAATGACCAAAGAATTATCCGGCCTCTTTTATCCCAAATCAGTTGCCATTATTGGCGCTTCAAAATTTCCTGAAAAAGTCGGTGCCATTGCCCTCAAGAATATTGCCGACTCCGGTTTCAAAGGCGAAATATTTCCTGTCAATCCCAAGGAAAATGAAATTTCCGGTTACAAATGCTACCCAGATGTTGATAGTCTTCCGGAGATTCCCGATCTGGCTGTTTTAGCCATTCCTTCAACGATTTCTTTAAACGTTCTGGAAGAAGTCGGTAAAAAAGGCATCAAGAATGCCGTCATTTTCACTGCCGGTTTTAAAGAGATTGGTGTCGAAGGAGAAACACTGCAAAAACACTTAGAAGAAGTTGCCGACAAATACAAGATCAATGTCTTGGGGCCAAACTGTTTAGGCTATGCCAACAATCACTTGCCAATCAACGTCACCTTTGGTCAGGTTATTAAAGAAAGGGGGAATCTCCGTATTATTTCCCAGTCCGGCGCCATTGCCGCCAGTCTTTTTGACTGGTGTCAAACAACCAAACTGGGTTACGGTGAGTTTGTCACTATCGGGAACAAAGCCGTTATTACCGAAAATGATATTCTCAAATACTGGATCACCCAAAAACAACCGGAAATTACCGACAACAGACTTTCTCAGGTTTCTCCCATTGGTCTATATCTTGAGTCAATCGCCGACGGTCAAGAATTTGTCAAAATAGCCAAAGAAATTTCTAAAACAACCCCCATCTTTGCTTTAAAACCAGGGAAATCCAAGGCCGCGGTCACTGCCATGCATTCTCACACCGGCGCCATTGCTGGTGAAGATAGTGTTTTGGAAGTTGCATTTAAGCAAGCTGGTATTATTCGTTGTCATGAAATGAGTCAGTTTTTTGACATGGCCAGAGCTTTCGCTTGGGAAAATGCTCCCAAAGGTCCTCGGGTTGCCGTTGTTTCCAATGCTGGTGGACCTGCCGTGCTCAGTACCGACTCAATTGCCGAGGCGGGTTTGCAAATGGCCCAGTTTGGTGAAGAAACCAAGAAAAAAATGTCAGCTTTTCTTCCTCGCATGGCCAGTTTCTTAAATCCGGTCGATATTTTAGGAGACGCTTTAGCTGATAGATTTGGTCAAGCCCTCGAAGCCGTTCTCCAAGAGCCCTCAGTTGACGCTGCCATTGTAATCCTCACTCCCCAGCTCATGACTCAGATTGAAAAGACCGCCGACATCATCGGCAAACTCTCTGCCAAATACTCACAGCCAGTTCTTTGTTCTTTTATTGGTGGTTCACTCGCTTCAGTTGGTGAGAAAATTCTAAATGAATACAAAATCCCATCATTTGCTTTTCCCGAAATGGCCATCAAAACTCTTTCTCTCATGTGGCAATGGCAAAACTGGCGTGATATCGAAAGCAAAAAAGTTACCCCAAAAAAGGAATCGTTGGAAATTGACTTTGAAAATATTCAGAATATTTTGACTTTAGCGAAAAACAATCATCAACAAAATTTGGATAATTTTTCTGCAAATGATGTCATTATTTCTGCCGGCATTTCTACTCCGCTTACTCTTTCCTTGTCCGACATTGATCAGGCTGAGCACTTCGCCGAAAAGGTCGGTTGGCCGGTAGTACTAAAGTTGTCCTCTCCCGGTTTACTGCACAAAGCCGACGTTGGTGGTGTCATCACAAATATAAATAGTACGGAGGAATTACAAAAAGCCTGGAAAAAGTTAACCTCCCAAATTTTTTTTCTAGACGAAGAATCCAAAAATGGTCTCAAAATTCAGATTCAAGAACAAATTATTGGAGGCGTTGAAGTGATAGTTGGAGTCAAAAAAGACCCGAACTTTGGTCCGGTAATTCTTTTTGGTGCGGGAGGAAAATATGCCGAAATTTTAGCCGACAGAAATCTCCATTTATTGCCGATAGGGGAAGGCGAAGCCAAAGAGCTTGTCCAACAATCAAAAATTTTCAATCTTCTTAAGGGTTTCCGCGATGATCCTCCATACAATTTAGATAATCTATACAAAACAATCATTCGTTTTGGAATATTGGCTGAGTCTGTCTCGGAAATCTCAGAAATAGAAATTAACCCCCTCATCATCACTCACAACGGTGTCTCTGCGGTCGATAGTAAGGTGGTCCTTAAAGAAACTCAGGATTAGATATATTACTTTTCTTGCTTGTAGTATTATTTATTAATATGAATATCCAAAAGCTTGAATGGGACCAAAAATATAGTGTGGGCGTAAGCATTATTGACGATCAACACAAGCAGATGTTCGAAACAATCAACTTGTTAATTGAAAGCCTAGTTGGTGTACCTAAAAAAGAACAGATAGACGAAATTATCAATAGAGTTGAAAAGTAATTTCTCCTTGATTCGTATCTATCTGAGTGGCTTTTTCTTCGCATTTACCTGCAATTTTATCCATAAACAACAAAGCTTTCTCCAAGCCAGCGATTTGATTTACCTTTCTTAGTACAGAAGGTGAGTAGTATAAGCGATACGGATTTTCGCTAGACATTCCGTTCATTCCATAAATGTTTTCTAAGTGTTCTGCTCTTTGTTCTAGAAACTCTCTAATTCTATTGCCCCAAGCATACAAAATCTGAACCAAATTGTTGGCGTCTTGGCACAATCATTTATAAAATTATCACCAATATTCCATTTTAATAACACGTGTATATGTCTGGAAACAAAAGCGTAACTATCTAAAATATATTATGGTGTGTTTCAACAACCAGGGTAGAGAATATTTTCAAAAGATACATATACAAACAGAACTTCAGGAAATATAGGGTCACTAACAAATAAAACGGATTTATTTGTGGATAGTTCCGTAAGAAAAGCCCTTTGTGCTGTCAGGTCAAGCTCACTTGTTGGTTTTACTGACAACAATGCATAGCCACCATCTTGTAATTTTTTGTCAGTTACAGAACTAATAAAGTTAAACCTGGAAAAATTATCATAATCATAATTTAAATTAGATTTCAATTTATAAACAACTACGCCATTAGCCAACACTGTTTCTTTGTCAACATAATTAAACAAAGTCTTGTCGTTTTCAACAAGTCGCCCGCTAGATCCGGCGCAACCAAATCTAAATTCACTATAATTTGTCGAAGATATTTTTTTATCAGACACCTTAAATCGTACGGCAGAAAGCAAGGGTTTGTCGTTTGGAGATATGCCTTTTTCTAAATAACCAAATTTAAGTTTATAAGGATGACACTTATTGTTTCCGTCTTTTAATAAAAATAGTTCATATTGACTACCTGTAAATAGCTCATAATTATCGAATTTCAGAATAGTGTAATTTTCCGAAATCATAGGAACAGTGTTCATCTCAGCATCTGTATTTCTATAAAAACCAAGTTTATTAACTGAGGGGTTTAAAGGATTGTAAAAAGGGTTCCCTAAACACATAAAACCAGATTCCTTTGAATAGTCACCAAATATCGGCTCTAATTTACATGACTCATCATTCGAGTCATTACAATAAGGATTAATCTTTTCCTCTTTATATCTATATAAATTAAGTGTATTTCCATTAGAAAGCACTATCGTTTCAGGAACGTTTTCAGTCTTATTCAAATTTTCGATCAACTTATCGCCAGTACTATAATCTTCAAAGGGTACTGTTTGATCAGTGTTTTTGTTAACTATAGCCGTAGGCTCTATCGAAACATTATTTAATTTTAAAAATAGAGGGTTGGTCGTAATTATTTGATTTTTTATTTTGATACTCGTAAACAAAAAATAACCAATAACTCCCAATATCACAAGCACTGAAATAATAAAAGTTATTGCTAACTTAGTTTGTTTGGGGGGAGGTGTAGATTCTTGAGTAGGGTAAACGATAGAAGGTTGCTCTTGGATATCTTTCTCGATTATTCGGTCTTCATTCATCTCATTAATAATATCACTGAATTTATATTTGACTGTTAGGGTAAATATAAAAATAAACCATTAAATAGTTGGTATATCAATATATATGATACGGGCAGTAGTCGCCATGGATAAAATTCTGCTGAATTTTTCCAGTGGCCTGGTCTGGCAAGATCGTTACTAGCTAGCCATGCCTTTCGCCTCCCTATGTTTGATAAATATAAAGAGTTTAACAAGCTAACTCTTTTCATTTGTGACCCCAAGTATACAAAACTTGAACCAATTTCTACTTAATCTAATATCGTTATCCAATAAATTCAGCTAATAAATGCTATTCGTAACTCGTGCAGTCAATTGTGTTAAATTACAGTCAAAATGAGACAGACGCTCACGGGAAACCTATAGCGTTTGACAGCATTATCACTAAATTTACATAACTTACAAAAATAATGAATTAGTTCGTATATTCGGAACTAGATTCACATATAATCAACTTACATTTTTGTATTTAATTCGAAATTTACACAATAATGCTCACACTGCATAAACCACCAACACAATCCCACAAAATAATACTGTATCTACTCACGAGCACACTGGTAATTCCATTTGTTTTCCTTCAAATCGGTTTATATCGTGAAAATAATAATCAGGGTCTATTGGCAATGTTTGCGATGAACTTGCTAAGTCTTTGCTTACTATTTTTACTCTTTAGAATTAATGTTGCGAAATGGAAACAAATTAATTCACAACCTTTATCGTTTCAAGGCGTACGAAACAACGCAGTAATCGCATTCGTACTTTTGGTCTTCATCTATCTGTTGGCTCGAATAACGTCAATCAATTGGTCATCAGACATAGCGCTTGGAAATGTTAATGGTTATTTACTTTTTCTCACAGTTTCAGTATTAGGTCCTATTGAAGAAGAGTTATTCTATCGCGGTATTGTACAAAACTATTTTTCGCGGAAATTACCAATAACCTATGCGATATTATTTACAACGCTCGTGTTTGCTTTAAGTCATTTTGGTTTTTCAATACAAATCTTGGTAACTGGATTATTATTTGGCTACATTTATCATAAAAATGGCAACATTTGGTACGGTATTGTTTTGCACGGCATTTTAAATGCCTGTCCACTGATCTTCACATATGTTTTAAAGTAGTTTTTTGCTGTTTTCGAAGAATACAAAAAATCCAGCAAATGGCTGGATAATTTTGTTGTTGTGATCCCGGTGGGAGTCCCTTCACTTTCGTTCAGGACCTGTCTCACCAGGTTCGTCACGAAACTGGTTCCGACTTTCGACTCCCTGCATTTAGACAAACAAAAAAGACTGGGTAAACCAGTCCTTTTTGTTTGTGAGGTGTTATAACGAAGTTCGGACCTATTTCCAACAGAACTACTAACTTAATGGCTCACCGCTCGGCCTAACGGCCTCGCGGTTCGCCAACTGCCTGTCGGCAGTATTACGGTCGCGCGATACGAATTCTGTATCCCGCCTGCGGGCGGGATGATTTGCCTTCGGCAAAGTGCCAACTTCGATGTCACATCTATATGTTCGCCACAAGATCACTCTTAGTGATTGTGGCGAAGCTCTCTCAATATATGGCTCGTTTCACAATCTCGCCATATAAATACCAGCTAGTTAGGAGAGAATTTTACTATCTGATATTTAATGATTGAGACTGCATTTGGCCTGTCAGCCAAAATGCCTGCTTCGCAGGCACAAAATATAAGGCAACATAAACCCATAATCTACATTTTGAGATTTTTGATGGTAGTATAATAAACATTAATTACATTATTCAAAATTATAATAAAAAAAATAGAAACCGAGAAACATGAAGCTGAACATCTATGTGTGAATATGAGAGGTGTTAAAAAGGAGGACTCGTGACTTCTACTACCACAGTAAGAGGACCACTCTCAAGTAAACAAGAACCAGTAAATCAATTTAACAGGGACATATATAAAAAATATAAATTTATCTAAATAATATGCAAGTAACAAAAGAAATTGAGTGGGACATGGGACACAGGGTGCTGAACCATAAGTCTAAATGCAACAGCTTGCACGGTCATCGGTATAAAGCGGAAATATGTCTAGAAGGTAATCTTATTGGAGAAGAAGGCAGCTCTAGTAATGGTATGGTAATCGACTTTGGAGATATAAAATCGATTGCTACAACTGTTATCCATGATGTACTAGATCATGCCTTCATGGTTTGGGAACAAGATGAGCTGTTGATAAAATTTTATGCAGACAATCCACAACTTAAGCATTTAATCGTCCCATTTACTCCCACTGCGGAAAATGTATCAATGTGGATATTTAAACAATTGGATGACAAATACGTTGATTCGTTCAATACAAAATTGAGGCTTAAAGCTATCAGGCTATGGGAAACTCCTACAAGTTCTGCAACATATTCAAGGGAGGATTAGGTAATAATTTCCAGCCAACTTTCTTTACTCATATGTTCGAGTAAAATATATAAAAGATGAACTTTATAGGTAGGCAATATAAATATTTGCAGACCAATACTTATTGGAATATTTACTATGGCATATTTGGTACTCCTTTTATGTCCTCGCATCTGGTTTATGATCTCATAGTCAACAGCTGTCATTTTAATAAAAATGACATGGTGCTAGACTTTGGAACAGGCGATGGGTTGTTTCTCAATCAATTATCTAAAGACTTTGGTTTGACTGGCCTAGGAGTTGATCGACTACCCGAAAGAATCAACAAAGCCAAAATAGTTTCTGACAGTCAACAGCTTAATAATTCTTTCCTTTGTTCGAATTTTGACGAGGTTATTTTTGATGAAAAATATGATAATGTTCTTTGCTTGGATGTTTTAGAACACATAGAAAATCCAATTCAAGAGATACAAAGAATATCGAAACTATTAAGGGTGGGTGGGTCTTTGATTATTCAAACACCCAGAGATAGTGACCGGAAGTATATTTTGAAAGATACAAAACATATTTTTACCTACGGACCGGATGAACACAAGCAAGGCGGTTTTAGTCAAGAAGATCTTGAAGACTTATTGGATAAATGTGGATTAAAAATTAAATATTGGCAATCTTCCTTCCCACCATTTTCACAAATTATGTATGAATTACTCGAAATTGTCAGATTGAAGAGTAAGGTAATCTACTCTCTTTTGTGGCCCTTTGTATATCCCCTGTGTGTTATTGACTTTAAGCTTCACAAAAAATCTAAATCAAACGGATTATTTATAGTCGCGACAAAATCAAAATGAAGATAATTATATTTACAAATTTTTTTCCAAAAATATCTGAAACATTTACACTCAATCGGATTACTCGGTTAATTGACTCTGGAATTGACATCAAAATATTTGCCATTAAAAACCCCGCAATAGTTAAAGCCTGCGAAGACAATTTCTTGGAAACTATAGTTCATCCTGACGTTGATAAATATCATCTAATGGATTTGGTTCAGTATTTCCCCAAAAATTCTGGTGGTTTTTTGAACTATGAAATAATCAAGGACGCGATTGACAGATATAATCCCGATATTGTTCACATTCAATGGGGAAATTTAGGAGAGGATTTATTGTCAAATATTGTTTTTTCAGATCCTACAATGGTGACATTTCACTCATATATAGCACCAAGAACCTGGAAAGTTGTTGATCAGGGTTTTGACGCTGTCTTTAAGAAAGCGAGATTTATCCTTCCGGTTTCAAATTACATTAGAGAAGGCTTAATAAAAATGGGATGCGATCCAGCCAAAGTAATAGTACATCATATGGGAGTTGATACAAAAAAATTTTCTCCAAAGCAGAAACTAGAAACAGAAATTATTTCTCTGCTTTCTGTGGGTAGTTTCATTGAAAAAAAAGGTTTTCAGGATGCACTTCAAGCGGTAGGTTTGCTACCAAAAGAAATATTAAAAAACATTCGCTACCACATCGTAGGAGACGGTCCGATGAAAGATGAATATTTAAAAATGATACAGCAGTATCGGTTAGAGAATGTCGTTTCATTCTTAGGCAAACTAACCCAAGATAAGGTAATAGAACAATATCAAAGCTCAGATATCTACCTTCATCCTAGTGTCATGTCATCGGAGGGTGATGATGAGGGAATACCAACAGTTATTATGGAAGCTCAAGCTTGTGGCTTACCAATTATTTCGACGATGCATACGGGGATACCCGAGATTGTAAAACATGCTGAGTCCGGGTATCTATCGGAAGAACATGACATTATGGATCTACGCGACAACCTGACTAAATTGATTACTGACAGGGACAAGAGAATGAAGATGGGGGAGTGCGGAAGAGAAATAGTGTTGGACGACTTTAATGTTGATAAACTCAACCATGAAATGATTGAAATTTACAAAAATATACTAAACTAATGGATATAAATCTTGAAAGTTTTAAACGGATATTAGAGGGGTCACTTTCTACGACAAGCAAGGAATTAATTGATTCCTTCTATGTTTTTGGAAGCTTAGCCAGAGGAGAAAAAATACAAGTCGGTAGCGATATTGACAGCATATTGGTATTGCACAACAAAGACGAAATCAGCTATGTTGAAATGTCTACGTTATCAAAAGATTTAATTGAATTAGATAAAAAGCTAGGTATAGAAATAGATCATGTTTTCTGCACACAAGACGATCTTTTTGAACTACTTTCTCCAACATTGATTGTGAATCTGCACGCTGACGGAGTAAATGTTTTGGGGAATGACCTAAAAGAAAGATTCTCAAAATACTTAGGCACTTGTTCCAAGTCACAGATGTTAAATTCGTTTTTGAGGACAGATATGTTTCGTCGCCATCAGCTTAGGAAGAGATATTTAAAGCTTGATCTGGAGAGTGGATCTAACATTGATCAGAAAACAATAATTGGAATAACAAAAGAAATTATTCTAACTGCCCGAGACCTCTTGTATTTTGAGATGGACATTCTTATCACTCCCAAAAAAGATATCTGCTCATATTTTCTTGCCAACTTTTCTGGATCTGATGAGTTTGTTAATTTACCCATACTTTCATACAATATTCGTTATGGTATTGTACTGCTAGAAGACAATGAAAAAAAATTAAAATATCTCAAAACTGCCTTCGATTTTATGGAACAAGCCAGTTTAATGATTCAAACGAGATATAAAAGCGTTACAGGGAAAACAACATTAGATATCAGACCATTTTAATGAAATATTCATTTATTGTTCCAGTTTGCGACGATATACGAGTAATTAATACGATTCAGTCATTCTTAGATTGTTCTGGTTCTGAAATACATGAATGTCTAATCGTTTGTAATGGCTCAAGTAGCAAAACCTTAGAATTACTACTAGAACGTAATGCAGGATATAAAAACATAAGAATTGTCTATACAAAAAAGAAGAATATTTCATTGGCTAGAAACATTGGTGTGCTTCAAGCAAGGGGTGAATTTCTAGTATTTATTGATTCCGATTGTGTATTTGATGATAATTATCTGAAAAACTTAATTCGTACTCACAACAAACAAGATGTCATCAAAGGAAAGATAGACTACACATTGGGCAGGTCAGCTTTCGATAGAAATTATTCCTGGTTAAGAACATACTTCAACGATAACTACAAGCTGTCCCCATATACTCCAAATTTGATAATTAATAAGAAAATATACAACAAAGTTGGTTTATATAATGAAGAATTATCCGGGGCAGAGGACTCTGAATGGTCTCAGAGATTCAAAGAATATAATGAATACAATTTGGTTTATTCCCCAAATCTGAGTGTATCTCACGGACTGGATGATGCAAAAAAGTCACAAAAGACCTGGATGTTATATGGAATTGGCAGAGCCTATCAAGTGAAAAAAGCAAAGCTATTTTATGGGAATTCTGTATTATTATCACTGCAAAAGACGTTTAGCGAACTCAGCTTGATAGATGTTAAACGGCCTCTCAATCAAAATATATTTATTCTCAGGTATGCGTTCTATAAATCGGTAGGTTTTATTTATGGTTGGATTGTCAAGTGGAGCAAATACACAAAACAAAAATATATTTCTACTGAAAACTATTTAAAATCGGAAAATTACAAGATTGATATAAATAAATCAACAAAAAATGTCAAGTGAAACAGAGCGACCAAAACAAGAAGGTTTTGAACTAGAAAAAAATATTCAAGATAATCTAGATCGTTGTTTGGCCGAAGTAGGTCATTCAAATGAGAGTATTTCCAAAATAGTTGTGTCACCTGTTGATCATTATCATCGAAATTGTTATTACGTCACATTTCAAGATTCAGATGAATCAAGGCCTACATATGTTTTTAAAACTCTTGACGCCAAGAAAAGCTGGGATGTTCGTGAAGATATGGTAAGAAGAGAACACAATGTTGGAATTTATGCATCCAAAAAAGTCCCTGGACTAAAGCCCAGATTACTTTCCGGATGGTCTAGTGCAACAGAAACCGATCCTGCTCTGGTATTGTATTCATATCTGGGAGAGGCCGCTACATACATAGAAGATCCAGAGGAAACATTCGTAATATTGTCAAATTTATTGCCCTTACTTGTCGATTTACATACATCTACAGTATCACCCATCTTTGGAAAATCGTTGGATGAGAACGAACGAAGACAGGAGGCATACCTTAACGGAATCGGCACGGAAATAGCAAGATTTTTATTAAATGACATTGACAGGGATGGACTTGACCCGTCGGGAAAAATAACTAATTTAATAAAAGAAAAATGGATTCCCGCATTGGATAAAGAAACGATTTTCTCACTAAGTCACAAAGATGTGACGATGAGCAATATTATTATCGAAGGAGAGAAGCCAATTTCTTTAATTGATTGGACATATAGTCGATGGGAGGATCCTGCATACGATTTAGCCTATTTAGCATTTTGGTGCGTTAAAAGAGGGAAAGGCCATGAAATTATGGATTTGATTAATAGCTCAATGGAAAAGTATCACCAAGTTGGTCTGTATCCTGAAAAGACATTACCTTTCTTTCTTGCCTTCAAATGTATTGAGTATGGAAGATTCAAGGGAAACCAGTGGGTATTGGTTGGTCAAAAACTTCTTGAGACCAATGATATGAATGAAGCGATTTTGCTCATGATGCGAGAGGAAGAAAAGAATATCTAATAAATCAAGGCATTTATCTCAGTTTGGGATTCTGGGGTGTTACTGTAAATGTAACTCCTGAACCCAAATTCTTCAGCCGAAACACAATTTTTTTGACTATCATCCAAAACCAATATGTCCTGCGGTAACACATCCGGCATTAATTTCTTTGTCTCACTTAAGGCCACTTTCCAGAACTCTGGATCAGGTTTGGCCACATTAGCTTCAGACGAATTTATGACCAAGTCAGCAACATCGTCAATATGATATTTTTTCACCAGATCAATAAGTTTTGCAGAATTATTAGTTGTATATACAACTAAAACACCTTTCGACTTGGCTTTTTTAAGTAGTTCTACGAGATCATCATTTCTAGACTCAGATGCATAGAAATCAGCCAAAAATCTCTTCCATACATCCATTTTGATGTTTTCACTTTCTAGGTAAGCAACTAGTTCTTCATCTGATCTTTTCGCTGTCTGGATAAATCTAAATGCGCTTTTTGTCATCTCGGGAGTTAAGCCGTCAGACTTTTCATATTTTTCTCCTATCTCTCTAGCTTTGTTTACAATTAGAACGCCACCTAAGTCAGCGTAGATTACCTTTATCTTCATAGTTTGAGTATATTACAATTAAGCATGAAAGAATTTTTACCAATGCCTGACAGTGTTGAGTTGTTGTCCCTTCTTACTACTCCTACGGGAAGAAAGCTTGGTGTGGGTGATCCTATTCAAGATCGCATATGGCAAAAATATTTTTCGGTCCTTGTTGGGAATACCGATTACCCAGAGACATTAGGTCAAGATAATCTAGTTAAAGAGTCGGCAACCCAAGCATTAAAAGCAATTGAAATTGCGAAAGTTCTTGAATCGGTAAAAGAGAATGATTTACCAGAAAACACAATTGATCTTGAAAATCAGATTATTAGAGCAAGCACTTCTTTTCATATCAGATACAAGGAATGTGAGTTTAGACTTTCAATAGACTCAATAACGGCAGTTAAATTGTTCAATGAGGCAGAACACAGACCTGCAAATTTTGATATATATGGACCATCAGGATCGACCAGGGTTAGATTCTCTCCAGAATTCAAACAAGTTAGACTCAATGTGAAAGTACCTATTAGTGAAACTCCGGATGGCAAAAGAACTAGACTAAAGTTTGAATATCGAGGAGACCTTGCGGGTAATGATAATTTTGTTGAAAAAGCAAAAATAATTGCGTTAGCTTTTTTGTCTGAAGACGGAGAACCATTTTTGATAAAACAAGGAGTGGAGGTAATCAAAAGAGACCTTGTGAATTTACCGGTCTGGATAAATCGACAACTAATCTTAGAAGATCAATACGTTGACATGTTTAAAGACAAAACGTTATCAGTGGAGGAAAAACTAATTTTGTTTGACAACATATTAAACAATCCAGAAAAATTCACTCATCCAGGTGGTGAATATTGGCTAGAGATTGATGCCAACGATGAAATTGAACTACAGAAAGCTTTGGATAATTATGCGTCAAGATCTGATTCCGAAATAAAATGTAAAGTTTTCTCAACAGCAAAGATTATGAAGTAGGATAAACCTTCCAGTTTAAATCTCAACTTGCTAGCTCGAACTTCTTTTTGAAAGATAAACAACTCAAATGGGAGATGAAAAAGCCCTTCGCATCGCTCCGTGCGGGGGCGGGCGCACGAGCGATGTACCCTGACGAGAGCGAAAACTCTCTTTGTGTGAGGTGTTATAACGAAGTTCGGACCTATTTCCAACAAAACTTCTAGTTATTGGCTCACCGCTCGGCAAAATTGCCTCGCGGTTCGCCAACCCCGCCTGCCGTCGGGGTATTACCGGTCGCGCGACACCTCACCTCCAACTGCGGTTGTCGGTGAGGAATACAAACTCAGTATCCCGACCTCAATGTCGTTGCGGGTGCTTCTCAGCAGAGCTGAATGTCGAAAATTGCAAAGAATTTTCGACCAACTCCAATTCGGTCGGGATAAATTGCTCCTACGAGCAAGCGCCAGCTATCGCTGTCGCCTCTTTATGTTCGCCTCAACTTCGCATTCAGCGATTGTGGCGAAGCTCTCTCAATGTATGGCTCAAACTAACGATTTCGCCATAGAATATCAGCTAGTTGGGAGAAAATTTTACTAGCCGATGTTCCAGAATTGAGACAGCATTTGGCCTGTCGGCCAAAATGCCTGCTTCGCAGACATAAACAGGTATAAGCAGTTGTATTTTTAGATTGTTTCAACAACGGGGTTATTGTGTTATACTGAATATGTATTCATTAATAATTATCAAAAAAATGCCAAATTTAGACAAAACAGGTCCTCGAGGAGAAGGATCAAAAACTGGTAGGCGTCGTGGAGAATGCGTTCCCGAAGCAGATAGAAGTATCGTTGGTCAAGGCCGTGGACGAGGATGTAGATGGAGTAAGGGGTTAGGTTTAGGTCTTGGGAAACAAATGAAATCAAAGAAGATAGTCTCCGACAGTAAAAAGTAACAAAATCGGTATGACAAGACGAAAAATTCCCCGATGTGTTCGGTTTAGTCCGAAAGTATCATATTTCAAACCTCAAGGTATTCCTCTTCGTTTGCTTGAAGAGGTTATTCTGGGAGCTGATGAGCTCGAATCCCTAAAGCTATATGAAGTAGATAACATCTCGCAAACAGAAGCCGCCGATAAAATGAAAATTTCTCAGCCAACCTTCGCTAGAATATTAGATAGTGCCAATCAGAAAATTGCCGATGCTTTGATTAATGGAAAGGCTATTAGACTTGAGAGGCAGTAATTTATGAAAAACACCTTTATCTCCACACTTTTTATCTGTTTGTCACTATTCATTTATTCATTATTTACAACCCCGATTGTATTTGCCGAAACGGCAACAGACGAAGCCAGTTTAACTGCTAATGAACAGAATGCAGTAATCGACTATCAAGAAGAAACGCTCGAAGGAAAAATTATTAAAATTACAGGTCAGAGACGAATTACTTCTTCCAATAACTCCAAAGAGCAGTTATATCAGCAACTAGAGATACAACTTACCAAAGGTTCTCAAAAAGGTAAAACAATGAATATTGAAAGTGGCGATGTATATCAGGGCAGTAACACTTTGTACAAGGCTGGAGATGAAGTAGTCATTGCTTATGCAAAAGAGTCTACTGGAAGTGAAACATATCTCATTACGGATTACGTCCGTCGGACACCCCTTTTAGTGTTGTTTCTTTTGTTTGTTGTGATTACCGTCGTTGTTGGTAAATGGAAAGGCTTAAGTTCAATTTTAGGTATGGGTGTCTCTTTTTTAGTAATCCTCAAATTCATATTACCCAGTATTTATAGCGGAAGCGATCCTGTCACCATCGCCATTCTCGGTTCTCTAGCCATAATTCCTGTTACATTTTTCTTGTCACACGGTTTTAATAGAAAAACTCTTGTCGCCATTGTCGGTACGCTAATCTCTCTCGTAGTTACCGGGATTCTTGCCACTCTTTTTGTCGAAGCGACAAAACTTACCGGTTTTGCTTCTGAAGAGGCTGGGTTTTTAAATGTCTTCAAAGAGGGGACAATTAACATAAAAGGACTTCTCCTTGCCGGTATGATTATCGGAGTTCTTGGGGTTCTTGACGACATCACTATTTCTCAATCAGCTATTGTTCAAGAACTAAAACTCGCCAATCCTCAATTAAAATCCAAAGATCTATACCTTAAGGCTATGTCCGTAGGCAAAGATCATATTGCATCAATGGTAAATACTCTAATACTGGTTTATACAGGCGCTGCCCTTCCCTTACTTCTTTTATTTGTAGATAATCCAAGACCTTTCTCTGAATTAATAAACTACGAAATTATTGCCGATGAAGTCGTCAGAACATTGGTCGGTAGTATTGGTCTAGTTTTGGCAGTCCCGATAACCACATTCATTGCCTCATACTCTATCAATAATCATCAAAATAAAAGAATAAAATGAAAGTAATAAAAATTGGAGCTGTTTGGTGCAATGGTTGTCTTGTTATGAGACCACGTTGGCAAGAGATTGAAAAAGAAAACCCCAAATTGGTCACTGAGTACTATGATTTTGATACAGATAAAGAAATTATCAATAAATACAAAATAAATAGTGGTATTTTGCCAGTTTTTATTTTCGAGGATAATCAAGGCAAAGAAATACAAAGATTTAGCGGTGAGGTCGAAAAGGAAAAGTTAGTTCAGTTAATTAAAGAGTGCAAAGACAAATAAATGAGAAAGCTGCTTCTATTTCTTCTATCATTGTTTTTGTTCTTCATCTCAGCGAAACCAATATTTGCAAACGAAGTTACTATACATTTTTTTTGGGCTTCAGGGTGCCCACACTGTGCCAAAGAAAAAGTTTTCCTTGATACTATAAAAGACAAATACCCAGAGCTAACTATCAAAGAATATGAAATTACGGGTAGTCAAAGTAATCGTGACCTTCTTCAAAAGGTTGGATCTCAATTACAGACAGAAATAAAAGGAGTTCCTTTTACTGTAATTGGTACAAAGTATTTTTCTGGTTATTACAACGATGAAGTCACTGGAAGTGAAATTGAAGATTCAATTAAATGTGCCATTAGAGATGGCTGTGCAGATTTGCTCGCAACGAAAGAGGCAGGTGATAAGTCTCAGGAAAATAACAGTTTGGACGGAGTCCCAGAGATAATTAATGTACCCTTTTTAGGAAATCTGGAAGTAAAAAAGATTTCTCTTCCTCTAATTACTATTGTGATAGCAATGATAGACGGCTTTAATCCATGTGCCATGTGGACGCTTCTCTTTTTGATTAGCCTTTTATTGGGAATGAAAGATCGGAAAAGAATGTGGATGTTGGGCACAACCTTCATTGTGGCTTCAGCTTTTGCTTATTTCTTATTTCTTTCTGCCTGGCTAAATCTCTTTTTGTTTCTTGGCTTTGTTGTGTGGATAAGGCTAATTATTGGCTTACTCGCGTTGGGTTCTGGTAGTTATTACCTCAATGACTACTTCACCAACAAGAACGGTGGTTGTCAGGTAATGGGGGATTCCAAAAGACAAAAAATATTTGAAAAACTAAAAAATATTACTCAAAGGAAACAATTATTTATTGCTTTGGGAGGCATTATTCTGTTAGCTTTTGCCGTAAATATGGTCGAGCTGGTTTGCTCTGCCGGGCTTCCCGCAATCTATACCCAATTATTGAGTAATTATCACTTACCATCTCTACAATATTATCTCTATCTTCTCTTGTACATTTTCATATTTATGCTCGATGATCTATTTATTTTCTTTACGGCCATGATCACACTTCGTCTAACAGGTATTCAGAGCAAGTACTCCCGTGTATCTCACCTTGTTGGAGGAATATTAATGCTCATTATTGGGCTCCTTTTAATCTTCAAACCAGAATGGTTATTGTTTGGTTAGATCGGGCAAATCAATAAATAGTATATTATTAATTAATGTAATACATATTACAAAATATTAACAAAAATGAAAAAAAAGAAGCCCAACCTTTTTAAAAAATACGCCTATCTTTTGCTCGGTTTACCTTTATTGTTAATAGCCTCCCTTGTATTATTTAATTCAAATATTTATAAGCAGATTACTAATCGGCCGACCAATACCATGCTCATGCTCATTGAATTCGAAAGTATTGACGGAGTTCTTCAATGGGAAAAACAACTTGACTTACGTAACTTAACTGCCCTTGTCAAAGTTCAGGATAATGTCCTAAAAGAAAATCCTGAAGTATTCAAACGCCTAGCAAACAAAGGCTATGAGATTGCTGGTGGTTATGACAAGACCGCTTTCTGGGACATGCCATATGAGGATCAATACAAGTATCTAAAAGAAGCCAAAGAAACAGTCGAAAGTATTACGGGAAAAGAAATGAGAGTTTTTGGTAGTCGCTATTTTGCCTATGACGAAACAACATTGAAAGCTGCCGACGCTTTAGGTATTCAATACATCCTCGGTCGCGGTACTCAAGACGTCGAAGCCGTCGTCTATCAACCACTTGAGTACAAGACAAAGGTTATTTCCGTCACCAATGTCGACGTCGGAGAACCCATGGGTCGAGGATCTCTTTGCGATTATAGTCTCTGGGCTAGGGGTGCTGACGCCAAAGAATTTGGCAAGATCCTTGCTCAAAGTATTGCTAAGAATCCTGACAATATGATCATTGTTTCTCACGCTTATCTCGGCGGAACACGTCTTGAGTGGTGGCAAGAGTATGAGAAAGTTCTCTGCTCAAAAGATCTTTCTTGGACTGGTTTTGACAACTGGTTAAAGGGTCAAAAAATAATCTCACTTGCTAATGCAAAAATTCCTTTAAACAAGGAAGTTAAATATGTCTCTCCGGTACCAGCAAAGCCCATGGAGGATTATGCACCCATCCCCAGTATGAATGGTGTAGACGATGTAAATTCAACCATAGGAGCCACTTTGTGCCAGTAGACGAAAAATCTTTTCTTGACAAATGCAACCGAGTTGCATTACATTGAGGTATGTCAATAGATGAGACAAAACTACGACTTCGACAACTTGGTCTAAAAGAAACTCCGATCAGAGTAAGAATTTTGTCGATATTGTCAAAATCAGATCAACCTCAAACAGCGAGTGATTTGTTAAATAAGGTTGAAGCCAACAAAACTACCATCTATCGAGAAATTGAAAAACTAATTGCCTTCAAATTTATCTCAGAAGTGATACTGGGAGACGGTCAAAGGCGTTATGAGATATCCTCAAACACACATCACCATTTCTTGGTTTGCTCAAAATGCAAAACGATTATTCCGATAAAAATGAAACACAGTTTTTCCAAAACAGAAAAAATAATTAAAAAACAATACAAATTTCATGTTCAAAGACATGATCTAGAATTCATTGGTCTATGTCAAAAATGTTTATGAATAAATTACTTGAGATCAAGGAATTAAAAATAATCTTGGATAATCACACAATCCACGACAATCTATCCTTTTCTGTAAATGAAGGAGACATTGTCACTATCCTTGGCCCAAATGGTTCTGGAAAGAGTGTTCTCCTCAAAGCAATACTAGGAATTCTCCATTATGAAGGAGAAATTATCTGGCATAAAAAAGTCTCAATTGGCTATCTACCCCAAGGTCTTAACCAACTGGCAGTTAAAGATATGCCTTTAACAGTGAAGGATATTTTTGATCTAAAAGAACCTGTTCACAATTTTGAAGAAGTGGCAGAGTCTCTCAAATTAGTTGGTCTTGACGCTGATATTCTCTCAAAAAATGCTTACACTCTTTCCGGGGGTCAATTCCAAAGAATGTTAATCGCTTGGGTTCTTATTGATAAACCACAGGTATTATTCCTAGACGAACCCACATCTGGAATTGATATTGGTGGTGGAGAAAATTTATATTCACTCCTTCACAGACTTCAACAGACTGAAAAATTAACGATTTTATTAGTGACCCATGATATTAGCGTTGTCTACAAATACTCGGATAACGTTCTTTGCCTAAGTCAAAAGAAACACCTCTGTTTTGGAGAACCAAAATCAATTCTTACGCCTCAAATGCTTGAGCAAGTATTCGGCATGGAAATCAAATTTTATGACCATCCCACAAAAAACATATGAACACACAATTAATCCTTAGCCTTATAAGTGGTTTTTTCATTAGCAGTATTGCTGCATATCTTGGTACTTTAATGCTCTCGAAAAAAATGTCCGTTGTCGCTGGACCTTTGGCCCACTTAGCTTTTCCAGGTGTTGCGCTCGCTATCATCTACCATTTTAGTTTCGCCTTTGGAGTATTTCCCTTCGTTATTTTTGGAGCAATTCTAATCTGGTTGCTTGAGAAAAAAACAAAATTACCCATGGAGAATCTCACAGCAGTCATATTTGCTTTCGGAGTGGGGACATCACTACTATTTTTACCGATAGATCAAGCTGAAGAAGCTCTTGTTGGCAGTATTATGAAAATTTCTGCCTGGGAAACAGTCATGGTTGTCGTTTTGAGCATTCTCGTGTATCTCAGTGTTAGGCATATTTATAAAAAGATGATTCTAATCAACATTAATGAAGAGATTGCTATCGCCAAGAAAATTAATGTATCTCAATACAACCTTGTTTATCTTCTCTCAATAGCTGTTGTAGTTGCTCTTGGAGTCTACTTGGTTGGCGGTCTGATTACCGTAGCCTTAATCGCAATACCTGCTGGGGCGGCACGCAACATCAGCAGATCAGTTCCGGAGTATAAGTTCTGGGCTGTTCTGTTTGGTAGTTTGGGAACGATTTCCGGAATATTATTTTCCCTGATATGGAACTTGCCTACAGGACCACTAATTGTAGTTGTAGAAGCTATTATTTTTTCACTATCTTTGGGATACAAGTTGGTTAATAAATAATGCACGAAATTCAAATACCCTTATTATTAACATTTTTAGCGGGCATTTCGACAGTGCTTGGAAGCTTCGTTGTTTTCTTTCTAAAAGATTTCAAAAAAAGTTTTCTTAGTTTTTTTCTTGGGATCTCTGCAGGAACCATGATTTATCTCTCGTTCATTGAGTTATTACCTCATGCTATCGAAAGCGTAGGTTTCCTGTCCGCCAACATCGCATTTTTTATCGGAATACTGGTAATAGGTCTTATAGATATGACCATCCCCCATCACTACATGAATTACTGTTCAAAAAGGGGAATAAATTACAACAAGTTAATGATTTCAGGTTTCATGGTTGCTATTGGAATTGTTATCCATAATTTTCCAGAGGGGATAGCAGTATTTATGAGCAGCATGGGGAGTGCTAGACTTGGATTGTTAATTGCCTTTGCTACAGCATTACATAACATTCCCGAAGGAATGGCAATCGCGACACCAATCTATTTCGCATCCAATAGTAAGTTTAAAGCCTTTAAGTACTCCTTACTTGCTGGCATCGCAGAACCAGTCGGAGCAATTGTTGCCTATCTTATTCTCCGACCTTATCTATCCCCAGTTCTTTTGTCATACATTTTTGCCTTCGTAGCAGGAGTCATGGTCTATATATGTATTGATGAACTACTCCCTACTTGTTTTGAACACAGCGAGGGACATACGGCTATATCAGGAATTGTGATTGGTATGTTTGTAATGGCTCTAAGCCTGAACCTATTTTAAAAAGAATCCTAACCTAATATGTATAACAGAAAAAGAATAGTCAAAAATTAACTATTAATACTATAGGAAATCTAGTTTTGTGTTGGCGGTTCTTTTTGCACCACAGCGGTGGTGCCGTTCGAGCCGATGTTCACGGCAGACGGGGTTGGCGAACCGCGAGGCAATTTTGCCGAGCGGTGAGCCAATAACTAGAAGTTTTGTTGGAAATAGGTCCGAACTTCGTTATAACACCTCACCTCAAAGAAGTTTCGCCCAGATTTCTGGGATATCGCCCGTGCGCCCGCCCACGCACGGAGCGATGCGAAGGGCTTTTAGTTGTTTACTTTCTAAAAAGAAAAAGAACCGCCAACGCAAAACGGGGAACAAGACTGGGTTTGTCTTAATGTACTCTTTCGGGAAATATATGGTTAAATGATATGTAGAGTGAAATACATATTGTATTGTCGAAAGAGTACCGATGAAAAAGACAAACAAGTCTTGTCCATTGAAGCGCAGATTGCTGAATTACAAGAGTTCGCCATAAGAGAAAAGCTTGAAATAGTCGCCACTTTCTCCGAGTCAAGAACAGCCAAGTCTCCCGGACGACCAATTTTCAAAGAAGTCTTAAGTAAAATCGAAAGTGGCGAGGCCGACGCCATTCTTTCTTGGCACCCAGATCGGTTAGCCAGAAACAGTATTGATGGCGGATACCTTATCTACCTCCTCGACACCGGCAATCTCCTTGACCTTAAGTTTCCTTCATTCTGGTTTGACAATACACCACAAGGAAAATTTATGCTCAACCTTGCTTTCGGTCAAAGCAAATACTATGTCGATAACCTCAGTGAAAACGTTAAACGCGGTCTCCGCCAAAAAATCCGAAATGGCGTCTGGCCATCTCAAGCACCTTATGGCTATCTCAACAATAAAATTACCAAAGGCATTGAGCTAGACATAGAAAAATCCAAAGTCGTGAAGAAAGCCTTCGAGATATTCGCCAAAGAAAAAGTTCCATTCACCGACGTTTCACTTCTTCTCTCCAAAGGCGGCATTCTTAAAAGAAGTGGTAAGCCGGTCGGCATTAGCCAAGTCCATAAAATGCTTACCAACCAGTTCTACATCGGTATCATGTCGTACAACCACGAATATTTCGAAGGCAGTCACAAATTATTTGTGCCTAGAGACATATTTAACAGAGTACAAAATAAACTCGAATACAAAACTAACTCAAGACATCACAGTCACGACTTTGCTTTTTCCGGTCTTATGCGTTGTGGGGAGTGCGGCGCGACCATTACGGCTGAGTCCCACACGAAGAAATATAAAAATGGATCATCACAAACTTTTAAGTATTACCGTTGCACCAAGAAACTCAAACCCTGTTCTCAGCCGTACTTAGAAGAAACAAAATTAAAAGATCAGCTCGTTGGATTTGTTTCTTCTGCCACCCTTCCCCAAGCATGGGAAAAGAATTGGCTCAACTGGCTCGAGCGAGACAAAGTTTTAGATCAGCAATCTGCGCAATCTCTGCTAGTCAAACTCAAGTTTGATATTCATACCATTGATGGCAAACTCAATCTTCTCCTTGATAGCTATCTTGATGGCACAATCGACTCTCAAACTTACAAAGACAAAAAGAATCAGTTATTCACCGAAAAGAAAAAGTTTGAAGACAAGATAGCCAAAGTCCACGGCGGGGGTTCGAGTTGGCTCGAACCAATGACGCAGTTCGTACATTGCGCCCTACAGGCGCAAAAAGTCGCGCGACCGGATACCCCTAGCGAAGATTTGCGAATCTTCGCTAAAAACATCGGCTCGAACTACTTTTTGAAAGATAAACAACTTACAGGGGAACTAAAAAAGCCCTTCGCATCGCTCCGTGCGTGGGCGGGCGCACGGGCGATATCCCAGAAATCTGGGCGAAACTTCTTTGAGGTGATCCCGGCGGGAGTCGAACCCGCGATCTTTTGGATGAGAACCAAATGTCCTA